>CAZPEY010000013.1:0-21424 GCA_964585665.1 uncultured Polyangiaceae bacterium | reverse complement strand
GGTCGATTCTTGTCGGGGCCAGGTTGACGGGCCGTCGACGGATCGGCTACGAACGCGCCCCATGAAGAACGTGTGGACTCGAGGGGTCGTCGCTGCGGCATTCGCTCTGATCGCGGCTTGCTCGCAGAAGCAGGAAGCGCCCGCTGGTCCGAAGAAGTTTCCGCCGCCCAAGGACCCGCCGCACGCGATGACCGTGCTCGCCGACGAGGTCGACGGCAACGCCAACAGCGTCGAGTACCACGTCATGATCGATCCGAAGCTCACGCACGCGCAAGGCGAGGCGCTGCTCAAGTATCTCTACCGCTACCTGATGACGCGCACGGATCCGCCACCCACCGGGATGGCGGCGCACCTCTACAACGCCGAGGCGCAGTACAAGACGCCGCCGCGGTCGCCGGTCGCCTCGGTCATCCAGAAGCCTGGCGACGTCGGCCCCACCTTCGAGAACAAGATCGTCAAGGAGCTCAAGGTGCAGGTCGACGAGGCGCTCGTCCACTCCGACAAGGGCTGGAAGCTCGAGAAGAAGTGGACCGTCGACGAGGCGGGCAAGTCGGCCAAGATCACCGTGCCGTTCACCGAGCCCGGCAAGGACGCGTGGGCCGAGAAGGCGACCTTCAACCTCGTCGTCAACGGCTTCACCGACATCGCCAACGAGCTGTTCGACAAGTCGCCCGATCTGCGGACGCTCGAGTACACCGCGACGTACAAGGACGCCGAGGTGCTGCGCATCAAGCTCGATCGCCAGACCTGGCAGAAGCTCGACCTCGCGCACGTCGAGGACCAGGTTGGCCAGGTGCACGGTCGCGCGTACCTCGAGCTGTCGCAGGGGAAGGGCTCGGACAAGTCGGTCAGCAAGGCGACCGATGATCGCATCTCTGGCGTCTACAAGAAGATGCTGTCGCAGCTCCCCGAGAAGCCCTTCATCGCGCCGTCGCTGAAATAGTCACGCAGATGTTCTCTCGCGCTCTTGCCTGTGCGGTCGTGGCGCTGCTCTCGACGAGCGCGCTCGCCGACGAGCCGGCTGCGTCGCCGCCCGCGCCGACCTCGACGAACGGCGACCCGCCTGCGCCGCCGCCGAGCCCGCCGGCACCACCCGCGCGTGACCCCGGCTCACCCCCCTCGGCGAGCGCGCTGCCCACCGGGTTCGACTTCGGCAGCTATGGCCGCATCGGCCTCGGCGGCGACATGCGCGGCCACGAGGGCTTCTCGACCAACGTCGTCTCCCATGGCTCGCGCCTCGAGAAGGCGCCGTACCTCGAGCTCAACTTCTACTACACCGGGCTCATCAAGGGCGATCCGGACAAGCGCTGGCAGGTCGTGATCGTGCCGGCGCTCGCCGGCGGCGATCTGTTCCACTACACCGGCTCGTTCGCCTCGCACCTCGGCCTGCGCAACGCCTACGCGCAGAGCGAGAACCTGTTCGCCAAGGGTCTGCGTCTGTGGGTGGGCTCGCGCATGCTGCGCGGCGACGACATGTACCTCTTCGATTACTGGCCGATGGACAACCTCAACACCATCGGCGGTGGGCTGTTCTACGACCGCGCCGGCTTCCGTCTGCAGATCCACGCCGGGATGAACCAGCTCCTCGACACCTACCAGTACGAGACGCTCGATACGCCGCCGCGCGGCCTCGGCGCCGCCGGTTCGGCGACGGTGCTGTCGCGCCCGCGCGGCATCCTGTCGATGAAGTTGACCAAGCAGTTCGGCGCGCTGCGCGGCTGGAAGGCCGCGCTCTACGGCGAGTTTCACGGCCTGCCAGCGGGCGATCAGCTCGATGAGCAGTCGCGGACGCGCACGCCGCTGCCGGGAGACTACGGTTGGGTCGCGGGTGTGCAGCTCGGCGGTTGGCTCCGCCCCGGCGTGTTCCTCAACGCGTGGTTCCGCGCTGCTGGCGGTCTCGCGGCGTACGGAGATCTCACCGTGCCGACCAGCCTCGATGCGAAGCGGCAAGTGACGGGGGCGCGCGAGCTCGTCGGCGCGATCTACGGCAACTGGGAGTCGCGCTACTTTGGCATGCAGCTCGGCGGCTACGTGCGTCGGTTCACGGATCCGGCGGGCGGGCGCGCCAATCCGCAGAGCTACACCGAGGGCATCTTTGGGGCGCGTCCGACGGTCTATGTGCACGACTACTTCCATGCCGTCGTCGAGCTCAGCTACCAGGCGCGCACCGCCGACGGGCTCGATTTCCTCGCCAACCGTGTGCTCTATCCGCGCGTCTTCCGCGTCTCGCTCAAGCCCACCGTCAACCTCGGTGGCCGTGGCACCTATAGCAGGCCGATGCTGTACGCGATCTATACGCTGTCCCTCGTCAACCAGGACGCCCGCCTCGCGAAGTACGATCCGATCGACTATCGGTACTCGCAGGGCGTCGTCCATTACCTCGGTGCGGGAGTCGAATGGTGGTTCAATTCGAGCTATCGATGATGACGAGGAGGAGCCGCGTCGTGCAGAAGCTTGCAGCCCTGGTGGCGCTCTCCGTCCTTGGCGTCGGCTGTAGCAGCCCCGGGGACGCGCTCGACTCTGGCTGGAAGACGACCGCCGGGCAGACCGCCGACTGGCGCGACGAGGTCATCTATCAGGTGCTCGTCGATCGCTTCGCGAACGGGGATCTGTCCAACGACTTCAACGTCCGTCCGGGGGAGCTCGGGCGCTTTCAGGGCGGCGACTGGCAGGGATTGATCAACCATCTTGACTATCTCGAGGAGCTCGGCGTCACCGCGCTGTGGATCTCGCCCGTGGTGCGCAACCTCGAGACAGACGCCAACTTCGACTCGTACCACGGCTACTGGCAGCAGGACTTCGAGAAGGTCAACCCGCACTTCGGCGATCTCGGCAAGCTACGCGAGCTGGTCAACGCGGCGCACGGCCGCAACATGAAGGTGATCCTCGATATCGTCACCAACCACGTCGGCCAGCTCTTCTACTACGACATCAACGGCAACGGTCTGCCCGACGACAACGTGTACGGCGCGGGTTGCGGTACCCAGCCGCCGATGGACAAGCAGCCGTGCCCGAG
Source organism: uncultured Polyangiaceae bacterium (assembly GCA_964585665.1). Classification (GTDB taxonomy): domain Bacteria; phylum Myxococcota_A; class Polyangia; order Palsa-1104; family Palsa-1104; genus CAZPEY01. Next base: position 18,408 of record CAZPEY010000013.1, on the reverse strand, counting down.
CCCGGCGGTGATCACCCACTTGACCGAGTACGATCCCGACTACGATCCGCAGGGCATCCGCGGCTACACGTCGCTCGGCTTCTCGGGGCCGGCGCCGGTGCGCTGGATCTACAAGCCGGGTATCAACCGCATGCCGACGGCGCCCGCGGTGTTCGCCAACCTCGACTGGTACAACAAGCGCGGCCGGATCACCGACTACGGCACCCGAGAGCAAGTGCTCAAGGGCGACTTCCCGGGTGGGCTCAAGGACCTCGACACGTCCCGACCCGACGTGACGGCGGCGCTGACCGCGGTGTTCGCCAAGTGGATCCAGGCCGCCGACTTCGATGGCTTCCGCATCGACACGCTCAAGCACGTCGAGCACGAGTTCTGGCAGGACTTCTGCGGCAACCTTCGCGACTACGCGGCCGGCTCGATCGCGCTACCCGATCCGACCAGGCCGGACGAGCCGAACGCGACGGTGCCGCCGCTCTCGGTGCCCAAGCAGAGCTTCTTCATGTTCGGCGAGTCCTTCGATGGCAACGACGAGCTCAACGGCAGCTACACGCAGAACGGCGAGGTCGACAGCGTCTTTCACTTCGCGCAGAAGTTCTCGGTGTTCGACGAGGTCTTCAAGAAGGGTGCGCCGACCAAGCGGATCGAGGATCAGATCGGCCGGGTCCGTCAGCGCTACGGCGCCGCGCCGCACCCGGGCGGCATTGGCGTCGCGCCGCAGCAGGCGTTGGTCAACTTCCTTGATAATCACGACGTGCCGCGCTTCCTCTTCGATCGACCCGACACGGCGGCGCTCCACAACGCGCTCGCCTTCCTCCTCACCGAGGAGGGCATCCCGTGCATCTACTACGGCACCGAGCAGCAGTTCTCGGGCGGCAACGATCCGTACAACCGCGAGCCGCTGTGGACCACGGGCTACAAGACCGACGGCGAGACGTTCCAGTGGATCAAGCGCCTGACGACGCTGCGCAAGCGCTACGCACCGCTGCGCCGCGGCGATCTCGTGGTGCGCTGGGCGACGGAGCGGACCGGCCAGGAGCAGGACGCCGGCATCTTCGCGTTCTCCCGCACCTACGAGGGCAAGACGGCGCTGGTCGTGATCAACACCTCGGACGCCAAGACGTCGGAGACCTCGGCGTCGACGGTCGGCGGCAGCGCGATGACCACGGACTTCGCGCCGGGGACGACGCTGGTCGACGTGCTCGCCGACGACGGCGCGAGCGAGTTCCAGGTCGGGGCGGGCGGCGCGGTGACGATCACCGTGCCGGCGCGCGGTGCTCGCATCCTCGTGCCGCAAGCCGATGTCATCGAGTAAGACGACCGGCGTCGCCGTCGACGTCGACCACCTGGTGCGGTCGCACGGCGAGCGCCGCGTGCTCGATGGGATCTCGCTGCACATCGAGGCGGGCGAGCTGGCGGTGCTGGTCGGCCCGTCGGGGTGCGGCAAGTCGACGCTGCTGCGGGCGATCGCGGGGCTCGATGCGCCCGACGGTGGGACGATCCGCATCGGTGGTCGCGACGTCACGCGGCTGCCGCCAGGGGAGCGCGACATCGGCATGGTGTTCCAGAGCTACGCGCTCTACCCGCACCTGACCGTCTACGACAACCTTGCGTTCGCGCTGTCGCTCCGCAAGACGCCGCCGGCCGAGATCCGGGCGCGCGTCGACGAGGCGGCGACGATGCTCGGCTTGCGAGAGCTCTACGCCCGCAAGCCCGGCGAGCTGTCGGGCGGGCAGCGGCAGCGCGTCGCGATGGGGCGCGCGATGGTGCGCCGTCCATCGATCTTCTTGTTCGACGAGCCGCTGTCGAACCTCGACGCCGCGCTGCGTGCGCAGCTCCGCGTCGAGCTCCACGAGCTGCACGCCAAGCTGGGCTCGACGATGATCTACGTCACCCACGATCAGATCGAAGCGATGACGCTGGCGGATCGGATCTTCGTGCTCAACCAGGGGCGGATCGAACAGACGGCGCCGCCGAGCGAGGTCTACGATCGCCCGGCGACGCGCTTCGTGGCGCGCTTCCTTGGAACACCGGAGATCAACCTCCTGCCGACGAGCGCCGCGCCGATGCTCGAGGCGAGCCTCGCGGCGCCCGCCGGTGCCGTGGAGGTCGGCGTGCGCCCCGAAGATCTGCGCCTCACGGAAGACGGCGCGCCGAACGCGACGGTGGAGATCGTCGAGCCGCTCGGCTGGGAGACGCTCTGTCACCTGCGGCTCGGTGAGACGCGCCTCGTCGCGCGGCTGGTCGGTGATCGAGCCCCGCAGCGGGGAGCGTCGGTCGTCGTGCGCGCCGACGCGACGCGCCTGCACTTCTTCGACGGGACGGGACGGCGGCTGTGATCGGTGCGCTCCTCGTCACCCAGGTCGTGCTCTGGCACGCCTACAGCGGCGATGAGGCGCGGGCCCTCGATCAGGTCGCGGCGCAGTACACCGCGCAACATCCCGACGTGCGCATCGAGACGGTGGCGATCCCATACAACGCCTACACCGAGAAGCTCGAAGCGGCGATTCCCCTCGGCAACGGGCCCGATCTCTTCATCGCGGCGCACGAGTCGCTCGGCGAGTGGCGTCGCCTCGGGTTGGTCGCGGTGCAGCCGCGTGGCGACACGGCGCTCCAGCCGAACCTCGACAAGGTCCTCGCGGCCGATGGCGGATGGTTGGCGCTCCCGCTGGCGCTCAAGGGGCCGGCGCTGGTCTACCGCACGGACCTCGTCGCGCAGCCGCCCGCCAACGGAGCGGAGCTGATGGCGCTCGCGCCGTCGTTGCTCGCCAAGCGACTGCACCCCCTCGTCTACGAGACCGGGAGCTTCTACTTTCACGCGCCCTGGATCGCCGGCGAGGGCGGCGCGATCCTCGACGAGGAGGCGCGACCGCAGCTCGACCACCCAGCGTCGGTCGCGGCGCTCGCGTGGGCCAAGCAGCTCCAGGATCGCAAGGTGATCCCCGAGGACGTCAGCGGCGCTGCGGCGAGCGAGCTGTTCGTGCGTGGCGACGCCGCGATGTTGATCACGGGCCCATGGGCGCTCGGCGACCTCGGCACCCGATGGCCGCTCGCAGTCGCGCCGATCCCGGCGCTGCTGCAGCCGTCGCGACCGCTCCTCACCGTCGAGGTCGTGGTGCTCTCCCCGCGCGCCAGGCAGGGCGAGGCGGCGCAGCAGTTCGCGCGCTACCTGCATGGCGTCGAGGGCGCTCGGCTGCGCGCGACGATCGGCAAGCAGATCGTGACGGACGAGCAAGTAGTCAAGCAGCTTGATAATCCGCTGCTGGTGCAGTTTGCGCGCGCGCTCGGGGACGGTGTGCCGATGTCGACGGCGCGGACCATGAAGCTCGTCTGGGAGCCGGGACAGCGGGCGCTGCGTCGGGTCTTGCGCGGGGCCGCCGAGCCGAGCGTCGCGGCGCGCGATGCGCAGCGCGAGGTCGAAGAGGCGCTGCGACCGCCACCACCGCCGCGCGATCCGCTGCCCTACCTCGTCGCGCTCGGTCTCGGTCTCGGTGCCCTCGCTGTCGTCGAGCTCCGCCGACGGCGTACGCCCGCTCGACCGGGGCAAGCGGCGGCGTACCTCTTCGCCGCGCCGATGCAGCTCGTCATGATCGTGCTGGCCGGCGTGCCGCTCGTCGTCGGCGCTGGCATGGCGTTCTTTCACTATGACGCTGGCCGCTGGAGCTTCGTCGGCTTGCACAACCTCGTCGACATCCTGTGGTCGTCGGGTGTTCCCCCGTGGTCGCCACCGTCGTTCTACTACACGCTCGGCGTGACGATCGTCTGGACGGTCGCCAACGTGTCGCTGCACCTCGCGATCGGCGTCTTCCTGGCCCTCTGCCTGCGCAACCCCGCCCGTCGCCTGCGCGGCGTCTATCGCATCTTGCTCATCCTGCCGTGGGCGGTGCCGAACTACATCACCGGCCTCGTCTGGCGCGGCCTGTTCAACCGGCAGTTCGGCGCGCTCAACGCGCTCCTCGTCTGGCTGGGCGGCGAGCCGATCTCCTTCTTTGCCCGGTTCTGGACCGCCTTCGCGGCGAACCTCGCGACCAACGTGTGGCTCGGCTTTCCCTTCATGATGGTGGTGACGCTCGGCGCGCTCGCCCAGGTGCCCAAGGAGGTCGAGGAAGCGGCGCTGCTCGACGGCGCGACCCCGCTGCAGCGGCTGTTCCGGGTCACCCTGCCGATCATCTGGCCGACGCTCCTGCCGTCGGTGATCCTGGGCGCCGTCTGGACCTTCAACATGTTCAACGTGATCTTCCTGGTGTCGGGCGGCGAGCCCGATGGCGCGTCGGAGATCCTCGTCTCGCAGGCCTACCGCTGGGCGTTCTCGCGCAACCATCGCTACGGCTACGCCGCCGCGTATGCGCTGCTCATCGCGCTGGTGCTCTTCGCGCAGGGCTGGCTCGCGCGCCGCGCCACCCGAGGCAAGCAAGCATGAAGCGGCTCGCGCCCATCGCGGTCCACATCGCGCTCGTCGTCGCGGTCGCGCTGACGCTCTATCCGATCCTGTGGGTGCTCAAGCTCGCGCTGTCGGGTACGCAGCAGCTCTCGCTCTCGGTCAACCCGCTGCCGACGGCCTTTCGACTCGACAACTTCGCTGGCCTGCTGCAGCCGCGCACCGCAGACGGCACGGTGCTCTTCTGGCGACAGGCGCTCAACTCGATGATCATCGCGGCGGTCGTCACCGTCGTCGGGGTGCTCTTCTCGGCGAGCGCCGCCTACGCCCTGTCGCGCTTCTCCTTCCGCGGCAAGGACTCGACGGTCAAGTTCCTTTACCTTTCGCAGATGATGCCCGGTGTCGTCTCGATGATCCCGCTCTACGTCCTGCTCGATCGCCTGGGCCTGGCCAGCTCCCTGTTCGGGTTGATCCTCGTCTACACCGCGACCGCGGTCCCGTTCTGTGTGCTCATGCTGCGCGGCGCCTACGACGCGCTGCCGCGCGAGCTCGACGAGGCGGTGCTGCTCGACGGTGGAACCTACTACACCGCGTTCTTCCGCGTCGCGCTGCCGCTGTCGCGGCCGGCGCTGGCGACCACCGCGCTGTTCTCGTTCCTCACCGCGTGGAACGAGTTCATTCTCGCCGCGACCCTGATGGCGCGCCCCGATCGCTACACACTGCCGGTCGCGATCCAGCAGTACGTCGGCGACTTCCACTCCGAGTGGGGCCACTTCGCGGCCGGGGCGCTGGTCGTGTCGCTCCCCGTGATGGCGCTCTTCCTCGTCCTCGAGCGGCACCTCGCCGGTGGTCTCACCCAAGGTGCGGTGAAAGGATAGCGGACCATGTTCGAGTTCTTGCGCCAGCGTCGACGAGCCCAGATTGCAGCCGAGCCGTTCCCCGACGTCTTCCGGAAGATCGTCGAGCGCTGCGTGCCGCACTTTCGCACGCTGTCCGAGGAGGATCAGCGCGAGCTCTGTGGCCTCATCCTCAACTTCCTCGAGGAGAAGAGCTTCGAGGGCGCAGGCGGCCTGCAGATCACCGACGAGATCCGCGTGACGATCGCCGCGCAGGCCTGCCTGCTCCTGCTGCACCGCGAGCACGATCTGTACCCGAAGCTCGACAGCATCGTCGTCTATCCGCACGCCTACCGGACCAAGACCCGCAAGGTCGAGGGCGGCGTCGTGCTCGAGTCCGACGAGGTCCGGCTCGGCGAGTCGTGGCAGCGCGGGACGATCGTGCTCGCCTGGGACAGCGTCAAGCAGGGCGCCGCCAACATCTTCGACGGGCACAACGTGACGTTGCACGAGTTTGCCCACCAGCTCGACGGCGAGGATGGCGTGATGAATGGCACGCCCGAGCTCGAGTCGCGGTCGCTCTACACCGCCTGGGCGCAGATCCTCGGCGACGAGTTCGAGGAGCTGTCCGCGCGCGTCCACAAGGGGCGTCCGAGCGACATCGATCGCTATGGAAGCACCAACGCCGCGGAGTTCTTCGCCGTCGTCACCGAGATGTTCTTCGAGAAGCCCAGGCAGCTCAAGAAGCGGCACCCCGACCTCTACGAGCAGCTGGCTGCCTTCTACCGCCAGGATCCCGCCGCATCCACTTGATCGCGATCAATGCTAACGTCCGCCGCCTAACCTCAGGAGGTCGTCGTGGATCAAGGATCGCTACCGCCGCCAATGGCGGCGCTGCAGATGATGATGGGTCACTGGGTCTCGCAGTTGCTGGCGACGATCGCCGAGCTCGGCGTCGCCGATCAGATCGCCAAAGGGGTGCATGACAGCACCGAGCTGGCGCGCCTCTGTGAGGCGCACCCCGACGCGCTGTTTCGCGTGCTCCGGGCTGGCGCCACCGTCGGGATCCTGCAACAGACTGGCGCCCGCACGTTCGCGCTGACGCCGGTCGGCGATTGTCTGCGCAGCGACTCACCGTTCGCGATGCGCGACTTCATCATCGCCGAGCTCGCGCCCGGCCACTGGCTACCGTGGGGCCGGCTCAATCAGGCGACGCGCACTGGCAAGTCGCCTGCCAAGGAGGCCCTCGGCTGTGAGGTGTGGGACTACTACGCCAAGAACCCCGACGAGGGTGCGACGTTCGCGCGCGGCATGGGCAACCTGTCGCAGATGGTCGCGATCCAGTCGATGGCCTCGTACGACTTCTCGCACTTTCAGCACGTCGTCGACGTCGGCGGCAGCCAGGGCGCGCTGCTCGCAGCGGTCCTGCGCGCCTCGGGCGGGACGCGCGGCACGCTCTTCGATCGGCCCGACGTCATCGAGCACGGCGCTGAGCGCGTCCGCAGCTACGAGCTCGGCGATCGGCTCAAGACCGAGGGCGGCGACTTCTTCGTCAAGGTCCCCGAGGGGGACGGCTACCTGCTCAAGTCGATCCTGCACGACTGGGACGACGAGCACTGCGACAAGATCCTGCAGACGATCCACCGTTCGTCGAAGGCCGGCGCCAAGCTGCTCGTCTTCGAGATGGTGCTGTCCGACGATCCGATGGCGACCCCGATCAAGCTGATGGATCTCAACATGCTCGTCATGCTGAACGGCCGCGAGCGCACCGCCGAGGAGTACGGCGCGCTGCTCAGCAAGGCCGGCTTCCGCCTCGAGCGCGTCATCCCGACGCAAGGGCTGTTCTCGATCCTCGAAGCGACCCGCCTCTAAGCTTCGCCACATCAGCCCAGCCAGAAAAGGCAACGCCCCCGCTCGGCACTATTACCGGGCGAGGGCGTTGTGGAGGAGCGATGCGGCCTTGCGCAGGGGCCGCCGCGCAAATCGTAAGATAAGTTAGATGTAAACTAGTTCTTGGCGCCGACGAGCTTGAAGGTCGAGCTCGCCGCGTAGCCGCGCACCATGACGTGAAGCGGGGCGGGCGCCGCGAGGCTCATCGTGCAGACCTCGGCCGAGCCGGTCTTGTACGGACGGCAGTCGTAGGCCGACGTCGTCGGCGCCTGGCCGACGCGCACGTAGAGGTCCGCGTCGCCCGTGCCGGTCATCGTGAAGGTGTAGGTCCCGGCCGCGAGCACCGGCGTCACGAACCGCGTCTCCTGGCTCTTGGTGACCGTGCCCGTCTCGTTGAGGCCCGCCCAGGTCGCCGGCGGTGGCGTCGAGCCGCCGTCCTTGGTGACGACGAGGTGGAACTTGGCCGCCGAGTAACCGTGCACCATGACGTAGATCTTGCTCTTGCTCGACAGCGTCACCTTGCACTCTTCGTTCGAGCCGTCCTTGTAGGGCCGGCAGTCGTAGACCGACTTGGTCGGCGCCGCGCCAGCCTTGACGTAGAGGTCCGCGTCGCCCGCGTCGCCCGCCTCGGCCGACAGGGTCACGGTGTAGGAGCCCGCGTCGAGGTCACCGGTCTGGAACTGCAGCTCTTCGTTGGCGTCGACGTCGGCGTGCTCATCGAGCAGACCCGTGGTCGAGCCGCCGCCGCCGCCCGAACCCATGCCGGGGTAGTAGACGTTGTCCTGCTCGCCGGAGACGAGCACGACCTGCGAGCGATCGATGTTGCCGAAGATGCTCTGGTAGGTGAGCGGCTGCGCCGAGTTCACCACCGCGTTGACGAGCGCCATCGTCGCCGCCGCGTCCGACGCAAAGAACGCCGGCATCGCGTTGACGATGAAGTCGAGGTACTTGGTGCCGGTCGGATCGTCGCTGTTGATCGCCTTGCGCGCATCGGCGAGGTAGCCATCGACGTACGCGTACGTGTCGCAGCCGTTCATGAAGACCATGACGTACTGACCGGCGACCCACGAACCCTTGCGGGCGAGGGCGCGGACGTTCTGGCCGAGGCCCGCGTGGCCGTTGTAGGCGATGAGGTCGGCGCGGGTGGAGAGGCCGTTGTAGCGGGTGTAGAAGGCCGTCGACGCCGAGGCGACGTTGTCGACGAGCAGGATGTTGACCTGCACGGTCTTGCCGTCGGCGAGCGTCGCCTTGAACTCGACGTCGGGGTTCTCTACGCCAGCCGACGAGGGCAGGTTGGCCGGCGTGACCGTAGCCGTCGGGAACTTGGAACGCACTTGGCGAACAAACGTGTTGTAAGCATCGATGCCCGCATCCGACGCCGACGTCGCGCCGTCTTCATACTTGCCGAAAATCGCCACCACTTTGAACGCATTGTCTTCCCAGATCTTGTGGTACTCGGGGTACTTGCCGTTGGTGTTCACCGTCGAGACGGAGACGTTGGCGGTCCACTGCACGACGTCGGCGTCCTGCAGCGCGCAGCCGGAGCGGGAGGGGCGGTAGTAGTACCACATCGACCCCTCATCGACGTCGTGAGCGCCGTAGTCGACGCACGACGCCTTGTAGCGGCTGGTGAAGCCGGCGTAGTCGTCGGCGTTCTTCGGCAGCTTGAACTTGTAGGACGTGGGCAGGTTGGTCTTGCTGCCCCAGGCGACCGGCATCTTGGCGTGATACGTCACCTTGCTGCCGACCTTCTTCACATTCGACAGGACCAGCTTGTCGAGGCGCCCGACCGACTTGTCGGCGTTGAGGTGGCCGATCGTGTAGAGCATCTGGTCGCGGATGATCGAGTCGAGGCCGTAGGACGAGGCGGTCTGCAGCTCGCCGTCGAACTCGAAGTCGAGGATGGTCGCGATCGCCGACGAGTCGGCCTTGCCGTCGGCGCTGTCCGCCTTGACGTCGTCGAGGTCGAGCTGATCGGGGGCACCGCAGCCCCACAGGGTCAGGGAGAACAGGCTTGCGAGGACACCAAGGGAGCGCTTCATGCGCCGCTCACAGAGCAAGCGTCGGACCAGGATCGGCGTCCATGATTCCAGTTAGTTGAGCTCGGCTTTGGTGGCTAATGCGATGGCCAGACGGCCCTGCTCGCCGCTCGCTCGGGCGCGATCCGTTGTGTAGACTACGACTCGCTTTGAAGCAGCTCGCCTACGGCTTCCTGTCCTTCTTCATCGCGGTCGCCCTCGGAATCGGGGGGATCTTCGCCTATCGCTACGTCCAGGCGCTCAACGACGACCTCGATCCCGAGGACGCCAACCCGATGAAGCGCCTGTTCGGCCCGCCCAACGTCGCGCACATCGTGGTGCTCGAGCGCAACGGCGCCAAGCTGCTCGGCGGCGAGGACGACTCTCGGCACAACATCTCGAGCGTCGTGGCCACCAAGCAGAAGGCTGCAACGATCCCCAAGTTCAACGGCAGCGACCAGCAGTGGCGCGACTTCGTCAAGTGTGTGCGCAAGGTGTTCGCGCCCTACGACATCGAGGTCGTCGAGAAGCGGCCCGAGCGCGGCTCGTACGTGCTCGCCGTCGTCGGTGGCAAGCCGTCGGCGATCGGGTACGAGAAGCGCATCGCCGGCCTCGCGCCCTACAACGCCGACGTGGTCGATGACCCGATCGCCTTCGTCTTCGCCGACACGCTCGACGACGATCCGATCAAGATGTGCGAGACGGCGGCCGAGGAGATCGGCCACACCTACGGCCTCGACCACGAGTACAACTGCAAGGACCCGATGACCTATCTCAAGTCGTGCGGGACCCAGAGCTTCCAGAACGTCGAGGCGCCGTGCGGCGAGTACAAGAAGCGGCCGTGCAAGGACGGCAAGCCAACGCAGAACACCGCGGCGCGGCTGCTGTCCGTGCTCGGACCCAACAAGAGCAGGCTGGCGGGTGGCGGCAAGCCGACGGCGGCTGCCGCTGAAGAGCCCTCCGACAAGGGGGAGGAGAAGTAGCTCCGAGCCGGCGCGTTCGGGATCAGGCGGCGGAGGGGCGGACGGAGCGGACCGCGGTGTCGCGGTACTGGGTCATCAGCACCGCGAACTCCTCTTCGCTGGCGAAGATCTCGTCGACGGCGGGGCACTCGAGCAGCGACTCGTACAGATCGAGCGAGTCCTCGTCGCGCTCGATGTGGCGGACGACCTCCGCGGTGCTCTTGCAGGCCAGGGACAGCTTCTCCCTCTCGACGAGCCACTCGAGAAACTCGACGAGCTGGCCGTCGACGCCCGGCTCTGCGTCCTCGTCGGCTGCGGCCTGCTCGGCGAGGATCGCCTCCTCGTGCGCGCGGATCTGGGTCTTGGCGTCGCTCAAGAAGGCACGCGGGTTGGGGGCCTGCGGCGTCTTGCCGTCGAGCTGCGGATCGACGAGCTCGCAGTCGAGGCGCCGGGCCAGCGCGTGAAAGCACCAGGCGAGGAGCGCCGCCGCCGGGCCGCGCACCGAGCCGGTCACCTTGCTGCCAGTCTTGGTGACCGCGATGCCGATCTGTGCGCAGTTCGGCGCGTCGGACTTGAGGCCGATGCGGAAGCGGATCACGGTGCCACAGTCGAGGAGCTCGGAACGGATCCCGAACTCCTCGCTGATCTGCATGAGCGCCCGGTTGATGGTACGGGCCGACAGCGGCAGGCCCTCTTTCCGACGACAAAGGACAAGATCGTGCGACATGGTCAACTACACTTACGGCCAGCGGTTGTTCGTTCGTCGGGGCGACAGGATTTGAACCTGCGGCATCCTGGTCCCAAACCAGGCGCGCTACCAGACTGCGCTACGCCCCGAAATTTCGACCCGTTTATGGGGTAAGACAGGCTGCGTTGCAAGGTCATTCGCCAACCTGCCGGGGAGCGCTGAGCTTGGCGACCAGGGCGTCGAGAGCCCGCCGTCGGTGCGAGATCTGGTTCTTGGCCTCGGTCGAGAGCTCCGCGAACGTCTCGGCGAAGCCATCGGGCACGAACAGCGGATCGTAGCCGAAGCCCCCCGAGCCGCGCTCGGCGGTGAGGATCTTGCCCTCGCAAGTTCCCTCGGCGGTAAACAGCTCGCCGCCCTGGGTGACCAGCGCCAGCGCGCAGCGAAAGCGCGCCGCGCGGTTGGTCTTGCCGGACAGCGCCGCGAGCAGCTTGCGCTTGTTGGCGTCGTCGTCGTGGCCGTGGGCCTCGGGGGTCGCCGCGTAGCGCGCCGAGTGCACGCCCGGCGCGCCACCGAGCGCGTCGACCTCGAGGCCGCTGTCGTCGGCGAGCGCCGCTTTGCCCGTCGCCTGATGGACGGCGAGCGCCTTCTTCTCGGCGTTGGCAGCGAAGGTGTCGCCATCCTCGATGAGCGGGAGGTTGGGGGCCTCCTCGTCGAGCGTCCGCAGCACGTAGCCGAGCGGCTCGAGCAGGGGTCGCAGCTCCTCGAGCTTGTGCCGGTTACGGGTGGCGCAGACCAGCACCTTCTTCATGCCGTAGCGAAACTGCGAGCTCATGCCTTCCCTCCGTCTAGAACCGCCTGCTGAAGCTCGAAGAGCCGCGCGATGCCGCGCGCGCCGACGTCGTACATGCGCTGGAGCTCCTCCCGCGAGAACGCCCCTCGCTCGGCGGTGCCTTGCACCTCGACGATCCGATCTGCGTCCGTCATCACCAGGTTGAGATCGACCTCGGCCGCGGAGTCCTCCGCGTACGGCAGATCGAGCCGCACCTCCCCGTCGACGATGCCGATCGAGATCGCCGCGACGTGGTTGAGGATCGGCGACGCCGCGAGCTTGCCGATCGAAACGAGCTTTCGACAGGCCAGCGCCAGCGCCACGAAGCCGCCGGTGATCGACGCGGTCCGGGTGCCGCCGTCGGCCTGGAGCACGTCGCAGTCGATCGTGATCGAGCGTGGCCCCAGCTTGTCGAGGTCGATCGACGCGCGCAGGGCGCGCCCGATCAAGCGCTCGATCTCCTTGCTGCGCCCCGATGGAGCGCGGCTGCTGCGCGTGTTGGTGGAGCGGGGCAGCATCGCGTACTCGGCGGTGACCCAGCCCTTCTGCGTGTCCTTGAGGAACGGCGGCTGCTTCTCCTCGACCGAGGCGGTGCACAGCACCCAGGTGTTGCCCGCCTCGATGAGGACCGAGCCTTCGGGGTGCATGAGGAAACCGGGCTTGATGCGGACGGGCCGGAGCTCGTCGAGTTGTCTACCGTCGGGTCGTGGCATGTTGGCGAAAGTATCCCAATCGTCGTGAGGCGTCAGTTGTCTTTGGTGGTCGGAGCGACTGGCGAGGCGGGGCCGGTGGGACCGACGCCGCGCAGGGCGACGCGGCGATCGTTGCCGGCGTAGTCGAGGATGCCCTGCGCGATGGCGCCCGCGATGGCGCGCTGGATCTCGGGCTGCTGGAGCTCCGGACCTTCGAGCGCGTGATCGAGGAAGCCGATCTCGACGAGGATCGCCGGGACCGAGAGCTCGCCGAGCACATCGTACGGGCCCTGGCGCACGCCGCGGTTCTGCGTCGGCCGTGCCTCGGCCAGGCGCTTCTGCACCAGCCTGGCGAGGCGGGCGGAGCTGCGCTGCGCCTCGAGCCGCTGCAGCTCGGCGACGAGCGCGAGCGCCGGAGCGGGGGCGCGGGCTGCGCTGCGACGCGCCTCGACGTCGGCGGCCTCGCGGCTGAGGAAGTAGGTCTCGATGCCGCGCTGGTTGTGCTGCGGCGAGGCGTTGGCGTGCAGCGACACGAACAGATCCGCCTTGGCCTCCTCGGCGACGCGCGAGCGCTGGCGTAGCGTCAGGTAGCGGTCGCGCCCGCGGGTCAGCACGACGTGCACGCCGGCGAGGCCGAGGCGCTTCTCGAGGAGGCGAGTCACCGCCAGCGTCAGGTTCTTCTCGTAGACGGCGGCACCGCGCCCCTTGGCGCCAATGTTCGAGCCGCCGTGCCCGGCGTCGAGCACGACGGTCAGCGGTTCGGCCGCGTGCGCGCGCCCGCTAGCGACGATCCCGACGGTCGAGGCGACCAGGAGAAAGCGAACTATGCTAGGTACGCTGTTCATGGTGGTTAGATGTAGGATACTGGGCTACATGCTTGCGCGCAAATTTGCCCCCGCGTAAACAAGAGTCTTCCGTCGCAGCTGCGGTGCGGCGTCACCGCACAGCCATGGCCGACCAACCCGATCCCCCCACCCCATCCGAGGACTCCTCGGTGCAGGCGCCCACCGGCGAGGATGCGCCGTCGCCCGCTGCCGAGCTGCCGCGCTCGCGCCTCAACCTGGTCGCGCTGCTCGCGGCGCTGGTGACGCTCGATCTCACCGTCGGCAGGATGTTCTTGAAGCTGCTCCCCGCCGAGGCAGATCTGCCGAACCCGGCGCTGGTGCGCATCGTTCAGACGGGGCATCGCTTCGCCGGTCAGCTCGCCGCGGTGCTCGGCTGGATGATCCTCGTCGCGGCGCTGCTCGTGCTCGGTCGGCGTCGCTACTATCGGGCCTCGACGCGGCTGTCGCTGCTGTTCGTCGGCAGCGTGCTCGCGGCGCTGGTTGGGATCGGTCTCTTCTCGAAGATCCCTGGCGTCCTGCTCCTCCACCTCTACCTGTCGTTCTTCTTCGTCGGCGTGAGCGTGCTGCTCGCGATCCTGGCCAGCGGTGCCGCGCTGCACCTCCGGCTCGGCCTCGTGTTGCTGCTGGTGCCCGCCGGTGTGCGCTACGTCGTGTCGATCAACGATCGCTTCGCGACGTTCCTTGGCTGGTCGCGTCGCGCCGATCTGTTGCCCTACGTCGATGGCGGGCTCGTCGTCGCGACGGCGCTCGCCTTGCTCCTGCTGCGGCCGCGCCGCAGCCATCAGGCCTTCGCCCTCGGGCTGTCTCTCGTCGTCACCGCCGCGGCGGCGCTGCTGGTGCGGACCCACTGGGACCTCGCGCAGCGCATCGCCCAGTACGGCTTCGGGCTCGAGCTACCGCTGCAGCCCTGGTCGGCGATCGCCTACTGCGTGGCGTTCGGCGCGCTGCTGTTCGTCGTCACGACGCACCTGCAGGGCGACGAGCGCGATCAGCTGCGTGCCTACGGCCTCCTCCTCCTCGTCACCAACGGTCTGCAGCTGCACTGGCCCTCCCAGCTCGCGATCGCGGCCGTCGGTCTGCTGTGCCTGCTCGAGTCGGTGACGCGCCCGGTGTCCGATCCGTATCGCAAGGACGAGATCGAGGAGCTGCTGCGGCGAGCGGCGGTTGCAGCCGGGGCGTCGACGGTGAACATGACCGGCGAGGGTGGGGGGGAGGCGGCGAGGCTGGTCGGATCGCTCGACGGAGCTGCTGTCGAAGTGGTCGTGCGGTGGCGGCTCGGTGCTCTCGCCAGCGTCGACGTGACCATCGCGAGCGCGCCGCCGCGCGACCCACCGTTCTCGCTCGAGTACGTCGAGGCGCCCCACCTCGGCCCGCGCGCTGACGGGCCGCGCTTGCTGCTCGACGATGCCGAGCTCGACGCGGCGTTTCGCGTCTACGATCGCCGCTCGGTAGCCGCGCAGCTCCTCGACGAGCAGACGCGGCTCGGGCTCCTCTCGACCTGCCGCGGGTGGCTGGCGGTCTGGCCGCAGCGCGGGCTGCGCTATCGCGCCAACGAGCTCGCGCGCCACCCGGCGGCGCTCGCCGAGACAATCGGGTTGCTCGCGCTGCTCTGGCGGAAGGCCGCGTGATCCTGCTCTTCGACATCGATGGCACCCTGATTCGCACCGACGGCTGCGGGCGCCGCTCCTTCGAGCGCGCCTGCGACGAGCAGCTCGGGCTGCGCGGCGCCCTCGACGGCATCCGCCTCGACGGCAAGACCGATCCCGGGATCCTCGACGAGGTGTTCCAGGCGCGCCTCGGCCGCTTGCCGACGGCGGCCGAGCACGACGCGATTCTAGACAAGTATCTTGACTATCTGGCCGAGGCGCTGCCGAGCGCGGAGTACCAGGTGCTGCCCGGCGTCGTCGAGCTGCTCGACGAGCTCGCGGCGCGCCGGCTGCCGGTCGGGCTGGCGACGGGCAACCATGTGCGCGGCGCCCAGCTCAAGCTGGAGCGTGGCGATCTGTGGCGCCACTTCGCCTTCGGTGGCTTCGGCAGCGACGCCAAGGAGCGTAGCGTGCTCGTGGCCGAGGGCGTCCGCCGGGCGCGCGCGCACGTCGGTGACTCGGCGGGCGCTCGAATGGTGTGGGTCATCGGTGATACGCCGCGCGACATTGTCGCAGCGCATGCGGCGGGCTGCAGGGCGGTGGGTGTGGCGACGGGATCGTACGCGATGGAGGCGCTGCAGGAGGCGGGCGCAGACCGGGTCGTGTCGACGCTGGTCGAGCTCTGCTCAGTGCTTGAAGACCGAGAGGACCTTCTGTAGGAACCCGTGCTCCTTGCCGGCCAGCAGCTCCAGCTCGCCGGCGTCCAGGAACGTGCCGTTGCAGTTGAAGCAACGATCGGCGTGCACCCCGTGCAGCACGATGGTGTGCAGCTCGTCGCCACACTTGGGGCACTTCATCCAGTGGAGCTGCTTGCGCTTCTCGAGCTCCTCGGCTTGGATCTGGCGCGCCTTCTCGATGGCGGCCGCCTTGAGGCGGGCCGACTCCTGACGGGCGAAGTACTCTTCCTCTTCCTGCGATGGCTTCTTGGTCACGGGATCACGATCTCCTTGCCAGGTTGCGTGCTACTCGGACGGCTTGGCCTCGGCCTTCGGCTCGGACTTCTCGGGCTTCGCCTCGCCTGGTGGCGCGGGCGTCGAGTCCGGCTTGGGCTCGGGTTTCGGGGTGCCTTGTAGATCACGAAGGTTGGCCTTGGCCATCGAGACTTTCGGGCCGCCCGGAAGCACCTTGATATAGCGTTGATAGTATTCAACGGCTTTTTCGCGATCTCCGCGTACTTTGTACGACTCGGCCATGCCGATGATCGCCTCGCCGTAGTCGGGCACGACCTCGAGGGCCTTCTTGAAGTTGTCGACGGCGCTCATGAAGCGCTCCTTGTCGAGGTCGGCGTAGCCGAGGCCGGTGAGCGCCTCGACGTTGCGCGGATCGAGCGTCAACGCCTTCTCGTAGAGCTTGCGCGCCTCGGCGGTGCGGCCGTGCTCGAGGAGCTTCTCGGCCTGCGCCACGAGCTTCTCGACGCTGTTCGGCATCTCCTTCTCTCCGGGGCTGCCGCCTGCCGCAGCGGGAGTGCCGCCACCAGTCGCGCCGGGCGGTGTGGGGACCGGCGTCGCGGGCGTGCCTGGCGGGGCGGCCGGCGCAGCGGGTGAAGGGGCCGGCGCAGCAACCGGCGTTACCGTTGGTGCGGCGGTGGCCGAGGAGAGCAGCGTCTTGGCGCGCTCATGCTGGGGGTTGGTGTCGAGCACGCTCTTGAGCAGGCGCTGCGCGTCGTCGAGCTGCTTGCCAGCGATGGCGAGCTTGGCGAGCGCGACGCTGGCGCGGAGGAGCGGCTTGCTCGTCGTCGAGAGCGCGAGCTGGTTGGCCTGGGCGAACTTCTGCTTGGCCTCGTCGGTGCGGCCCTCTCGCTGGGCGAGCAGCGCCTCGACCCAGACCAGGTTGGCATCGGCCGGCGTCTTGTCGAGCGAGCGCTTGAGGTAGCGCTCCACTTCGGGCACTGGCGAGCCGTCGACGCACAGGGTGAGCGCCATGGCGCGGTTGACCTCGGGGGCGTCGGGGCTGGCGGCGAGCGCGTCGGCGGCGGCCTTCTTGGCCTCGTCGAGGTGTGCCTGCGCCTCGCGGCGGAAGCTCTGTGCCGCCGTCGCTGCTGCCGGGGTTTGCTCGAGGGCACGAGCCTCCTCGCGCAGATAGGACGCCCAGGTCGCCTTGATCTCGGCGAGCGTCGCCGCGGCTTGCGGGTTGTTGTCGTCCGCGGCGTGGACCCGCGTCAGCATGCCCGCTGCCTGCCGGAAGCTGTCGTCGGTGTCGAGCGCATAGAGCTGACGCGCCTGCGTGACGATCGCCTGCTGCTTGTCGCCATGGTTGCGCTTCTGCAGCACGACGACGCCGACGCCGACCAGGCCAACGACCAGCACGACGGCGACCAGCGCCGCCCAGGGCGCCCGCTTGGGGGCGCGGTGGACCGGCTCGGTGCTCCCGACGTCGGGGCTCTTGCCGAACGCGATCGGTCCGCCCATGTCCCCGAGCAGAGAGGCCTCGGTCGCCGACTTGGCCGGCTTCTTGTGCTCGTAGTTCGCCGTGACCGTCGGCTCCTCGGGCTGGGCCTTGGGCATGCCGCCCGCCTGGAGCGCGCGGTCGACGATGTTGAAGAACGGATCGAGCTCGGGGATCGTGCCGAGCTTGCGCCACACGTCGCCGGTGCGCGAGATGGCGTCTTCGCGGCTGACCTTGCGCTCGACGATCCACTGCTGCAGCGTCGTCATCTCGCGGAACCGAAAGACCTCCCCGGTGCCCGAGAGCTTGACCGTCCAGAATTCGTAGGCCCCCGAGGCGGTGGCCGGAGGCAGCTGCGGCGGAGGGTTGGCCGGCGAGGTGTGCGCGGTCGGGGTCGCGAGCGCGACCGAGGCAACGGGCGCGACCGCAGCGACGGGCGCCGTCGGCTTGGGCGGCGGTACGACCGGCGGCGAGGGGGGCTGCGTCAGGCCGATCGGCGGCGGCGTCTTGGGCGACGCTCCGAAGGCGGGTGCGGGCGGGGGCGTCGGAGCAGGGGCGGGCGTCGCCGGCGGCCGCAACGTGGGCCCTTCGACCAGCGTCTTACCGTCGCTGCTCTTGCGCCGCACCTTGAAGAGGTTGCCGCACTGCGCACACTTGACCGTGACCCCGCTGGGTCCCACCTGTGCGTCGTCGAATTCGTAGACGGTAGCGCACCGTTCGCAACGTACGTCCATGCCGGTTCCCGGTTCCTGACTCCCGTCCGCGACGGCCCGAACGCGCGCGGGTCCATCGACACGGGTCGAGCACCGAAGCTAGCACGCTCTTTCCCTGGTTGCGAAAGAGAACTTGGTCTTGATATGATGACAGTAGACTGAACCGAATCTGCCTTCACGGCTCGTGGGCTATGCGGCGCAGATTGATTCGACACCCCGAGGAGGGTTCGCCACGATGGGAACGCGGCTTTACGTTGGGAATCTGCCGTACAACGCCGACGAGCAGGCAATCAAATCGTTTTTCGAGGGAGCGACCCGACAGGTCAAGCAGGTCCGCATCATCACCGACCGCGATACGGGACGACCCCGCGGCTTTGCCTTCGTCGAGATGATCGACGACGCGATGGCCAAGTCGGCCATCGAAGAGCTGAACGGTCAGATGATGGGCGGCCGTACGATCGTCGTCAACGAGGCGCGCGAGCGTGAGGGCGGCGGCGGCGGCGGCGGCGGCGGAGCGCGTCGCAACGGGGGC
>CAZPEY010000012.1:0-38468 GCA_964585665.1 uncultured Polyangiaceae bacterium | reverse complement strand
TGTCGCCGTGGTTCAAGGAGAGCGATCTCGATCGCCCGGCTGGACTGCGCACGCCGGAGTGGCGACCGTTCCATCGCGCCGAGGTGCGGCGGTTCGCGGGGGCGGGACTCTAAGGGCGGCTGGCCGCTCCGGACGGCGAGGAGTCGAGGCGCCGGGCGGGGAGGGGATCTCTCTCCTCGCTTCGTCAGCCGACGACGGGTGTGCCACTGAGCAGGGTCGATCTTGCTCCTGCGGGTCCGGGTCCGTGTCCGGGACCGGGACCGGGGCCGGGCCTGGGTCTTTGGATCGGGCCACGGAGGGGGGAGCTGCGGGGGCTCGCCTCGCGGAGTTACTTTGTAGGGAGCACGATCGACCCTGCCCGTGGCACACCCGTCGTCGGGTGACGGAGCGAGGCGAGCCCCCGCAGCTCCCCCCGGCGCACCGATCCAGAGCGAGCGACGACAGCCCGACCCGAGCGAGCAACTAGACGAGCGGCTTGGCGGTCTTCATGAAGCGCAGCTTCTCGCCGAGCACCGCCTTGAGCAGCTCGACGAAGACGATCGGCACCAACGACATCACGCCCACCCATGCGAGCGCCTCGCCGTCGAGGAAGGCGGTCTTGAAGATCGGGCGTAGCGGCGCGACGTAGATCGTGATCGTCTGCAAGAGAAGGCCGATGCCAATCGAGCCCCACAGCCAGCGGTTGCCGAACACTCCCACCTTGAACATGGACCGGTGCTCGGAGCGGCAGTTGAGCGAGTGCATCAGCGGCCCGACCGACAGGATGGCGAAGACGATCGCGCGGGCGCGCGCCAGCGCCTCGGGCGAGTGGGCGTGGCGTGGATCGGGCAGGAAGTGGGAGAAGGCCACCAGCGCTGTCGTCGCCATCACTGCCCCGACGACACAGATGTAGACGTACTCTTTGGCGGTGAGGATCGGGCTGCCGGGGTCGCGCGGAGGCTGCGTCATTTGCTCCGGATCGCGCGCGTCGACGCCAAGCGCCAGCGCGGGCAGTCCGTTGGTGATGAGGTTGATCCACAGGATCTGGATCGGTGCGAGCGGCGTCTCCCAGCCGAGCATCGCGGCGACGAGCACGAACAGCACGGCCCCCGCGTTCGACGACAGCAGGAAGAAGATGAACTTGCGGATGTTGGCGTAGATCGCGCGCCCCTCTTCGACGGCGGCGACGATCGTCGCGTAGTTGTCGTCGGCGAGCACCAGCGCGGCGGACTCCTTGGTGACGTCCGAGCCGGCCTTGCCCATCGCGATGCCGATCGAGGCGGCCTTGACCGCCGGCGCGTCGTTGACGCCGTCCCCGGTCATGGCGCAGATCCATCCGCGCGACTTCATCGCGTTGACGATGCGCAGCTTGTGCTCGGCGGTGGCGCGTGCCACGACGGCGAGACGGTCAATCTTGTTGACCAATCCCTGCTCGTCGAGGTGATCGATCTCGGGCCCGGTGAGCATCGTCGCCTGGTCGACCCAGAGGCCGATCTCCTCGGCGATGGCGCGCGCGGTCACCGGATGATCGCCGGTGATCATGACGGTGCGCACGCCGGCGGAGCGTGCCTCGGCGATCGCCGCCTTCACCTCGGGCCGCGGCGGATCGACGATGCCGCACAGTCCGATGAAGTCGATCGAGGTCTCCCACTCATGGTTGGGCTGCACCTCCCCCTGTGGCGCCTCGACGTCCGTGCGCTCGCCAAGGCCGATGACGCGCATCGAGCGCTGACCCCAGCGCGCCGCGACGTCGAGCAGCTCCTGCTTGAGCTCGGGGGTGAGCGGGACGAGCTCGCCGTTCCAGTAGACGCGCTTGGCGCGATCGAGCAGCGCCTCGGGCGCGCCGCGCACCAGCGCGCGCGGGGCCACACCGTCGCTGACCAGCAGCGAGGCCATGCGCCGCTGCGAGGTGAACGGGTTCTCGCAGAGCACCGACAGCACCGATTTGTACTGCATGCGCAGCGCGAGGATCTTCATCGCCCCGTCGGTGGCGTCGCCCTGCACCTCGATGAGTTCGCCGCTCGTCGACAGCGCCGCACCTGCGGCATGGTGGGCGACATCGTAGAGGCGGTGCAGCGCGACCTTGTCGCCCTGGCCGGTGATGAGCTTGATGGCGCCTGTCGACTTGCGCGCCTCGCCCTCGACTTCGTACTCGCTGCCGCCGGCGAAGACGCGGCGCACGCTCATCGCGTTCTGCGTCAGCGTGCCGGTCTTGTCGGTGCAGATGATCTGCGCGCAGCCGAGCGTCTCGACGGCGGGGAGCCGGCGCACCAACGCGTGCCGGGTGGCCATCCGCTGGGTGCCGATCGCCAAGACGATCGTCGTCACCGCCGGCAGACCCTCCGGGATCGCCGCGACGGCGAGCGCGACGGCGACGAGGAACAGCTCGCGCATCGGCGCGTGCGCCAGCAGCAGGCCTGCCAAGAACACGACCGCCGAGATCGCGATGCAACCGATCACGACCTGCTTGCCGAAGCGCTCGAGGTCTTGCTCGAGCGGCGTCTCCTCCGGCTCGACGCGCGCGAGCATGCCGGCGATGTGGCCGAGCTCGGTGCCGAGCGCCGTCGAGACGACCACCGCGCGGCCGCGCCCCTTGCTGACGCGCGTGCCCATGAAGATCATGTTGCGCCGCTCGGCCAGCGGTGTGGCGATGTCGAGGATTGCCGAGGCGCTCTTGGCGACCGCGACGCTCTCGCCGGTCAGCGCCGCCTCCTCGCACTCGAGATCGAACTCCTCGAAGAGGCGCGCGTCGGCCGGGACGCGATCGCCCTCCTCGAGGAGGATCACGTCGCCGGGGACCAGGTCGTGGCTCGACAGCTGGTTCGGGCGGCCGCCGCGGATCACGTTCGCCGTTGGTGCGGTCATGTCCCGCAGCGAATCGAGCGCACGCTCGGCGCGCCGCTCCTGCACCAGGCCGAGGATCAAGTTGAGGATGACGATGCCGACGATCGCGATCGAGTCGCCGAAGCGCTCGAGCGTCCCGTCCCCGGGATTGGGCATGAACAGCCCAAGTCCGGCGGCGATCGCCGCGGCGCCGAGCAGCGCCAGCACGGTGAAGTCCGAGATCTGGGCGAGGATCTTCTTCCACAGCGGCTCGGGAGGGGCCTCGGGCAGCTTGTTGGGGCCGAGCCGACCCAAACGCGTCGCGGCCTCCTTGTCGTCGAGACCATCGGTGAGGCTGGTCTTCCAGTGGGTCGCAGCTTCGCTGGCCGGCGCGTGGTGCCACGCCAGCCGCGGCGTGGTCGCGGGCTCCGGCTCCGGGCCCGTCGGCGAATCGTTTGCAGACATCGGTCGACCTTTGTAGCAAGAGTTGAAGCAAAAAGCGCGTATGATCCGGCGGCGTGGGACGGGTCCGCCGATTCTGGGATGCGCAGTGGCGCTTCGTCGGAGCGCTGGTGCAGGACATCCTCTTTCACGGCACGTTCGGCGAGGCCGCGCAGATCGCGTACTGGGCCGTGCTGTCGCTGTTTCCGTTCGTCATGTTCCTGCTCTCGATCGTCGGGTTTCTGCCGCTCGAGGGGCTCGACGCCGAGCTGACGGCGACGCTCTATCGGACGCTGCCCCAGGACGCGGCGCGGATCCTCGACGAGACGGTGCACGAGGTGCTCGGCAAGCAGCGCGGCGGGCTCCTCTTGATCACGCTCGCCGGATCGCTCTGGACCGCGTCGGGCGGCCTCGGGGCGCTGGTGCGCGGGCTCAACCGCGCGTTCGGGGTGCGCGAGACGCGCCCCTACTGGAAGGTCAAGCTGCTGGCTTTCTCGTCGACCCTGGTGATCGCGCTGCTGGCGCTGGTGGCGCTGATCGGGCTGCTCGTCGGACCGACGGTGGGGCATCGGCTGTGGGGGTGGATCGGGATCGAGGCGTTCGTGCTCGAGGTGTGGAGCTACCTGCGCTTCGTCGTGGCGTTCATCGCGTTGACCCTCGTTGTGTCGCTGGTCTACTTCGTCCTGCCCAACGTACGGCGGCGCTATCGACCGCTCACCATCGGGTCGGTGGTGGCGATGGTGCTGTGGGTGGTCGCGGCGCTCGCCTTCAACTCGTACCTGCGATCGTTCGGCTCGTTCACGCGCACCTACGGGGCGCTCGGTACGGCTGTGGTGTTGCTCACATATCTGTACTGGAGCGGGTTCATCTTCCTGCTCGGCGGCGAGATCGACGCGACCCGCGCGCGGCTTCGGCAGCGCCACGCCGAGAAGGGCGTCAACCGCCTCGTCTTGCCGCAGCCCAAGGATCTCCCCAAGGCCTGATCGCGCGCTCCGGACCTGGGCCCAGCGACGCGAAAACCGTGTGACGCGGCGCGCCGAGCGTGGTAGGACACCAGCATGGCTGGCGGTCTGGCACAGGCTCGACGTTTGCGTGCGCTGCGATGGCTGCTCAGCCTCGTCGTGCTCGCCGTCTGCGCCGTCGCGCTGCGCCACATCGACTGGGATCAGATGCGCGTGTTCCTGAGTCGCGCGCGCTTCTCGCTGATCGCGGTCGCCATCTGCGTGCCGCTCGTCCACGGTCTGCTCAAGAGCGAGCGCTGGCGAATCCTGATCGCGCCGTTCGCCAAGCCACCGTGGCTGCGCCTCTACCACACGCTAATCATGTCGTTCGCCGCATCGGCGGTGCTGCCGGCGCGCGCCGGCGAGCTGCTGCGCCTGTTCGTGCTCAAGCGCGAGTTCAAGGTGCCGATGTCGTCGTCGATCGGCGTCATCGTCGTCGAGAAGCTGCTCGAGATGGTCGGGCTGCTGATGGTCGTGGGGCCGCTGCTGGCCTTCCTGCCGCTGCCGCGCTGGATGGCCAAGTCGATCCTGGCGCTCGGGGCGCTCGTGCTCGTCGCCGTCATCGCGCTGTTCGTCGTCGGACGCTGGGGCAAGGCGCGGAGCTCGGTGTTCGGGCGGCTGTCCGAGGGCGTTCGCTGCATCGCGACGCCGCGCCGCCTGGTCGGTGTGCTCGCCATGTCGGTGCTGATCTTCGTCGTCGACGGAGTGATGATCACGCTGGTGCTGCGCGCCTACGAGATCGATCTGCCGTGGGCTGCGCCGGCGCTCGTGCTGCTGCCGGTCAACATCGCCATCGCCCTGCCGTCGACGCCGGCCCAGATTGGGCTCTTCGAGGCGGCGGCGGTGGCGGGCCTGACGGCGCTCGGCGTCTCGGGGGAGCGTGCGCTCGCCTTCGCGATGACCTATCACCTGATCCAGATCGTGCCGGTGCTGCTCATCGCCGGCCTCACCGGCAAGCAGCTCCTGCGCGAGACGCGCCAGCGCCTCCTCGACGCGACCCAGCTCGACGCCGACGCCGAGGCAGACGCTGCCAGCGAGGCCCGGCCGGACGTGGGCCTCGGCAGCGCGCCCGTCGCAGAGCGCGCTCGCTAGTCGTGTCGATCCCTGCCGTGTCCGCTGACGCCGCGCCGCTCGTGCTGAGCCTGATCTACGGCCTGGTGCGCGGCGCGACCCACGCCTTCGAGCCCGATCACCTCGCCGCCGTCTCGACGCTGGTGGCGAGCGAGCCCCGCAAGCGGTGGGTGATGACGCTCGGCCTCGTCTGGGGGCTCGGACACGCGCTGGCGATCGTGACCCTGTCGGTCGTGCTGCTCGCGCTGCGCCTGCAGCTCCCCGAGTGGATGGCCAAGGCGCTCGAGCTCGTCGTCGCGCTGGTGCTGCTCTACCTGGGCGGTGCGGCGCTGCGGCGCGCCTTTGCGCGCGGCCCGTTCGGTGCCGTCCATCGCCATCGCCACGGCGGGCTCGAGCACGAGCACGCAGGCAGCGACGATCACCTCCACCTTGGCAAGTGGACTCTGGCGCGCCGCTCGCTCGTCGTCGGCTTGATGCACGGCCTGGCGGGTTCGGGCGCGCTGGCGGCGCTGGCGCTGTCTTCGACGAGCTCGTTCGGTGCGGGACTCGTCTACCTCGGCCTGTTTGGCCTCGGCTCGGCGTTCGGCATGGGAGCGGTGGCCGCGGTGATGGGCTCGGCGCTGCGGCGGATGATCACCACGCAGCGCGCCGAGCGAGCGCTGCTCGCCGTCGCGGGCGCCCTGTCGATGGCGACGGGCCTGTACTGGCTACACGTCGCGATCTGAGCGAGCGGACGCCGCCCACCTGAATCCGCCGAGGATCAGCTCCGGCGCGCCAGGACGATGCGGCTGATCTCCGACGGTGCCCCGAGGCGCATCGGCGGGCCCCAGTAGCCGGTGCCGCGGCTGACGTAGACCTGCGTGCCCTCGTGCTCGCACAGCCCGACGACGTAGGGCTGCTGCAGCTTGACCGCGTAGCCCCAGGGCCAGAGCTGCCCTCCATGGGTGTGTCCCGAGAGCTGCAGCGTGACGCCGTGCGCGGCTGCGTCGATCACCGACCGCGGCTGGTGCGCGAGCAGGATGCAAGGCAGCGATCGATCGCGACCCCCGAGCGCCTTGTCGGCGTCGTGGCCATGCCCGGGCGCCTGGCCTCGCGCGGTGTAGTCGTCGACGCCGGCCAGCTCGAAGGCCTGGCCGTTGTGCTCGAGCCGCAGGCGCTCGTTGCGCAGCACACGCAGCCCGAGGCGTGAGAGCTCGGCGACCCACTCGAGAGCGCCCGAGTAGTACTCGTGGTTGCCGGTGACGAAGTAGACGCCGTGGCGGGCGCGCAGCTTGCCGAGCGGCGCGACCGCGGCGCCGAGCTCGGCCACCGAGCCGTCGACGAGATCGCCGGTGATGGCGATGACGTCGGGGTTGAGCGCGTTGCAGCGCTCGACCAGGTGCTCGATGAACTCCTTGCCGATCGTCGGCCCGACGTGAACGTCGGTGAGCTGCACCATGGTCAGGCCCACGAGCGCCGGGTCGAGATCCGTGACCGGCACCGCGACGTCGACGGTGCGCGGCCGCAGCAGCCCACCGCGCAGCGCGAGCAGCGACAGCCCGCCGCCGAGCACCGCGACGCCGCTGGCGATGGCCCGATAGAGTGCCAGGCGGCGCTCCGGATCGTCGGTCCGGCCGAGCGCGCCGCGCAACACGTCGCCGAGGACGACGAGCAAGAACAGGTAGAACATCGCCCCCATCCACACGTACGGAATCCAGACGATCGGCCGCAGGACGCCGCCGTAGCGCGCCAGGAAGAACGACGCGAACATCAGCACGAACAGCGACCACAACCCGACGGTGGCGACGGTGCGCCATGGCGCAGGCAAGCTGGGGTCGCGCACCAAGCGAGCCCACAGATAATAGTGAATCCCGCCGGTGAGCAGCGCCATGATGGAGACGAAGAGGACGATCTGGACGAGGCGAGGCGTCACGAGGCGTGCTTCTCTCCGTCGGAGGTCGCCTGGGCGGCGTCGGCGGGCGCGACGAGCAGGCGCGCGTTGCGCGGCTCGCCCCCGGTGATCAAGCGCGCGCCACGCTGGAAGGTCACGTACGCCCAGGCCCACTGAAACATGACGCTCAGTCTATTGCGAAAGCCGACGAGATACATGATGTGGACGAACAGCCAGGCGAGCCAGGCGATCAGGCCAGAGAGGCGCATGCGGCCGAGCTCGACGACGGCCGACGAGCGGCCCACCGTCGCCATCGAGCCCTTGTCGAAGTACTCGAACGGGGCGGGGGCCGCCTCGCTGCGTGCGGCTGCGACGATGCGCTGGGCGACGTAGCGACCCATCTGCATCGCCGCGGGAGCGACCCCTGGCACCGGCTTGCCGTCGCAGACCACCGCGGCGGCGTCGCCGATGACGTAGATCTCGCGGTGGCCGGGGACCGCGAGCTCGGGCGTGACCAGGACGCGGCCGGCGCGGTCGACGGGCCCTCCGAGGGAGCGCAGCACCGGCGGAGCGGCGACGCCAGCGGCCCACACCTTCGTGTGCGCGGCGATCCGCTCGTCGGCCAGGTAGACGTACTCGTCGTCGAGCTTCTCGACCTTGGCCTGCAGCCGCACGGTGACTCCGAGCGCCTGGAGCTGGCGCAGCGCCGCGGCGCCGCTCTCGGCGGAGAACGCTGGCAGCAGGCGTGGTCCACCTTCGATGAGCAGCACCTTGGCGTGCTGCGGATCGACGTGGCGGAAGTCGGCGCGCAGCGCGTGGTGCGCGATCTCGGCGAGCGCGCCGGCGACCTCGACCCCCGTCGCGCCGCCGCCGATGACGACGAAGGTCAGCCAGGCGTTGCGCCGGGTCTCGTCGGTCTCGCGCTCGGCGCACTCGAACGCGGTCAGGACGCGCCGTCGGATCTCGACCGCGTCCTCGATCGTCTTGAGGCCGGGCGCTAGCGGCTCCCACTCGGGGTGGCTGAAGTAGGAGTGCGTCGCGCCCGTGGCGACGACCAGGTAGTCGTAGGTCAGCTCACGGTCAACCAGCTTGACGACCTTGCGCTCGGGCTCGAAGGCCTGCACCTCGGCCCACAGGACCGTGGCGTTCCTTTGCGTGCGCAGGATCGAGCGGATCGGATAGGCGATGTCGGCCGGGCTCAGCCCCGCCGAGGCGACCTGGTAGAGGAGCGGTTGAAAGAGGTGGTGGTTGCGGCGATCGACGAGCGTGATCTGCACCGGCGCGTCGCGCAGCGCCTTGGCGACCTCGAGGCCCCCGAACCCTCCGCCGATGATGACGACATGCGGTGTCACGCCCCGATTGTAACGTCGACGGGGCGGAGCGGAAGAGATCGTGGAGGTTTGGGGCGTGGTGGTGCGAGGGACACGCTCTACGGCGTGTTGCCGGCGCCGGGCGTCGAGGCGCTACAGAGCTTCCAGTCGACCGACTGGTTGTCGGTGTCCTTGCCGTTCGGCAGGCGGCACAGCGAGCCGACGCCAGGGTCGGACGCGCTCGTCTCGGTGCCCTCGACGGTGTTGATGGTCAGCGACTGGCCGTCGATCGACGTGGTGAAGGCGTTCGAGTGGCCCTCCCAGGTGATGACGTCGATCACCGAGGGCGCGATGCCCATGCCGAGGTTGCCGCGCTCGATCAGCGCCACCGCGTCGCGCTGGCCGTTCTGGACCGCGTTGCTCTGCGTCTTGACGCCGCCGGTGCAGCTGGCGAAGTCGAGCTTGGTGACCGTGCCGGGGATGACGAGCGAGGTCGGGCCGACGATCAGGTACGAGGCCGCGCCGAGCGTCTGCTTGTCGGCGGGCAGCGACGAGAAGTCACAGCGCCCGGCGAGGGTCGGCGCGGTCGCGGTCTCGCCGTTGATGAAGATGAGCGCGTAGTTGGCGAGGTTGATCGGCGCGCCCGTCGGGTTGAGCAGCTCGACGAATTCAGCCGTGTCGGTGCCGTCGTTGTCGTAGTCGACCTCGTTGATGAGGAGCGAGCCGAGCGGCAGCGTCACCGACTTGGTCGTGTCGAGCGTCGCCTGCACCGTCAGCAGCGTCGCGTCGTTGGCCACCATCACGGAGAACGTCGCGGTGAGCTGGTCCTTCTTGACCGTCGCCGTCGCCGGCCCGGTGCCGCCGGTGTACGTGAGGTTGACGACGGTGTCGGCCGGCGCCGGCACGTCGAGCGTCACGGTGAACATCTCGGTTGCGCCCTGTGACGTCCGCGACGCCGGCGTGGTCAGCGACTGCAGCTTGGCGGCCTGGTTCGTCGCCAGCACCGTCACCATCGTGCTCACCATGCCCGTACCGAGCGAGGAGGCGACCGCCGTCAGCGTGACCACGCCCGCCGCCTTGGGGTTGAGCAGCAGAGTCGCCTTGGTCTGGCCCATCGGGATGACGACGTTGCCGGCGGCGACGGTCGAGCCGTCGAGCGTGAGCAGCGAGGCGTCCGACGACGTGATCGTCACCGTCGTGTCGACCTTGGCGGGCCCGTTGAGCACCACCTCGAGCGGCTGCACCAGGGTGGTCAGGCCCTCGTACCCGACCCGCGTGAAGCCGGCCGGGCCGATGGACAGGAGCGACAGGGCGCGCGTCACATCGGCGGCGCTGCGCGGTGCCAGCTTGTTGACCATGTTGCGACGGACGACGAGGCCGGTGAGCGACTCGAAGCTCTCGTTGGCCGTCGGCGCAGGCGTGATCTTGAAGAACAGATCGTCGACGCGCACCGCCGAGTCGACCTCGAACTCGTTGGTCGGCGCGGTGTCGCCGGTCAACACCGACGGGCTGGCGTTGGTCACCTTGGGGCCGGTGAGGCGCACGATCACGCCCTCGAGCGCCGTCGCCTTGGTGCCGGCGGTCTTGATCTCGTCGATCGTCGCGTCGGTGGGCGCCGGCAGCGCCTCGCTCATCGACGTCGTCACCATGACCACCGGGCTCGAGAGCTCGACGAGCCCCTGGTAGACGTTGACCGTGCCCGAGCTGATGCGCACGCGATCGCCGACCTTGACCGTCGACGCGACCGAGGTGCCGAAGATGAAGAGCGCCGAGTTGTCGGCGCCCGCGTAGCCCGGATCGCCCATCTTGGCCTGCACGTAGAAGCCGTCGGGCGCGATCGCGGTGACGAGCACGTTCTCGAGCGAGACGACCTGGCCGGACTTGATGGTGCCGTCCTTGACCTTGTAGATCGTCGTCGGGCAGGCCGCCGAGCCCGGGTTCGCCGCGTCGGGGCAGGCGTCGCAGGCGTCGCCCTTGCCGTCGCTGTCCGAGTCCTTCTGATCGGAGTTGGCGATCATCGGGCAGTTGTCGAGCTCGAACGAGATGCCATCGCCGTCGACGTCGGACGAGTCGACGGGGGCGCAGGTCGTGCTGTTCGCCTCGAGCGGGCACGGATCGCACGGGTCGCCGACGCCGTCCTGATCGAAGTCGCTCTGCGCGCCGTTGTCGAGCGGGCGGATCGGGTTGAACACGCTCGGGCAGTTGTCCGAGAAGTCGGGGATGCCGTCGCCGTCCTGATCGTCCGCGGTGATCTCGCCGGTGTAGACGGTCGAGTTGTTGACTGCCTCGGGGCGCGACGGCAGACACGTTGGCTCGTTGTCCGGGACGCCGCAGAAGAACGCCTTGTACGTCGAAGCCCCGACCGAGGACTCGAGCTGGGAGTAGGTCTTGCCGACGTCCGCCTTGATGCAGACCTTCTTGCCGGTGCCGCAGACGTCGAGGTCGTCGCAGTCGGCGGGTGTCGCCGCGACCGCGTCGATCAGCGCCGCGTCGCCGTAGAGCGGCTTGCCGGCGCGCAGCACCAGCGCCACGGTGCTCGGCTCGCCGTCGATGACGGCGCGGAAGCGCTGCTTGGTGCTGCCGTCGAAGATGGCCAGGTCTGCGACCTTGCCCGCCTGGAGGATGCCGATCTTGTCCGACGACGCCGTCGCTTGCGCCGCGTTCCACGTCGCCATCAGCCAGAGCTGCTCGTCGGAGAAGAAGCCACCGAAGTAGTTCTTGTTGAGCTCATCGGCGCACTTGATCTCGCGCAGCATGTTCATCGAGCCCGAGGCGGTCCAGTCGGTGCCGAGGGCGATGAGGACGCCGAGCCGCTGCGCGACCGTGACCATCGCCGTGTTGCCATAGAGGCGCACGTTCGACCGCGGCGACCAGATGAGCGCGGTCCCGTCGACCGCCATCTGCGCGTAGTCGGGCGGCAGCATGCCGACCGCGTGCACTATCGCCGTCTGTGGCTGGACGAGATCCTGCGCGCCTCCGGTCGACGACGAGGTGCAGAGGAACTCGTTGCGCGTCTCGACGTCGATGCCCTCGGAGATGTGGGGCAGATAGGATTGCTTGGCGGCGATGCTCGACGCGGTCGTGATCTTCGGATAGGCGCAGCCCGAGGAGAGCTGGGTGCCCTTCGAGTCGCCGAGCGGGAACGTGTCGGGGTCGACGACCGGGGAGCTCAGCCCCTCCTGCTCGTTGGCCTTGTCGAGGTTGCGCAGCAGGCCGGTCGCGCTCGACGAGCCGAGCGAGCCGATCGTCGCGGTGCCGCCGCCGAGGAGGAACCGCAGCTCGCCCCAGTGGATCTGATCGGCGCTGGCGCCGCCGGCGACGCTGATCTTGGTGTGGCCGCGCTTGCCCTCGCGCCAGTCGTGGCGCTGCTCGTAGCGCTCGCCGTCGTCGGCGCCGGGCGCGTTCTGCGTGAACGTGATGTGATCGTGGGTGTTGATCAGGCCGGGAGAGATCACGCCCTTGGGGCAGATCATCGTCGTGACCGAGCCCGCGCCCTCGTCGCAACCGCAGCCGGCGCACTGGATGATGCCGTTGGCATCGATGAGCACCTGACCGCCCTCGATCACCTTGCCGGGCGTGAGCAGCGTGCCCTGGATGAGCAGCCCCGCGTCGCCAGGCTGCGTGGAGCACACACCGTCGGACAGCGGGTCGGGGTTCCAGCCCGGGCAGGTCTCGACGGTGGTCATGCCACCCGAGGTCGGCGTGCAGTTGGCCTGGCAGCCGTCGCCGTCGGTGCTGTTGCCGTCGTCGCAGCCCTCGACACCGGTGCGGACGATGCCGTCGCCGCAGCGCGCCTTCTTGCACTGGTTGGTGCAGCCGTCGTCGTCGCGGTCGTTGCCGTCGTCACACTGCTCGGGGATTTGAATCTTGCCGTCGCCGCACTTGCGAGACGGGTTGTTGCTGTCCTCGCGGCAGGCGACGGTCAACAACAACGAGGCGGCGATAATCCAGGAAAAGCGCATGCCTCCGCTTACTAAGGAACTGGCAGCATTTCCACTGAGAAGCGCTCGGCCCGTTGGCCCAATTACTTTTGTTTCTTGTTCGTCGCCGGGCCGGGCGGCGCCGGTGGTGCGGGCGCGGGGCCGATGCTCGGCGGAGACGGCGGCGTCACCACGCTCGGGGTCTCCCCGACGCCCGGCATGCGGTAGACGATCTTTCCGTCGACGATCGTCATGACCGCCCGCACTCGCGCGAGCTCGCGATCCGGCAGCCGGAACGGATCCTCGGAGAGCACGACCAGATCGGCGAGCTGTCCGACGGCGATCGCGCCCTTGCGATCGGCCATCCCTTCGGCAAAGGCGCTCCCGACGGTGTACGCCTCCAGCACGTCGTACAGCGGCAGGGACTCGCGATCGCGATCGACGGCCTGGGCGATGCCGAAGAAGGGCTCGTACGGCCGCGCCGGACTGTGATCACCGACCCAGTCCGAGCCGATGCAGAGATGCACGCCCGCCCGCTTCAAGGTCCGCAGCGGAAAGGCGTCCTTGCGCGACCACTCCGGCAGCATGGCCGGGTTCTGGCAGACCACGACGCCCAGCGCCGCGAGCCGCTCGGCGCCGCGCGGCGTCACTTCGTCGACGTGCTCGAACCGGACCAGGCGACCGAGGCCGGGATCGCGCCGCGCCGCGACCTCGAGCTGATCGAGGAAGGAGTCGACGGCGCGGGCCGAGAGCACATGCACGACGAGCTGCTGCTTGTCCTGCGCGGTCAGGCGCAGCAGCTCGTTGATCTCGAACCGTGGCAGGCGCGCTCCGTCGTCGTGAAAGTACTTCACCCCGGCGACGCGCACGAAGTCAGGCGCGAGGCTGTCGAAGTGCGGGCGGTAGAAGCGATTGCCGAAGCGGTACCCGAGAGGGATCATGCGCACGCGCACCGTCAGCGCGCCGCGCACGTAGAGGCTGGTGAACAGCGCCGGCATCTCGTCGATGAGCTGCACCGAGGTGACGCCCGCGCGCCGAAGCCCGTCGAGCAGGCGCTCCGCCTCGGCGAGCTGCTGCGACTGCGGCATGTGCTGCGCGATGCGATCGAGCGCGGCGGCCAGCAGCCGTCCGCGGATGAAGCCCTGATCGTGCTCACCCTCGGAAAAGCCGCCGAGCTGTTGGCCGCGTCGGTTGAGCAGGCCGCCGTGCGCGCTGGCGATCAGCACCGCCTTGTCGAGCTGGTTGAGGTCATCGACGGTGAGCGAGGGGGGCGTCTGGCGGGCGCGCACGAACAGCCAGTCGCCGGGGAGGCGCGCCGCGGCCTGGCGCAGCTGCGCCAGGAAGGCGGCCTTGTCGAGCTCGCCAAGCTCGATCGCGTTCGTGCCGCCCAAGGTGAGCTGCATGCCGAGGTGCACGTGGGCGTCGTTGAAGCCCGGCAGGACGGTGCGTCCGGCCAGATCGATGACCTGCGCGTCGCGCCCGGCGGCCCGGCGCGCCTGCTTGGCGTCGGTGCCGACATACGCGAGCTTGCCGTCGACGATCGCCAGCGCGGTCGGCTCTCGGGTGTCGACCTCGCCGGCTGGCCGCTCGGCGAACGGCACGGCGTGCAGGTTGATCAGCACCAGCGCTGTCGAGAGCCAGAGCGGAGGGATCATCAGGGCGCTGCGTCGGACGTCAGCGGGAGCAGGTTAATTCTGTGGGTCGCCGGAGCCGGGCTTGCTCGGCTCGCCCGCTGGCGGTGTCTTGGGCGGCTCGTCCGTCGGTGGCGCCTTGGTCTCGACCTTGATCTGGATCTTGTCGGCCCACTTGCCGAACGCCTCGGCGAGCGCCGCCCCGAGCCCGACGCCCAGGCCCTTGAGCACCGCCGCGGTCTTCTCACGCGAGGCCTGATCCGAGCCACCCTCGAGCCGCACGACGCCGTCGGGGCCGGCGAGGCCCTGGAGCTGCTGCGCCAGCGCGGCCATCACGGGCGCGAGGAAGTTGCTCTGCGCGGGGCTCGGCGCCGGGGGCGGATTCTCGGCCGCCTGCTTCTGCATCTGTTCGTCGAGGCGACGGCGGACCTCCTCGAGCGAGATGACCTCGCCACCCGTGTCGTCCGCCTTGGTGGCCGGGGTGTCGGAGTCTTTCTTGTTGTCGCTCATGCTGTGTAGTCTACCGGATCTTGCGACGAGGATCACGGTGTGTGCCCGACTCCGCTGCTCTCCGCCGCTCTCCGACGGGAGAGCACAGCAAAAAGTTGCGCCCTCACGACACAAAATGTGGCGTTCGTGCGCTTCTTCCGTCGAGATGCCACACCCAGGCCGCCGAGATCTGAGGGGTTAGCTCGACGGTGACGGCGCGTGCGACGAGGAATGATCCTTGCTGTTCCAAGGTGCATGGCCGCCGAACACCGTCCGCTCTGGCAGGGATCCTCGCTGCGACATGTCCTCGCCATGGTCGTCGCGGCCGGCACGCTGCTGGCGGCCGAGCGAGTCCTGACCGAGCAGAGAACGGCGGAGACCGCGGCGCCATCGTTCGTCTTGTACGCGCAGGTGGTCGAAGCGCCCGACGCCAGCGTCAGCGGCTTCGGCTCGCTCGGCGACGCGATCGATCCGTTCGAAGACCTCGACGCGGGGATCGGCGTCAGCCAGCCGCTCGAGCTGCGCGTGCGCTGGGTGTTCACCACGCCGAGCGAGGCGAACGGCGTCTCCCCGTCCCGCTCGATCCTCGTGGTGCTGTTGCAGCTCGGCGGGCTGATCCTCCTCGGCGTCGTGCTGCGCCGGCTCGCCGGGATGCGGCAGCCGCTCGACGCGCGGCTTCGCCCGACTCCGTCGCTGCCCGCCTTCTTCACCTGCTGCGCGCTCGCAGCCCTCTTGCCACAGCTGATGCTCCTCCGGCACGAGTACGGCTCGTCGAGCTCGCTGGCGATCGCCGTCGCGGCGACGCTGGTCTACTCGGCGGCCTGGATGGCCACCCGCCGGCTCCAGCTCCTCCGCGTCCTTGGCCGGACGCGATCGCTGACGCGGGCGCGCATCGGCGAGCTGATCTTCGAGCCGCTCCGCCTGCTGCGCCTCGATGGGGATCTGGTTCGCCTCAGCGGAGAGCACTACGAGCGCGCCGCGCTGGTCGAGTTCGCCGACGGGCGGCGCGGTCGGGTCGAGCTCGAGGAGGCGGAGCTCGACGGCGATGCCTACGCCGAGGTGGTGCGGCTGTCGCAGCGCGCCGGCGGGGACGAGCGCGTCTGGGTCGCCGCGGTCCTCGACGAGAAGACGGCGTCGGCCGAGGCCGCCGAGCCGCTCTGCCGCGAGGTGGCCACCGAGCGCCGCCTGTCCGGCCCGCTGCTCCTCGTCGGCAGCGACCTCCAGGCGCTGCGCCACCAGCTCGCCTGCGAGCTGCTCATCCTCTCCTCGGTGGCGACGCTCGGCGCCGCCTTCCTGCTGTCGCGCGCCCACTGACCGCCACCTGGCAACCGGCTAGCCGGCCCGCGCAATGTGCGCTAGCTTTCCCGTAATGAATCCGACCGAGCCCGCTGATTCGCCGTCGGCCGATCCGTATCGCGATCCGCCGCCGCCGCCGCCCGTCGCCGAGAAGCGCGGCGGAGCCTGGGCCGCCATCGCGGCAGTGCTGGGGGGCGTGCTGCTCAAGCTCAAGCCCCTGCTCCTGCTGCTCAAGGGATTCAAGTTCGGCAAGTTCTTCCTCACCGCGTTCTCGATGTTCGCGATGATCTGGTTCGAGGCGATGCGCTACGGCTGGATCTACGGCGTCGGCTTCGTGCTGCTGATCCTCGTCCACGAGCTCGGCCACGGCTACGCAATCAAGAAGAGCGGGCTGCAGGCGGGGTGGCCGGTGTTCGTGCCGTTCTTCGGCGCGATGATCACGATGAACGGTCGGCCGCAGCACGCCACGACCGAGGCGTACATCGCGATCGCGGGCCCGGTGGCGGGCACTGCGGCGAGCCTGCTGTGCGCGGGCTACGGCATGATGTTCGACTCGCGCATGGCGCTGTCGCTCGCCTTCACCGGCCTCTTCCTCAACATGTTCAACATGGTGCCGGTGGTGCCGCTCGACGGCGGCCGCGTCGCCAAGCTGTTCTCGAAGCGCGCTTGGATCATCGGCGCCGTCCTGCTGGTCGGGCTGTTCGCGCTGTCGCGCTCCCCGGCGCTCATCCTGATTGGCGTCATGTCGCTGATGAACATGTTTCAGACGCGTCAGGACGATCAGATCGGCGCGACCGCGGACGAGCGCGTGGCGTGGGCGGTCCGCTACTTCGGGCTGCTGTCGTTCCTCGCCGCGGCGATGTTCTTCACCCAGCGCCTGCTCCATCCGCAGGGTTTTTAGTCTCCACTCGCAGCCCGATTGGCCACCGCTGGCCGCACCTCGCGGCGACGTTTCCCGTCGCTGAGCAGGGCTGGCACGGCTCCTGCTGACCTTGGCACCAAGCCCCCTGCCTGGGGACAAAGGACACTGCCATGCGTCGCCAGCTTCGATCCGTCTTGCTCGGGACTCTGTGTGCGCTCTCCGTCGCTGCGTTCGGCTGCCAGGGGCCGGCCAAGCAGGACTTCGCCGAGGTCGACGTCGAGGGCGCGAGCGCCAAGGAAGACTCGCAGTGGTCGCCGACCGAGATGGGCGACCTGGTCCTCGGCAAGAAGGTCTACGGCAACCTCGAGGTGTTCTCGAAGGGCTACCACGTCTACCGGTTCGAGGGAAAGCGCGGCTGGTTCATCCGCTTCCAGCTCGAGAGCCGCGACTTCCAGACCTATCTGCGGATCACCACGCCGTCAGGGAAGAAGCTCATCGAGCGCGGCGACTTCCTCCACCCCGTCGACGAGACCTACTTCTCGGTCATCGACCACGAGCTGACCGAGACCGGTGTCTACACCGTGATGGCGACGTCGATCCGCAACATGGGGCTCTTCCCGTTCGGCACCACCGAGGGGCGCTACGAGCTGTGGACTGAGGGCGACGTCGAGTGCGACCTGCAGGGGGACTCGTCCGAGTGCCCGCGCAACTTCGAGTGCCGCCCCGACGGCCCCTACAAAGTCGGCATCTGCTTCGAGAAGTAGAAGCGGCCTCGCTTCAGCCGGTCGAGCGCGCTACGACGCGACTCGCTGGACGTGCACGGCCGTGAAGGCCGGGTTGCCCGGACAGGGCGGATGCAGCTTGCGCAGCTCGAGCGCGATGGTCGCGTGCGGCCACCGATCGTGCAGCACCTCGAGCATCTGACCAGCCAACCCCTCGAGCAGATGGAACGCCGGACCCGAGCCGATCTCGACGAGGATCTGGCACGCTTCGTAGTAGTTGATGGTGTCCGACAGGCGGTCGCTCTGCATCGCCTTGCCGAGATCGACGAAGAAGTCGCAGTCGACCTGGAACCGCCGCGCCGAGCGGCGCTCGTCCGCCGAGGCGCCGTGGTTGCCCTGGAACTCGAGGTTGCGGATCGAGACGCGCCCGCTCACTCGCCCATCGCCTGAAGCTCTTCGGCTTCGTCGTCGGACATCTTGGCGAGCTTGCGCTTGATCATCTGCTTCTTGACCGGGCCGACCCAGTCGACGAGCAGGCGGTTGTCGAGGTGATCGCCCTCGTGCTGCATGGCGCGCGCGAACAGGCCCATGCCCTCGGCGACGAACTCGTTGCCGTCGAGATCCTTGGCGCGGACCCGGGCCTTCTTGCCGCGCTTGACCGGTACGTAGATGCCGGGGAATGACAGGCAGCCCTCGTCGGAGGTCTCGCTCTCGTCGGAGAGCCACTCGAGCTTCGGGTTGATGAACACCATCGGCGGATCGTTCTCACCGCGCCCGGCCACCGTCGGCTCGATGATGTACAGGCGCAGCGGTGAGCCGACCTGGATCGCGGCCAAGCCGGCGCCGTTCTTGGCGTACATCGTCTCGGTCATGTTGGCGACGAGCGTACGCAGGTCGGCATCGAACGCCGTGACCTCGACGGTCGGCTGACGCAGGAACGGGTCGGGAAAACGGAGAATGCGCAGCAGAGCCATATCGACGAATCCTTCACGGCAGCGCGGTCGAGGTGCGACCGCTACAACGCGGTTGACAAACGACAAGCTAAATTTAGCATCACGCCGCGTCAAGCGCCCGTCGCGGGCTTGTCGCCTCAAAACATGCCCGTCACCCGATATTCGACCGCCACGCTACCGACGCCGCTGGGATCGCTGCTCCTCGTGGTTTATCGCGAAGAGCCGCAGCCGGCCGCTGGACGCGAGGCCGATCCCGAGCCCAAGGAGCACATGGCGATCATCGCCGGCGATTTGCCGTCGCTGGCTGGCGAAGAGGTGCTGGCGCGGATCCACTCGGAGTGCTGGACCGGCGAGACGCTCGGCTCGCTCAAGTGCGACTGCCGCGAGCAGCTCGATCGGGCCATCGCGGCGATCGTCGAGGCGGGGCGCGGCGTCGTCGTCTACCTGCGGCAGGAGGGGCGCGGCATCGGCCTCGGCAACAAGATCCGCGCCTACGCGCTGCAAGAGAAGGGCGCCGACACCGTCGAAGCCAACGAGGCGCTCGGCTTCGCTGCCGATCTGCGCAGCTACGATCTGGCCGCGTCGATCCTCGCCGATCTCGGCGTCAAGTCGGTGGCGCTGATGACCAACAACCCCGACAAGCTCGCCGGCCTCGAGAAGGCCGGCGTGCGCATCACCAGTCGCGTGCCCCACTGGGGCGAGCACCACGAGTTCAACCGCGACTACCTCGAAGTCAAGCGCCAGAAGCTCGGCCACAAGGTATAAATTCATGAGCACTCTCGTCGACCAGGTGCGCGGCGCTCTCGCTGCGATCGCCGATCCGCTGTTCTCCGACAACCTCGTCAAGCTCGGCTACGTCAAGGACGTGCAGGAGTCCGGCGATGAAGTGATCGTCTCGCTCGAGCTACCGACTCCCGCCCACCCGCACCGCTTCGATCTCGAGGCGGCGGTCGGCGAGGCGATCGTCAAGCTCGGGCGGACGCCGAAGATCGACGTGTCGTGGCAGATCGTGCCACGCGTGCCGGCGGGCGGGCGCATGGCGATGGTCAAGAACATCATCGCCGTGGCGGCTGGCAAGGGCGGCGTTGGCAAGTCGACGGTCGCGACCAACCTGGCGCTCGGCCTCAAGCGAGCCGGGGCGAAGGTCGGGCTCCTCGATGCGGACGTCTATGGCCCGTCGGTGCCGACGATGATGGGACCGCCTGAGGTGCCCGCCGCGCAGGAGGAGAGCGGCGCGCTGCGACCGGGCGTGCACTGGGGCATCGAGATCATGTCGGTCGGCTTCTTCGTCGAGCGCGACGGCGCGGTCGTCTGGCGTGGGCCGATGATCCACAAGCTGCTGCAGCAGTTCTTGGAGGACGTGCGCTGGGGCGAGCTCGACTACCTGATCGTCGATCTGCCGCCCGGCACCGGCGACGCGCAGCTCTCGCTGTCGCAGCTCATCCCGATCACCGGCACGGTGATCGTGACGACGCCGCAGGAGATCTCGCTCGTCGACGTGGTCAAGGCCGTGTCGATGCTGCAGAAGGTCAACGTACCAGTGCTCGGCGTCGTCGAGAACATGAGCCTGTACCGCTGCCCGGCCTGCGGCCACACCGACGAGATCTTCTCGCGCGGCGGCGGCAAGGTGCTGGCCAAGGAGCTCGGCGTCGAGTTCCTGGGAGAGCTCGTCATCGATCCGAAGGTGCGCTACGGCGGTGACACCGGGCGGCCCGTGATCGTGGGCGCGCCAGACAGCGAGAACGCGCAGCGCTTCGCGCAGATCGCGCGCACGGTCGCGGGGCTGCTCGCCAAGAGCGCCGGGCCGCCCAGCCAGGCGGTCAAGCGCCCGCCCGGCCTCGTCACGATCCGGTAGCTCGCTCCTCGGGCGCTCGGCCTGCTCGGGCCTCGTCGCTCTCGCTGCCGTCGCGACCTGGCCGGCGCGCTACTCGCGCGCCCAGCGCCAGCGCCCGTCGTCGAGGAAGAAGCGGGTCGGCCCGAGCCGGATCTCGTCGGCCATCGTGGCGAGCATGGGGTGCGTTCGCTCGATCGGCGCGCCCTCGCCGGGCAGCGTCGCGAACTCGTCGTCCCACGGCAGCACGATCGCCAGGCGCTCGCCGAACATCGCGACCTTGGGCTGGATCGGGGCGATAGGGCGGTCCCGAAGCCACGCGATCGCCGCCTCGATCGTTGCGTGCGGCAGCAGATCGACGAGCGTCGCCAGCGTCGGCGGCGGGAGCTTGATCTCGCCGCGCTGGCCTGCTTCGATGAGCGCCGCGGCGGTCGCCCAGCGGTGCTCGGTGACCTCGCGCTCGTCGACGGTCACGGTGCTCGCCTCGGGGACGACGGCGAGGAAGAAGCGGGTGTCGAAGCGCTTGGGCTCGACCGACGGCGTCACCCAGTGCGACAGCACGACCAGCGAGTCGGCCGTCACGTCGACGCCCGCCTCCTCGCGCGTCTCGCGGACCGCGGCGTTGCGGAAGGCCTCTTCGCCGCTGCCGTCCTCGGGCTCGACCCGCCCGCCGGGAAAGACGAAGGCGTCGGCCATGAAGGCCGCGCCGCGGCTGCGCCGCACCATCAAGATCTCGGGCGGTCCACCGGCGTCGGTGCGGCGGAGCAGGACGACGGTCGCGGCGGGGCGCGCGGGGCCGGTGGCGCTCATGGGCGGGGCTCCTCGAGGTGGGTCTCCCAGATCGCCCGCAGATCCGCAGGCCACGGCTCGGAGCGGAAGGTGTCGAGGTTGGTACACACGACGGTGACCTGTGCCTCGCACACCGGCGCACCTTGCAGCGAGCCGCGGTAGCGAAGCACCGCCGAGCTGCGCCCGATCTTGACCACCGAGACGGCGATCTCGACGACGTCCTCCCAGCGCAGCGGCCGCAGGTAGTCGCAGCTCGCGTTCACGGTCGGGCAGCCGAGGCGCCGCTCGTCGAGGAGCCGTCGGTAGCCGACGCCACCAGCGGCGATCAGATCCTCGAACGCGTTGTGGAAATACTGAAAGTAGCGCGGGTAGTAGACGAGCCCTGCGTGGTCTACATCGCCGAAGCGCACCGGAACCTTGACCGAAAAGGGCACGCTCATGAGTGACCTACGTGTTTGCCACGACGCAGCGCACGCCGCCATTGCAAAACGGCGAGCAGATCTCGAAGATAGATCCCAGTGCGTGCCCTCGTCCTCCTCGCGTCAGGGCTCGCCCTCGGGTTGACCGCGTGCGCGCGCTCGACGCTCGACGTCTGCGAGAAGGCAGCGATCCACGCCATCGATTGCGGCGCGCGCGACGCCTTTCCATGGAACAACAACAACCGCTGCGTCGAGCCCGATCTGTGCCTCGCGACCTGCATCGACAAGGCGCCCTGCGCCGCGCTCACCGGAGGCGACGAAGCGGCGCTGGCGGCGCTGACGGCGTGCCTCGACGCTTGCCCGGGGGGCAGCAATCTCTGACGTCAGCGCGACGTCAGCGACGGGCGCGCATCGAGCGCCGGATCTCCCAGATTTCGTCAAGGTAGTTGACGATGTTGCGCGCGTTGGCGACCTTCGAGGTTCCTGAGCGACGCGGCGCGCACTCGATCTCGATCGAGCGGACGGCCACGCCGAGCGCGACCGTCTTGGCCGCGATCTCGAAGCCGATCGAGCCGGCCGAGCGGGTCGCGACGAGCGGGAACCGGTCGAGGAGCGCGCGCTCGAACAGGTACACCCCCTCCAGCCGCTGGCGCAGGCCGATCGCCGCCCACAGCATGAGGCGCAGCGTCTTTGACATCACGGCGCGCACCAGCCCGTCGGGGCGATGGCGGTAGGTGGTGAGGAGCAGCGGCGCGTCGCCGATGGCGGCGAACATCTTGCCGAGCTCACCGGTCGGGATCTGGCCATCTGCCGGCGTCCAGGTGACCAGCTCGGTGCGCGCCGCGAAGAAGCCGGTGCGCAGCGCGGCGGTCAGGCCGCGGTTGCGATCGTGGCGGATGAGCTCCACGCCCGGTGGCAGATCGTCGCAGCAGCCGTCGCTCGACCCATCGTCGATGACGAGGACGGTGGCGCCGCGGGCCACCGTCGGAAGGTAGGCGACCAGCTCGTCGAGGACCGGGCGCAGATTGCCGCGCTCGTTGAACGCGGGCACGACGACCGTGACGGGGCGCTCCAGCACGCGGGGCGCCTACGGCTTGCCGGGCTTGCTGGGCTTGGGCGCTTGCGTCGTCGGCGTCGCGGCGGCGGGCGCCTTGGCGAGCTTGCCGAGCGGCTGACGTACCGGCAGCGCGACGTCGGTCGCCGTCGACTCTTCGAGGATGTCGTTCGACAGATCGATCGCCTCGGCCGCGAGCTGGACGTCGGAGAGCTGCTGGGTCGTCTTGCGCAGCCGCGCGGTCAGCTCCTGCAGGAACGACCAAAGGATCTTCTGGGCGAGCACCGACTCGGTTCGCAAGATCGCCTCGAAGTCCCGCCGCAGCAGCACGAGCGCCGCTGCCTCTCCGTCGGCGATCGCCGTCGCCGAGCGCAGCCCTTGATCGACGAGCGACATCTCGCCGATGTGCGCGCCGCGCGACAGCGTCGCGATGTCGGCGCCGCCCTTCTGCAGCTTGACCTTGCCCGAGAGCAGCACGAACAGCGAGTCGCCGACGGTGTCCTCTTCGATCAAGACCTGTCCGTTGGCGAAGCGATGCACCTTCATCACGTTGAGCAGGCGCATCACCTCGGGATAGACGAGCCCCTGGAACAGGCGCATCGACTTGAGGACATCGATGCGGTTGGCCAGGTCGCTGGCGCGCTCGGCGCCTTGCTGCGACTGGCTGTCCTCGAGGCGCACCACGATCGCGGTGATGTTGTCGTGCCCGCCGCCCGAGTTGGCGAGGTCGACGAGCGTACGCGGCACGTCGGCGATGTCCTCCGCCGACAGGAGCTGCGGCATGTCCTTGGGCTCGAGGTAGGCGTGCAGCCCGTCGGAGCAGAGCAAGAACTGATCGCCGACCACGACCTCGTAGTCCGCCGCCTCGACCTCGACGGTCTCGTAGGCCCCGACGGCGCGCGTCACCGCGTTCTTGAACTTGGCGTAGGGCGACGAGTCGATCTCCTCGCGCTTGAGCCGCCCGCGCCGCACCAGCTCGTTGACCAGCGAGTGATCCTCGGTGAGCTGGTGGACCTGCTTGTCGCGCAGGAGGTACAGGCGCGAGTCGCCGACATGGGCCACGAAGACGCGATCGCGCACGAAGATCATCACCGTGCACGTCGTGCCCATGCCGCGCTTGTCGCTCTCCTGCTGGGAGCGGTGGAAGATCGTCGAGCAGGCCGACTGCACGGAGTGCTCGAGGACGTGCAGGATCTCCTCTCGCGCCTCGTCGTCCGGCGAGTCGCGATAGCGATCGAACACGTCGCTGTTGCCGCGCAACACCCGCGCCACTTCTTTGACCGCCATCTGCGAGGCGACCTCGCCGGCCGCATGCCCACCCATCCCATCGGCGACGATGAACAGGCCGAGGCGTGGCTCGACCAGGTAGCTGTCTTCGTTGTGCTCACGCTGCCGACCCACATCGGTGGCGGCGAAGAACTTGGGCTGTAGCATGTCGGCCGAAGCTTCCCCTACTCGACGGAGAGACGCAAGTTCCGTCGGATCTCCTGCGGCGGGGGAGGCGGGCCGAGCTGCTCGAGGGCGCCGCGCTCGAGCTCGAGCTCGACGAAGCGTCGCAACCGTTGATAGGGCAGGCCGCTCGGCAGCTGCATCCCGTTGCACAGCACGACCGGGGAGCTGCCGAGGGCGAGCTGGCCGATGGCGGTGCGCGACTGCTCGATGCGCGCCGCCCAGGTGCCAGCCTGGTGGTGCTGGAGCGCGCGCTCGACGTCGATGCCGAGCCGCTGCGCCACCGCCTCGAGCTCGCCCGCGGTGCGGCGGGCAGGGCGCGGTCCCGACGGGAACGCCGCATCGTAGAGGGCCCAGAACTTGCCCTCGTCGACCGCCTGCAGCGCGATCGCGTGGAGCCGCTCGTCCGACGATCCGCGCAGCACGACGATGTTCGAGAACACGATCTGGATGAGCCCGGGATGATCCGCCTCGAGCCGTCGCAGCGCGGTCGCCCACTCGAGCGAGGCGGGCTGTCCGAGGGTGCCGATGAAGTGGAAGCGGATCGGCGCGAAGCCCGGCCCGCGCCGCGGATCGTCGGGCTGGGCCGCGTCGTTGAGCAGCGCGGCAGGGAGCCGGCGGAGGCGGTTGCGCTCGATCGAGCTTAGCAGGGCGGCCTCTCGCTCGCGCAGGCGGCGCACGGCCTGGGGCACGGTCAGCCCCTCCTCGACGAGCACCAGCTGTTCGGCGCGCCGCGCCGCGGCGGCCAGCGCCGTGTCGAGCGTGTCGAGGTTCATCCAGGTCGACAGCCGTCGGCCGTTGGCCAGCACCTCGGCGGGGTAGCGCCCCTCGTCGGCGGATCGGCGCCACAGGCGCCAGAGCTCGTCGTCGTGCGTGTGCGCGTCGAGGGCCCGCGCCAGGCGCGCCCCGTCGAGGCCCGCCTCCTCGGCGAGCCGCTGCACATCGGCGCGCTGGGTCGGCGGGCTCCGCTCCTGGCAGAGGCGATCGAGGAGCGTGAAGAGCTTGCCCTGGTGCGCCGCCTCGACGAGCGCCTCGCTGACCGGATCGATCTCGCCCGCGGTGCGCAGCGGTACGAGCCGCAGCACCTGCCGAAACGCGGCGCCGTCGCGGCGTGGCTCGGCGCGCACGAACGCCTTTCGGATCACCTCGATGGTCGTGGCGGCGCCGACGTGCCCGGGCGCGAAGACCACCTCGACGACGACTGGGGCGTCGACCGGGCCGCGCTCCCAGCTCGAGCGCTCGTCCCCCTCGACGAGGACCTCGTACCGGTCGGGGAGCAGCGACTCGCTGGCGGCGTCGGTGCACAGCACCGCGCAGAGGGCGAGCACCGCCGCCGCGCGCCCAGCGAACATCTCAGGCGCCGAACGCCATGACCGAGTAGACGAGCGGCAGATAGATCAGCGAGAAGAGGAAGAGCTGGCGCGACCAGCGTCGGCCCCCGTCTTCGCCGAGCGGCCGCAGCGCCAGGACGACGAAGCCGAGCCCGAGGACGAGGGCGGTGCCGAGCGAGAGGCCGTGACCGAGACCGGCCCACGGAGCACCAAGGGAGACGAGGAGGAGCAGGCTGGCGCAGCCCCACGCGAAGCGGCGGGCCCCCTCGGGGCCGCTCGCGTCCGGGACGGTGCGGATGCCAGCCCGCCGGTACTCGTCACCGCGGAAGATCGAGATCGCCATGAAGTGCGGGAGCTGCCAGAAGAACAGCACGCCGAACAGCAGCAGCGCGCCCGCGTCGATGCGGCCGGTCATCGCGGTCCAGCCGAGCAGCGGCGGCATCGCGCCCGG
The DNA here is from genome assembly GCA_964585665.1 of uncultured Polyangiaceae bacterium. Classification (GTDB taxonomy): domain Bacteria; phylum Myxococcota_A; class Polyangia; order Palsa-1104; family Palsa-1104; genus CAZPEY01. The sequence goes on along the minus strand of CAZPEY010000012.1, from coordinate 12,776 downwards.
CACCGCACCGACGAGGAGCGCGGTCCAGGAGCGCTGCTTGAGCGGGGTGTAGACCCACACGTAGATCACCAGGGAGGCGCCCGCGAGGAGGCCGGTCAGCCAGTTGAACGCGACGCCGAGGAGCGGGACGGCGAGGAGGCCGCAGAGGAGTCCGAAGACGAGCGCGGCCCGTGGCCGCATGCGACCCGCGGGCAGCGGCCGGGTGCGGGTGCGGCTCATCTTGGCGTCGACGTCGCGCTCGAGATACATGTTGAGCGCGTTGGCGCCGGCGACGACCAGCGCGATGCCGAGCAGCGCGCCCACCGTGCTCCACAGCGTCGGCGCGCCGGGCGCCGCCACGACGCCGACCAGGCCGGTGACAAGGACGAGCAGCGTGACGCGCGGCTTGCACAGCGCCCACAGATCGCGCAGCGATGGCACCGAGCTCACGCCGCCATCGCTCCGCGGTCGAGCTGCTCGAGGTCCGCCCGGCTCTCGCGGAGCGCCGCGTCCGACAGCGTCGAGCCGACGCCGTGCGCGACGCAGGACACCACGACGAGCCCGGCAAAGATCAAGGCCGCGACGCCGAGGTGCGCGGTGACCGGGATGACGCCGAGGAACGTCGTGATCGACAGCACCCCGAGCGCCAGCTGGGCGGCGACGAGGAGCGGCAGTCCGACGAGCAGCGCGCGCAGCGCCGGGCGACCCGCCGAAGCGCGCCACGCCACACCGACGACGGCAAGCACCGCGCCGAGCACGACGACGCCGAGGATGCGGTGCCACATGTGGAGCAACAGATAGGCGTTGGCGCCGGTCGGGAAGACCTCGCCTCGGCACAGCGGCCAGTCGACGCAGGACAGCCCCGCGCCGGCATGGCGCATCACCGCGCCGACGAGGAGCTGCACGTAGACCACCGCCGCGCCGGCGACCGCGACCCGCTGGACCGAGGGCGGCAGCGCGGCCTCTTTTCGACCGAGGCGCACGGCGAGGTAGATCAGCAGCGCGAAGAAGATCATCGACACGCCGAGGTGCGCCGTCGAGACCCACGTCGGCAGGCGATAGAGCACGGTGATGCCGCCGAGCACGCCCTGCAGCACGACGGTGCCGAGGGCGACCCCGCCCAGCCACGCGAGCTTGCCGTCGTTGCGACGCCGACGGTAGAGCGCGATCGCCAGGCCGATCGTCAGCAGGCCGATCGCGGTCGCCACCATGCGGTGGCTGTGCTCGACCAGCACCTCGCCCTCCATCTTGGGCATCACCTGCCCGTAGCAGAGCGGCCAGTCGGGGCAGGCCAGCGACGAGCGCGTGTTGTGGACGAGCCCCCCGAGGACGAGGAGCGCGAAGGTCAAAGAGGCGAGCGTGACTGCGTACCGCTGCAGCATGGTGGGCGAAACCTACTCTTTTCGTGCCTCAAGGCAAGATGCGGCAATTTGCCGCGTCTGCTGGCTAGCGCTGGGTGTTGTCCTTGATGGTGTACTGGAAGTCGATCGTCGCCGGCTTGCCGGCCTCGACGACGAGCGCGGCGCTCTTGACGTCGAAGCGCTCGTGCCACGCCTCGAGCTGGTAGGTGCCGACGGGCAGGTTGCCGATCTCGAAGGTGCCGTCTGCGCCGGTCACCGCAAAGTGGTCGTTGGTCTGCACCCAGATGTAGCCGGTCATCCACTGGTGGACGTCGCACTTCAACTTGTGCAGCACCCGATCCTCGTCGAAGACGCGCTCGAGGCTCGGCGCTTCGGGGACTTGGACCTCGTTGAAGTCGGTCTTGGTGCCTTGGTAGCCGTGGACGTTGTGCAGCGTGGGATCGCCGTTCTTGATCTCGACCTTCTGGCCGCGCACGACCGGCAGGATGCGCGGCGTGTAGCGGCAGTCACGCTGCACGATCGCTGCCTTCTGCGCCGGCGGGGGCGTCGCTGGCGCGCCGACGACACGCACCAGCACGTTGGCGAGCGCGCCGTCGGCGGCGACGACGATCTCCTCCTCGGTCATCGGCTTCTTGCTGCAGAACGGATCGGCGTCGCGCTTCTGCGGGAACATCGGCGGGGGCGTGCCGACGAAGGTGATCTTGCCGCGGACGAGGCCGCGCGGGCCAGCCGCGGGGGCGGGCGTCGCCGACGGTGGCGACGCGGGCGGCGCGGCGGGCGCTTCGGCGGCGGGTGGGGGCATCGGCACCGGGCGCTCTCGGCGCTTTCCGCACGAGGGCACCACATCGAGAGCGAACAGGGTCGCGAGCGCGTAGACGGCGGCCTTCATCAGCGCCCACCTAACCGTCAGGCTGGGTCAGCGTCAAGCGGCTGCGGCGAAAAGCGGGCGGTGAAGCGGGCGGCCAGCGGTGAGATGCGGCTCGCCACATCGTAGAAGCGCGGGTAGACGACGCGCGCCTGGCGGCGCTCGAGCGCGTCGAGGATCGCCGCGGCGAGCGCGTCCGGAGAGCCGGTCGGCAGCGCGCGCTGCAGCCAGCCCGACGGGAGCTGTGCGCGCGCCCGCGACTCGAGCGGCGAGGCGACTGGGCCCGGATAGACGGTGACGACATGCACGCCCGACGGAGCGAGCTCGGCGTGAGCGATCTCGGACGCCATCGCCAGGCCCGCCTTGGCGGCGCCGTAGTAGACGCAGCCACGCAGCGGAACGACGCCGGCCATGCTGGCGACGTTGACGATGCGGCCCGTGCGGCGTGCGACGAGCCGCGGCGCGACGAGCGCCATCAACCGGAGCGGGCTCAGGAGATCTACGATGAGCAGCCGCTCCCCGAGCTCCCACGGCATCGAGACGAGCGAGCGCATCTCCATGAAGCCGGCGTTGTTGACCAGCGTGTCAACCGCACCGCGCCCGCCCTCGAGTTCGGCGAGGCGACTCGGCAGGGCGTCGAGCTCGGCGAGGTCCCAGCCATACGTCGCGACGTCGAGGGTCGGCGCCTCGGCGGCGAGCAGCTTCGCCGCCTCGGCCAGCCCGGTCTCGTCTCGATCGACCAGCGACAGGCGGGGCAGCGGTCGCCTGCTGGCTGCGGCGCGCCGCACCCAGCGCGCCGCGAGCGCCCGCCCAATCGCGCCCGCCGCGCCGGTGAGGAGGACGTGCTCGCTCACGACCACGTCGCGCCGCCCGTCGACGGCTGCCGCGTATCGAGCGCGAACCAGAGCACGAGGACCTTGCCGCTCGCTGCCTTCCACATCGCCGGCCCGAGGTAGAGGCCCGGCTCGATGGCGCGGATCTCATCGTGGATGGCGCGGATCAAGCCCGGGTTCTCCGGCTTGTCGTAGTCGAGGACGATGGTGTCGCGGCCGTCGATCGCCGCGGCGGCGAGCGCGGTGTCGAACGGAAACAGGTTGTGCCGCCCGGCGCCGCCGAGGTTGACGCGGTTGATGCCGGTGCCGCGGGCGCCGCCGCCGGCAAAGCTCTTACCGCCCCACGGGAAGAAGCTGGCGCCCGAGAGGCGTCGCAGCAGGCTGCCCACCAGGCCCTGATCGGCGCGACGCACCGCGAGCATGCGCCCACGCGGCGCGCCTGCGAGCGGCGCCACGGTGGTCGGGAGTGGCGCGCTCGTGTAGAGCGCGAGCAGCGCCTCAGCGTCGAGCGCGGCGAGGCTTTCGAAGGTGTGCTGCGGAGCGCTCGGCGGCTGGGGCGAGGGGGCGGGAGTGGACGTTGGCATCGGCATGGGCGGGCTCCTTGCGAGGGGATCGAGAGTCGTCGACGGACGAAGTGGCCAGGGCGCGCCAGCAGGCGTCGCGCCCGTCGGTGATCATGGTGGGCGTCAGCGCGAAGTAGCCGAGCCGCTCGGCCTTGCACAGGCCGACGAAGGCGCCCCACACGAGCGCGATCGCCGCCTCGGGGCGGATGTCGGCGCGCCAGACGCCATGCTGCTGAAAGTCGAGGCACGCGACGTAGATCGGGGCGAGCACCGCCAGCTCTTGCGCGCGGCTCTCGGCGTCGAGGTACGGCACGTGGTCCTGCAGCTCGAGGAAGCGGAAGCTGCGCGGGTGGCTGCGGGCGAACCGGGCCAGGCGCCCCCAGAAGTCGTCGAACAGCGCGCGCGGCGGCTGGAGCCGATCGAGGCCGTGCTCGAGCGCGGCCTGGAGCGCGGCCTTCTGGCGGCGGAACACCGCGTTGACCAGCGCCTCCTTGCTCGGGTAGCGGCGGTAGAACGAGCTGGCGCCGACCTGCGCCGCTCGCAGCAGCTCGGGAATGCTTGTTCCGTGAAAGCCCCGCTCGGCGAAGGCCTCGAGCGCGTGCTCGAGGATCCTCTCGTCGATATTGGACTCTGGTTCGGCAGCGATCGCAGCGCTGCGCGCCCGGTTCATGAGGGAATAAATATTCCATCCATGCGCCGTCTGTCAAGCAGCAAGGCAGCCGCTTGCGGCGTCGTTCACATCGCGTCGACGATCGCCAGCACTGCGTCGCGCCCCTCGACGAGGCGCTCGCCGTCCCACAGCGCCGGGGTCCGCGTGCCGCCGAAGCGCGCCAGATCGGCCTGCACCTCGGGGTAGTAGACGTTGCGGAAGCGGAACCGTTCCAGCAGGCCCCGCTCCGCGATCCGGCCGCGCACCTCGGCCGAGGCGCCACCGTCGTTGATGGCGTGAAAGAGCTGAAACTCACGCTGGAGCGGCGGCGCGCTCACGCGAACCCCCACTTGCGGCGCAGCAGCCACTCGCCGACCAGACACCCGACGGTGAGCAGGAACACCCACGCCTGGTTCCACACCGGACGATCCTCGTCGATGGCGAGGCGCTGGGTGCGGGGCGGGTGGCGGACGAGCTCGGAGAGCGCGTCGCGACCGCTCTGGGCCTTGCCGCCGGTGGCGGCAGCGACGAGCTTGAGGAACGTCGCGTCGCCACGCGGGTTGGCGAGCTCGCGGCCGAGCGCGCGCACCAGGAAGGTCTCGCTCTCTTCGATGACCCGCTTGTCGAGCGTGGCGCGCGCGACGACGCGGTAGCCGCCGGGCGCCGGGCCGGGCAGCGTCAGCCGCAGCTCCCCATCGTTGTCGGTGGTGTGGGCCTGCTTGTAGATCGGCTGTCTCTCCCCGACGCGCGTCACCTCGATCTCGACGGGCAGCTTGGCCAGCGGCTGGTAGTCGCTGCCCACCGCCTTGCACTCGATGGCCACCGGATCCTTGGGCTCGTACTCCGGCTTGTCGGTGCGCAGCCGCAGGAACGACAGCGTCGGATCGTGGATCAGCCAGCGGATGGCGTTCTGCCAGAAGCGCTGATACGCGCGCGCCGTGCCGATCGGATCCTCGAGGCTGGCGAACGCCCAGCGCCAGGTGCTGTCGGAGGTCAGGGTCAGCGTGCGGCCGCGCCCGGGCTCGCGGATCGCCAGCACCGGCAGCGGCTGGCCGCCGACCTTGCGCGTCGGGTGGACCCCGAGGACGACCGCGTCCTTGTGCGCCGCACCGACGAGGTTGGTGCCGTGCAGCTCGGGGAGCTTGTCCCAGCGCTGGCGGTTGCGCTCGAGGTCGAGCTCGAGCGCGGTGAGCGGGTGGCGTCGTCCCTCGTCGGTGAGCTGGAGCCGGAAGGTCTGCGGATCGACGAGCGGAACCTGGTCCCGCGACAGCAGCTCGACCGGCAGCAGCGACTCGACCGGCGTGCCGTCGTAGCCTCCCGAGCTGAACGACAGATCGCCGCCGATCATCGCCAGCCCGCCGCCCTCTTCGACGTACCGGCGGATCTCGTCGAGATAGACGCCGATGCCGTAGGGTCCGTAGTCGAAGTTCTGCAAGAACACGACATCGAACGAGCGCAGCTGCTCGCGGAACAGCTCATCGGTCGGGAAGGGGATGAGCGACATCTCGCTCGGGGAGACCGCGTCGACGTCGTTGGGCGTGCGCAGGATGAAGAAGGAGATCAGATCGACGTTGGGGTCGTGCTTGAGGAGGCTCCGCAGGAACCGCTCGTCGTAAGAGGGGCGCCCGCAGACCTGGAGCGCCCGGATGCGATCGCGGATCACCTGCAGCAGGAAGCGGCGGGCGTTGTTCTCGCGGACCGCCTCGCCGTTGAGCACCGGGGCGCGGATCTCGTAGACGAACTTGCCGACGCGCTCGGGCAGGACCGAGAAGCGCACCGGGAAGTCGGTGGTCTTTCCATCGAGGTAGATCTCGACGGACTGCACCGCGTTGCCGTCGGCGAGCAGCATCACCGGCACGGCGCGCCCGACCCACCCGGCCTCCTTGGCGCCCTCGACGTGCACGGTCGCGTCGATGGCGAGCTGGGTCCGCACGAAGGCGAACGCGTCGGCGCGCACGTCGGCGATCGCGAGATCATAGAGCGGCGCCTCTCCGACCGCGACGGTGTGGATCGGCACGTCGAGGCGGGCGAGCAGATCGCTCTCGGGCTTTGGCAGCTCGGGCGCGCCGCCGCCGCTCGGCCGGAGTCGTCCCAGGTCCGCGCCGTCCGAGATCACGAGCACGGCGCCGAGGTCACGGCCGTCGTAGCGAGCGCGGAGCTGCTGCAGCGCCTCGCCGAGTCGTGTGCTCCGCCCCTCGGGAGGAGCGCCGCCGAGGTCATCGCGGCTGCTCGGGGTGAGCGTGTCCGAGAAGCGGTAGTAGTCGATCCGCGCCGACTCGGCGAGTCGATCGAGGGCGGGCCGGCTGCGGCCGAGGAAGTCTTGCGCGCGCTGCCAGCGGCTCTGCGTCTCCGTCGACTCGGTGATCGCCATCGACTGCGAGTCGTCGACGAGGATGGCGACGTGGTTGGGCACCTGGTTGGTGCGCTCCTTGCGCAGCGCCGGCTCGAAGAAGAGCACCAGGGCGCCAGCGACGACGCCCAGGCGCAGCGCCAGCAAGGTCAACCTTCTTGACCATCGCTGCTCGGCGCGGAGCGTCCGCACCGTCAAGACCACGATGACCAGCGCGGCGGCGATCGCCAGCCAGCGGCCGAGGGCGCCGTGCGGCGCCAGGGCCACGAGGCGCGTCGTCAGCGCCACGGTCGACGGGAGCTCGCTCATGGGGCAGCGCGCCGGCGCAGCAGGAACGGGACGTGCACCTGATCCGTCTTGTAGTCGAGGCAGAGGACGTAGAGCACGAGGTTGAGGCCGGCGCGGGTAGCCAGCTCGCGCTGGCGCTCGCCGCCCGGCTCGACCGGGTTCTCCCACTGCCCGAGCGGGTCGCGGCCGAGCGCGCCGGTGATGTCGTTGGGCGAGACGATCAAGACCGCCCTCCCATCGAAGAACACCGCCTCGAACTGCGCGGCGTGGGTGACCCGGCCGACCGGCGCGCCGACGAGGTAGAACGATTTGTGGAGGACGTGATCGAGCGGCACCGGCTCGAGCTTCTGCTCGGGAAACAGCCGCTTGGCCAGCGCGCGGATCGACTCTGCGACCGGGCCAGCGCGCCCCTCGAGGTTGTCGACCACGAGCGTGCCGCCGCTCTGCAGGTGGCGGCGTAGCCGCTCGACCTCGACGTCGGACAGCGGCGGCAGCGGTCGCTCCGCGGGCAGCCAGAGGAGCGGGAAGCTCCGCAGCCGATCCTCGCTCGCCAGGTTGACGGAGACGGCGTCTGGTGCGACGTCGACGGAGGTGCGCTTGTCGATCTCCCAGAGCAGGCGTCGCAGGCCGCTCTGGCGCTGGGCCGAGCTGCCCGGCACGTCGAGTCTGCCGATCGTGACGCGATCATCACCACCGACGGCGCGCGCGCTGGAGACGAGCTGCGCCTCCCCGGGGCCGAGCGCGCAGACGAGCAGCAGCACGGCTGCCGCCAGGAGGCGAGATCGTCGTCGGTCGGGTCGCACTGCGGGTTTTATGTAGCACACGACACTTTTGTGTACACTCGCGCCGTGGAGACTCTCTCCGGATCGCACATCCTCATCACCGGGGGCGCTGGGTTCATCGGCTCGCACCTGGTCGAGCGCCTCGCGCAGCGCAACCGCGTGCGCGTGCTCGATAACTTTCGTCGCGACGCCCTGCGCCCGGCGGGGCTCGATCGGCTGCCCTCTGTCGAGCTCGTCGAGGGCGACGTGCTCGATCCAGACGCGGTGGGGCGCGCCATGGAGGGGATCGATCGGGTCGTCCACCTCGCGTCGATTGCGGGCGTCGACACCGTGATGAAGCAGCCGGCGCTCACGATGCGCGTCTCGCTGCTCGGTACGGTGCACCTCCTCGATGCCGCCAAGGCGACCGGGCGCTGCCAGCGGTTCATCGACTTCTCGACGAGCGAGGTGTTCGGCCGCTACGCCTACCACGTCACCGAGTTCGACGTGACGACGCTCGGCGCCGTCGGCGAGGCGCGCTGGACGTACGCCGTCGCCAAGCTCGCCACCGAGCACCTGGCGATGACCTACCACAAGCAGTACGACTTCCCGGCCGTGTCGATCCGGCCGTTCAACGTCTTCGGGCCGCGCCAGGTCGGCGAGGGCGCGGTGCACCACTTCATCGTCCGGGCGCTGCGCGGCGAGCCGCTCCACCTCCACAACGACGGCTCGCAGATCCGCGCCTGGTGCTACGTCGACGACATCGTCGACGCGGTCGAGCGCACGCTCGTCGATCCGCGCGCCATCGGCCACTCGTTCAACATCGGCAACCCGCGCTCGACGGTGACCATCTACAACCTGGCGCGCGAGATCGTGCGGCTGTGCGGATCGTCGTCGAAGATCGAGCACGTCAAGTGGGACTTCCCCGACGTCGAGCTGCGCGTGCCCGCGGTCGGCAAGGCCAAGGAGAAGCTCGACTGGGAGGCGGCGGTCGACCTCGAAGAGGGGCTCGTCCGCACCATCGCCTGGTATCGGAGCAAGCTGCCCGCATGAGCGAGGTCGTCGTCGCTGCGGAGCAGCTCAGCAAGACGTTCGCGATCGGCTTCTTTCGCAAGCGCGTCGAGGCCGTGCGCAGCATCTCGTTCTCGGTGCATCGCAACGAGGTCTACGGCTTCCTCGGACCCAACGGTGCTGGCAAGACGACGACGATCAAGATGCTGATGGGGCTGATCTTTCCGTCGGGCGGCACCGCCAAGATCCTCGGCGCGACGGTGCCCGACAAGCGCGCCCGGGAGCGGGTCGGCTTCCTGCCCGAGACGCCGTACTTCTACGACTACCTGAACGGGCCGGAGCTGCTCGATCTCTACGGGCGCCTCTTCGGCCTGTCGGCCCACGACCGGCGGACACGCGCGGCGCGCCTGCTCGAGCGCGTCGGGCTCGGGCAGGTCGATCCGCGGCTGCCGCTGCGCAAGTACAGCAAGGGCATGCTCCAGCGCATCGGCATCGCGCAGGCGCTGATCAACGAGCCCGAGCTGGTGGTCCTCGACGAGCCGATGTCGGGCCTCGATCCGATCGGGCGCAAGGAGGTCCGCGATCTCATCCTCGAGCTGCGGCAAGAGGGGCGGACGGTGATGTTCTCGACCCACATCCTCTCGGACGTGGAGCTGCTCTGCGATCGCGTCGCCATGGTGGTCGGCGGCAAGATGCACGGCGAGGGGCCGCTCGACACGCTGCTGTCGCCGCGCCTCCTGCACACCGAGGTCGTCACCGAGAAGGACGGGCAGAAGCGATCGCGCAAGCTCGATGCGCAGGCCGAGCTCAACCGCGAGCTGCAGGCGATGATCGAGGCGGGCGAGCAGATCGTCTCGGTGATGCCGCGCAAGGAGTCGCTCGAAGATCTCTTCGTCCGGGAGGTGTCCTCGGGCGACACCGGCAGCGGTGCTGCGCTGCGAAAGAAATCGACCGAGAGCCAGCCGATCCCATGACCCGCGTCCTCGCCATCGGCCTCAACACCTTCCGCGAAGCGATCCGCAACAAGGTGCTCTACGTGCTGTTGTTCTTCGCCATCGCGCTCATCCTCTCGGCGCTCGCGGTGGCCCAGATCTCGCTGCAAGAGGACGCGCGCATCGTCCGCGACCTCGGGCTCGGCGGCATCTCGGTGTTCGGCGTCGTGATCGCGATCTTCGTCGGCACCAACCTCGTCTACAAGGAGCTCGATCGCAAGACGGTGTTCACGATCTTGCCCAAGCCGCTCTATCGCCACGAGTTCGTGCTCGGCAAGTTCGTCGGCATCTGCCTGACGCTGCTCGTGCAGGTCGTGCTGATGACGCTGGTGCTGTTCGGCGTGATGCTGATCGAGCGGCTCGGCATCGAAGGCGCCGTCGTGCGCGCTGTCGTGCTCATCTACCTCGAGATCCTCCTCATCACCGCGCTGGCGGTGTTCTTCTCGACGTTTTCGACGCCGCTCCTCTCGGCGCTGTTCACCGCGGGCCTCTTCGTCGTCGGGCGCTCGGTTGGCGAGATCCAGGAGCTGATGAAGCGCGCCGAGGGGCCGGTGCTCGCCATCCTCACGGTCGTCACCAAGGTTGTGCCGGATCTGCGGCTGTTCTATGTCTCGGGCGCGATGCTCAACAACCAGCCGATCTCCGTGCACCAGGCGTTCGTCGGCTGGGGCTACGTCGGCCAGGCGGCCGTCTACTCGCTCGGCTACGCGACGGTGGCGCTGGTGCTGGCGTCGGTGTTCTTCGCGCGACGGGACTTCACGTGAAGACCGCGACCAAGGTGTTGCTCACGATCGTCGCGACGCTCGTGCTCCTGTCGACGCGCGTGGTCTGGTCGTCGCGCGAGGCGTATCGTCGGGCGCTCGTCGCCAAGACCGCGGACGAGCGGCGCGGGGAGCTGTCGCTGGCGGCGCGCATGTACGCGCCCGGCAACCCCTACAGCCGCGCCGCGCTGCTGCTCCTCGTCGAGGACGGCAAGAAGGGGGGCGTCGAAGGCCGCCGCGCCTGGGAGGAGGTCCGCGCGGCGATCCTCGGCACGCGCTCGTTCTACACCCCCCACCCCGATCTGCTCGCCGCCGCCAACGCCGCCCTGGCGCGCAGCCTCGCCGAGCGCGAGCTCGATCCGGCGGCACCGCAGCCGCACGTCGGTACCGGCTCGCTCGACGAGCGGACGCGCTGGCACCTCGAGCGGCTGGCGCAGGACGGCTCGCCGGTGATCGGCTGGACGCTGCTGGCGATGGTCGGCCTCGGCGTGATGCTGCTCGGAGCGTGGCGCCTCTTTGGCGACGGTTTCGATGACGAGGGCCGGCCGCAGCGCAAGGCGATCTGGTATGCGGCGGCGACGCTCGTCGGGCTCGCCGGCTTCTACCTCGGGATGCTGCGCGCGTGAGGCTGCGGCCATGAGGCTGTGGCTGATCGGCGACGACGAGGCGCTCGACATCCTCGCCGAGCTCAGCCGCCATCTCGACTACTTTCAGGTCGCGCGCCTCGACCGTCTCGAGGAGATCGACGACCTCCCCGACCTCGGCGGTGTGCTCGGGCCGAGCGACCACGTCGTCTCGACCCGCAGCGATGAGCGCCGCACCGCCTCGGCCGGTCTCGCCGTGCTCCTCGCGTCGCCGGCGACCGACTCGGCCGGCGCCCGTGCCATCGTCGCGGCGTCCGCATTGGTCGAAGCGCTGCGGGCAAAGCGTGCACCGACTGGTGCATAGAACCTGCACAGCTTCGTGCAATCTTCACCAGCGCAGGCCAAGCCCCCGTCGAGACCCCGTGGCAGTTGACTCGGCCCGAAGTTTGCTGCTCAATCGCGGACGCTTTGGGGAGGACTGAACGAATGGACCTGTCTCGCTCGCTGCAACGTCTCGCTACGACGACCGCCAACCTCGCATGGCCTGTGGTGCGCTTCATCAACGAGCGCTTCGAGCAGCCGTCGATTCAACCCAAGTGGGCCCCCGCGCCGCTGCTCAAGCGCCGCGAGCGCACCAAGCCGCAGCTCGGCTGGCCGCGTGAGACCGACTCGCTCTGTCCGCGCTGCGTCAAGGAAGTGCGCGACGACATCCTCTCCGGGAAGCGCCAGCTCTCCGAGCTGCTCGATGGCAAGCCGGGCGAGATTCGCGCCCACATCGTCGAGGAGAACGGCCAGGTCCTGATGAAGAAGAAGTGCGAGAAGCACGGCGAGTTCGTCGACATCATGTCGATGGATCCGGAGTGGCTGGCGCGCATCGAGCGGCTCTACCCGGGCCGTGACTTCGTCGCGCCGAAGACCAAGCTCCGCGAGCACGGCTCCTCGTCGATCCAGTACGGCCGCGGCTCGGTGCTCACCGTCGACCTGACCAACCGCTGCAACATGATGTGCGATCCTTGCTACATGGACGCGAACCAGGTCGGGTACGTCCACGAGCTGACGTGGGACGACGTCAAGAAGATCCTCGACGACTCGATCTCGATCGTGCCGCGCCGTCAGATGTCGGTGCAGTTCGCCGGCGGTGAGCCGACGCTGTCGCCGCACTTCCTGCCGGCGATCAAGTATGCCCGCGACCTCGGCTACTTCTCGCTGCAGTGCGCGACCAACGGCCTGCGCTTCGCGACCGAGCCGGGCTTCGCGCAGAAGGCGAAAGAGGCGGGCCTCCGCATCGCGTACCTGCAGTTCGACGGCACGTCGAACGAGAAGAACCAGCACCGCAAGATCGGCAACCTCTTCGACGTCAAGCTGCGCTCCATCGAGGAGATGGCCAAGGCCGGCATCGACGTCGTCCTCGTCGTGACGATCGTCAATGGCGTCAACAACGATCAGGTCGGCGACATCATCGAGTTCGCGATCGAGAACGCCGACAAGATCACCGTCGTGTCGTTCCAGCCGGTCTCGTTCACCGGCCGCGACGAAGACGTGACCGACGAGCGGCGCATGGCGCAGCGCTACACGCTCAGCCACCTCGCCTGGGACCTGAAGAACCAGAAGGGCGACATCGAGCCGCACCGCGACTGGTTCCCCCTCTCGTCGCTCGGCCCCTTCGGCGATCTGACCGACGCGATGCTCGGCGAGACCGCGGAGTTCGGCTCGCTGAACTGCGGCTGCCACCCCAACTGCGGCGTCGGCACCATCCTCTTCGTCAACAAGCGGACGAAG
>CAZPEY010000011.1:16812-39478 GCA_964585665.1 uncultured Polyangiaceae bacterium | reverse complement strand
AGGTTGGAAGCACCGAGCCGTCGACGATGTAGAGCCCCGGCAGATCGTGAACCTGATGATCCGGGTTGACGACCGAGCGCGCCGGATCGCGGCCCATGCGCGCGGTGCCGAGCGGGTGATACGCGGTCAGCTCGAAGTCGCGCGCCGTCACCTTGGCCCGCCGGAAGCGCTCGAGGTCGGCGAGGCTGTCGATGGTGTCGAAGCCGTTGATGCACGGATAGATGCGGCGCGCGCCCGCGGCGAGGAAGCAGCGCATCAGCAGCTCGGCGCCGCGCTTGATGCGCGCCACGTCGTGATCGTTGAGCCAGTAGGTGATGAGCGGCTTGCCGCCTGGCCCCAGGCGGACGCGCCCCGACGACGTGTCCTCGATGAGGAAGCCGAAGCAGTGCAGCTTCTCGTACTGCTCGAGCATGTCGACGAGCATCTTGCCGAGATACGGGATGGACGCCGCGCCGACGTCGAGCGGCATGAACGCACCTTCGAACAGCAGGCCCTCGTCGTGGAACTCCTCGATCGAGTAGCCCTGCGGGATCGAGCGGGCGCCGTGGATCTCTTCGTCGAAGAGCGCCATGAGGCCCGCCGCCGGGTGGATCGTCAGGTTACGCCCGAGCTGGCCCGAGCTCTGCGCGAGGCGGTTCTTCTCGAGGAACACCGGCGTGATCAGCGAGCCGCAGGCGACGACGACGGCGCGCGCCCGCACCGTGAGCTGCTTGCCGCCGCGGCTACGCCCGACCACGCCGACAGCGCGGCCGTGCTCGACGAGGATCTTCTCGGCGCGCAGGCCGGTGATGAGCTGCGCGCCATCCTTGAGCGCGAGCGGCACGTACGACACGTTGGTCGAGCGCTTGGCGTCGGTCGGACAGCCGAAGCAGCAGAGGCCCTGGCCGTCGCAGTCGGGGGCGTTGCGTCGCAGCGGGCCGTGCTTCCACCCGAGGTGATCGCAGCCGCGCGCGATGAGATCGCCGAGCTTGCCGACGTACTCGGGCGCGTTCGGACCGACGCCGAGCACCTTCTCGACGCGCTCGTAGTAGGGCGCCAGGCGATCGCTCGCCAGCTCGGAGAGGCCGTGATCCTTGACCCAGCTCGCGCTGATGCGCTCGGGCAGACGGTAGCAGGTCCCGGAGTTCACCGTCGTCGTTCCGCCGACCGACATGCCGATCGGCACCGGGATGTTGGTGTTGCCGATCGTCACGGTGGCGCCCGAGTCGCGGTAGAACTTCTGCGCGTCGACGGCGTGGCCGGTGAAGTCGGCCCGCGTGTAGTACTCGCCCTCCTCGAGCAGCACCACCGCCTGGCCCTGCGCGACGAGCTCGCGCGCGACCACCGCGCCCCCCGCGCCCGTGCCGATGACGACGACGTCGCACTCGAGGGTCTCCTCGTTGCTGGGCAGCTCCGCGGCGCGCAGCGTGCGCTCGAGGACGTAGCGAGGCTGATCCGCCTTGGCGACGGGGAGCGAGTGGCGCGCGCCGACGGCGGCGTACATGTCACGATCGTTGTAGTGCGCGAGCTTGAGCGGTGCAGTGAGGAGCTTCAACGCCACGCGCTGCGGGTAGCTGCCGGTGCGCCAGCGCTCGAGCAGCCGCCCGAGCTCCTCGTCGGGGAGCGTGTCGAGGTGGCGGCGGCTGCCGGCGAGCGCTGCCGCGCCGAGCGACCACAGCACGCCGCGCATCGCCTTGTGCGTCGACTCGGGCATGCTGGCGAAGTAGCGCTCGAAACGGGCCGCGGTGTCGCCGTCGCCAGCGCGGAACTTCTTTCCCTCGGGCATCGCCGCCCGGGCGATCGCTGCGAACATGCGCCGCTCGCGCGGTGACAACCATTGCCGGTCCGGTCGCTGGTGCTGCATGTCCTCTCTATATCAAATTGGTCGGACCAATTCAAGGAGCAAGGCGAACCGAGCTCACCAGGCGCTAGGCGCCAGGTCGCGGACCCCTCCACGGCTGCGTCTCTCCGTCCGGGCCGAGCCTGGGTGGAGCGGGGGCCGTGGTTGGCAGAGGCGAGGGTGCTACGAGGCGTCGCCGCTGAGCTCGGCCTTGCGCCGCAGGCTCTTGCGCACGACCTCGGCGATGTCGAGCACCTGCACCTTCTCCTCCGAGTTGCTCGCCTTGACGCCGTCGGTGATCATGATGGTGCAGAACGGGCACGCGACGGCCGCGACCTCGGCCCCCGTCGCGACGATCTCGTCGGCGCGGTTGTTGTTCACGCGCGTGCCGATGTGCTCCTCCATCCACATGCGACCGCCGCCGCCGCCGCAGCAGAAGCCATGGCGACGGTTGCGATCGACCTCGCGCAGCTCTCCGGTGTTGACCTGCAGCACCGACGACAACACCTCGCGCGGCGCCTCGTACTCGTTCATCCAGCGGCCGAGGTAGCAGCTATCGTGGTAGGTCATCGACTTGGCGACCTCGACCTCGGGCTGGATTTTTCCCTCGGTGATGAGGTGCGCGATGATCTGCGTGTGGTGCAGGACCTCGTAGTTGCCGCCGAACTGCGGGTAGTCTTTCTTGATGGTGTAGAGGCAGTGCGGGCACGACGTGATCACGCGCCGCACCTTGGCCTCGTTCATCACCGTCACGTTCGCCTCGGCCTGCGCCTGGAACAGGTACTCGTTGCCAGCGCGTCGCGCCGGATCGCCGGTGCAGCCCTCGGCCTGCCCGAGCACCGCGAAGTTGACGCCGCCGATCTGCAGCACCTCGACGAGCGCGCGCATCGTCTTCTTGATGCGGTCGTCGAACGACGCCGCGCAGCCAACGAAGAGCAGGTAGTCGAACTCCGGGTTTTCCTCGACGGTCTTGACGTCGAGCCCCTCGGCCCAGTCCATGCGCTTCTCGGCGGCGAGGCCCCACGGGTTCGAGTTCTTCTCGAGGTTCTGGAAGGTGCGGCCGAGCTCGGCCGGCATGCGCGACTCGGTGAGCACGAGGTGCGTGCGCATCTGCAGGATCTTGAGCGGGTGATCGATGAGGACCGGGCACGCGTCCTGGCACGCCCCGCAGGTCGTGCACGCCCACAGCGTGTCGTCCTTGATGCGGCCACCGACGAGCGGTGGCAGCTCCTCGAGCTTCTGCTTGGCGAGGTCAAGCTGCTTGACCAACCCCTCGGTCGCCGGGTGCTCCTTGGGATCGACGAGGCCGGCGGTCGCCTTGATCTGCGCCTCGAGCTCGGCGATCTGGATCTTGAGCCCGCCCTTCTCGAGCATCTCGTCGCGCAGGTCGTGGATGAGCTGCATCGGCGACAGGGGCTTCTCGGTGTTGAAGGCGGGGCAGAAGTTCGAGCAGCGCCCGCACTCGGTGCACGCATAGTTGTCGAGCAGCGACTTCTGCGTGAACTGCTCGATCTTGCCGACGCCCCAGTCGTTCTCGTCCTCGAGGTTGAGCTTGGGCATCACGCCCTTGTCCTCGAACTTGGTGAAGAAGATGTTGGGCAGCGCGCCGAGGATGTGGATGTGCTTCGAGTACGGCAGGTAGTTGAGGAAGCCGAGCAGGATGACGACGTGCACCCACCACAGCGCCTCGCCCGCGACGTGCGCGGTCTCCTTGTTCATGCCCTGGAACCAGCGCGCCACGACCGCCGAGGCGGGCGCCCAGGCGTCGAGGTGCCCCTCGGCGACCATGCGTAGGCCGTGGTGCGCGAGGTGGGTGATCATGAGCCCACCGATCGCGCTCAGGATGACTGCGGCGTCGAGCGACATCGGGATCAAGCGGGGCTTGACCACCAGGCGGCGGTAGAAACCGAACGCCACCGCGCAGAGAACCAACAGGTTGAACACATCGATGGCGTACTTGAGGGGCACATAGAGCGGCCCGAGGAAGGCGAAGCTCCCACCCGGGATCAGCCCCTGCAAGAAGATCTCGACGGTGCCGAGCGTGATGGTGAGAAAGCCGTAGAAGATGATCAGGTGGTGCACCGACGTGAAACCGGCCCGCTGCTGGGGCTCGTACGCGACGCGCTCGGGCACCTTCTTCTGGCCCAGCCAGTAGACGAGCACCGACCAGACCCGCTCGGGCAGGCGATCGAAAGCGAGGTCCGGACGACCCGCCGCCATGAATTTGTAGTAGCGCGAGACCGTCCACAGAAACGCCAGGTTGGCGACAAGGAAGAGCAAGCCGAAGATCGCGTGACGCATTGTGGCTTGATTAACACGGTCGACGGGCGCTGCCAATTAGGGAGCGAGGCTCGGGCGACGGAGCCAGGCAGCCATCCAGGCCGAAACCGATTGGCCGAAATCTTGCTCAAAGGTAAGATGAACTTCGAGGGTTCGTCACGGCGCGGACACTCGACCGGGGTAGAAAAACGACAGTTCACCGTCGGAGATCAACGCAATGATTGCGTCGACTGAGAAAAATATCCTGGTCATTTCGGACCTCCACCTTGGGGAAGATTTGCGTCCTGCCGGGGCGCAAATGTCATATCTCCGACGGGTGGCGCAGCTCGAGCGCGAGCTCGAGAGCTTCCTCCTCCACTACTGCAGCCACCGCATCGACGAGAAGCCCTGGCGCCTCGTGGTCAACGGCGACATGGTCGACTTCATGTCGATGCTCGTGCTGCCCGAGTCGGGCGAGACGAGCTCGGACGAGGACGAGCGCCTCTACGGCCTCGGCTTCTCGGAGCGCGCCGCGCAGAAGAAGCTCGAGCGCGTCATCGTGCGCCACCCAGCGGTGTTCCGCCAGCTCGCCGAGTTCGTGCAGCGCGGCAACGAGCTGGTGATCGTCATCGGCAACCACGACGCCGAGTTCCACTACGAATCGGTGCAGACGACCTTCCGTCAGTGGCTCTGCGCGCTCGCGCACGGCGCGGGCGCCGACGAGCCGGTGCAGCAGGAGTACCTGGCCAGGGTGCGGTTCTGCCCGTGGTTCTTCTACGAGGAGAACCTCGTCTACATCGAGCACGGTCATCAGTACGACGAGTACTGCTCGTTCGATTATCAGCTCCATCCCGTCGCGGCGCCCAAGAAGGGCGGCGTCGTCGAGGTCGCGCTGTCGCTCGGCAACGCCGGCATGCGCTACTTCGCCAACCAGATCCCGAGCTACGACCCCCGCACCGCCGAGACGTGGAGCGTGCTCAACTACCTGCGCTGGGGCTGGGGCATCGGCCTCGGCGGTGCGGCGCGCTGCTTCTATCTCTATTCGCTGCTCATCTGGCGGCTCGTCGAGGCGGCCTATCAGATCGCCGATCGCAAGGTCGATGCGACGCGCCGTGAGCTGCACAACGATCGACTGCGCACGCTGTCGAGCGAGTGGCGGATCGCCGAGGAGAAGCTGCGCTCGCTCGATGCGCTGCGCCGCGCCCCGATCACGCGGCGGGTGATCGGCATCCTCTTCGCGCTCTTCGTCGACCGCCTGATGCTCGGCGGGCTGATGTTGGCGCTGATGGCGGTCCTGTTCTTCACGCAGACGGGCACCAATCGCTTGCTCGCGCTCCTGCCGCCGCTCGTCTTCGGGCTGCTCAACCAGATCCTCAACCGCCACCGCCTCGAAAAATGCGCCGCCAAGCTGCGCGCGATGCCGCGACGGATCTTCGAGCTCATCCGGGCGCCGCTCGTCGTCTTCGGCCACTCGCACGAGCCCGAGCGCGTCGTCGCCAACGACGTCGTCTACTTCAACACCGGCTCCTGGGCCGACGAGTACGGCGGCAAGCGCTTCACGCACCTGCGCGTGCTCCGCCGTGCGAGCGGCAACGAGGTCGAGCTCTGCGCCTGGGAGAACGGCAGCTCGATGCCCTTCCTCCACCATCCGCTGCCCATCAAGTAGCGCCCGACATTCGCAATCGACGCCCGCGCCCGGAAGCGGTATCGTACGTTCCTACCGATGGCAGACCCGATTCACATCCTGGTCATCGAGGACGAGCCCAGCGTGCAGACGCTGCTTCGCAAGCAGCTCACCGCCTCCGGTTTTCAGGTCTCGGTTGCCAACGATGGGCTCGACGGGCTGGTCAAGCTCGAGACGATCAAGCCCAACCTCATCCTGTGCGACATGATGATGCCGAACCTCGACGGGGTCGAGTTCGTGCGCGCCATCAAGCAGCACCTCGAGACGCAGAAGATCCCGGTCATCTTCCTCACCGCCAAGACCGATCCCCGGTCGATGATCGACGGCATCAACGTCGGGGCCCGCTTCTACGTCACCAAGCCCTTTCAGATGGACGACCTGCTGGGCAAGATCAAGAAGGCCCTGGCGTCGGTGAAGTGACGAATGGCAAAAAATTTGCCGCCTCGATCCGAGCTACCCGATACTGCCGATATGGCAGTGGAGCGCCGACAAACCAACTCGGAGCGTCGACGCGCGGCGCGGATCCCCTTCATCGCTGCGGTCAAGCAAAAGGTCGGTAATGACGTTCGGCTTGGCCTGGCGCTCAACCTCGGGCTCGGCGGCATCGCCCTCCGGCTGGCGCCGGGTGAGCAGCTCAAGGCGCGCACCTCGATCCAGCTCGCGTTCGATCTGCCCGACGGTGGCGATCTCGTGTCGATCACCGGCGTGGTGATGTTCTCCACGCAGTGCGGTGCCTATCAGACCAGCGGCATCAAGTTCGAGAACATCAGCCCCGACGTTCGCAGCCGCATTCAGGCGCTGATCGGCGACGAGACCTCGGTCCTCGTCGCGGTCTAGCAGCAGCGAGCCTCGGCTAGCGCTCTGCCTTCACGATCGCGAGCAGCTCGGCGCCCGCCCTGAAGCGGCGGAGCACGCGCAGCGTCGCCAGCAGGGCGACGGCCGCCAGCCCGGCGATGAAGCCGTACCAGACGCCCGCCGGCCCGAGGCCGAAGCGAAACGCCGAGAGATACCCGGTCGGGAGGCCGACGCCCCAGAAGCCGACGATGTAGATCACCGTCGGGATGCGGGTGTCGGCCGCGCCGCGCAGCACGCCGAAGGCGACCGCCTGCGTGCCGTCGAAGATCTGGAACAGCGCCGCGATCGGCAGCAGCAACGTGGCCACCGCGATCACCTCTTCCGCGTCGGTGTACAGGCGAGCCAGCGGCCCCGGCAGCGCGACGAACAGGGCAGCGGCGAGCAGCATGATCCCGGCGCCGAGGGCCAGCGCCGCCTGCGCCGCTCGCTTCGCTCCGTCGCTGTTGCCCGCCCCGATCGCGTGCCCGACACGCGCGGCGGCCGCGGCACCGATGCCGAGCGGCACCATGAAGCTGAGGCTCGCCAGGTTGAGCGCGATCTGGTGGCCGGAGAGCGCCACCGGGCCGAAGCGCCCGACGAACAGCGAGGAGATCGAGAACACCCAGACCTCGAGCGCGAACTGGACGCCGATGGGCACGCCGATCTTGGCCATCTGCGCGAACGCCGCACGATCCCACAGCCCGTCGAGCTTCTCCGTCGGGAAGGCCTGTTTGCCGGTGAGCACGACGAGCGGCACGAGCATGAGGTAGCGGCATCCGGTCGTCGCCCAGCCCGAGCCGACCGGCCCCAGTGCAGGCAGCCCCCACTTGCCATAGACGAGGCCGATGTCGAGCACCAGGTTGGCGACGTTGCCGACGAGGACAGCGACGACGACCGGGGCGGGCTTGCCCCGTGCCTGGGTCGCCTGGCGGAGCACGACGAAGCCGAGGTGCGCCGGGATCCCCGGCAAGATTGCGTTGAGGTACTGCTGGGCCACGGCCGCGAGCTCGGCTTCCTGGCCCGCGGCGACGAGGAGCCGGCCGCCGAACAGCGACGCGCCGCCGCAGAGCAGCGAAAGGCCGAAGGCCAGCAAGAGGCCGCGCGCGACGTAGAGCCGCGCCGTGCGATCGAGCCCAGCGCCGTGCGCTTGGGACACCAGCGCGTCGAGACAGTGCAGCACGCCCATCGCGAAGATCAGCGTCGACCAGGAGAACAGGTTGCCGAGCGCGACGGCGGCGAGCGCCTGCGGGCCGAGTCGCCCCACGACCATCGTGTCGACGACGCCCATCATCATCAGGCCGGTCTGGCCGGCGACGACGGGCAACGCGAGCCTGGAGAGGGCGCGCAACTCCGTCCAGAACCAGGACATGGTAAATCTACTTGATTAAGTGGTTAATGAGCTCGCGGACCAGTGTCGTCAACGCACCGGATCGTCTTCGCTCACGATCGGCAGCCCACGCTTGCGCAGCCGCGCGGCGAAGCGACCTTCACCGTCGACGAGGCCGTCGGGGCCGTGCACCTTGTGCACGCCGCAGGAGGGGCTCCGCTCCTTGAGCAGGGCGCGCGTCGCACCCACCTGCTGCGCCAGCATGTCGGCCAGGCGTGCGCCCGCTTCGACCTCGCTCGTGACCTCTTTGCCGCGCTCGGTGACGAGCTGCTTGCCGTCGGCGGAGAAGTGGATCGTCGGCCGCGGGACGCCGAGGCGCGCCAGGACCTCGGGGCAGAGCGGCACGATCTCGGCCCCATCGGTGTGGCGGGCCACCACGTCGGGCAAGGCGCGATCGCGGCCGTCGAAGCGGCAGCGCACGCCCACGAGGCACGCGGAGACCACGACGGTGGGACGCCCGGTCGCCTTGATGCGCGCCAGCTCGCCGCGGGCGCCCTCGCTCTCGCCGTGGAGGAGCTGAAACCGCTGCTGCAGATCAGTCGACATGGCCGAACCTTAGCACGTCCCCAGTGATTGCAACCCGCCGCCCTTGCCGACTGACCCGACCATCGGCGATCGCCCGCAGCACCGCCGGAAACAGGCGATGCTCCTCGACCTGGATGCGCGCCTGCAGCGCTGCCTCGTCGTCGCCCTCGTGCACCGCGACGGCGCGCTGCGCGATGATCGGCCCGGTGTCACAGCCCTCGTCGACAAAGTGGACGGTACAGCCGGCGATCCGGACGCCGTATTCGAGCGCCTGCCGCGCCCCGTGCATCCCAGGAAAGGCCGGCAACAGGGCGGGGTGGATGTTGACGACGCGCCCGCCGAACGCCTGCAGAAACCCGGCGCCGACCAGGCGCATGAACCCGGCGAGCACGACCCAGTCGACGTCGTGCTTGCCGAGCGCCGCGACGAGGGCCTGGTCGAACACGGCGCGATCGCGAACGACCTTGTGATCGACGATCTCGGTCGGGACGCCGGCGCGCGCGGCGCGCTCCAGCGCCAGCGCCGACGGGACATTGGACAGCACGACGGCGATCTTGCCGGGGCCGAGCTCGCCCCGCTTCTCGGCGTCGAGGATCGCCTGCAGGTTGCTGCCCGATCCGGAGACGAGGACGCCGAAGCGCATGGTCGAGCTCCTTGTCTACGTGCGGTCGTCGTCGAGCGCGCGGAAGTGGACGCGCGGCTCGCCCGCGCCTGCGACGACCTTGCCGATGAGGTAGGTCGCTTCGCCGGTCGCCTCGATTGCGGCGCGCACCGCCGCGACGTCGGCGGTCGGCACGGTGAGCACGAGGCCGATGCCGAGGTTGAAGGTGCGGCGCATCTCGTCTCGGTCGACGCCCGCGGCGGCGATCTTGGCGAAGATCGGCGGCTCCGGCCAGCGCGACTCGTCGAGGATCAGATCGAGGTCGTGCGGCACGACGCGCGGCGGATTCTCGACCAGGCCGCCGCCCGTGATGTGGGCGATGCCGCGGACGTCGCCGGCGGCCAGCGCGGCGCGAATCGCCTTGATGTAGATCTTGGTGGGGCGCAGCAGGTCATCGCCGATCTCCTCGATGGGGAGCTTCCGCTCCTCGAGCAGCGCGCGGCGCGCCAGCGAATAGCCGTTCGAGTGCAGGCCGCTCGACGCCACCCCGATGAGCGCGTCGCCGACCGCGATGCGCTTGCCATCGACGATCTTGGCCTTGTCGACGACCCCAACGGCGAAGCCGGCGAGATCGTACTCGCCGTCCGCGTACATGCCCGGCAGCTCGGCGGTCTCGCCCCCGACGAGCGCGCAGCCCGCTTGCGCGCAGCCCTCGACGATGCCGCTGACGACATCGGCGGCCACTCCGACTGCCAGCCGTCCGGTGGCGAAGTAGTCGAGGAAGAACAGCGGCTCGGCCCCCGAGCAGGCGATGTCGTTGACGCACATCGCGACCAGATCGATGCCGATCGTGTCGTGCCGTCCGGTCAGGAAGGCGACCTTGAGCTTGGTGCCGACCCCGTCGGTCCCTGAGACGAGCACGGGCTCCTGGTAGCCGGCCGGAATCTGGCACAGTGCGCCGAACCCGCCGACGCCAGAGAGGACTTCCTTGCGCATCGTGCGAGCGACCATCGGGACGATGCGATCGACGAGCGCATCGCCCGCATCGATGTCGACGCCGGCGCCGCGGTAGGTAAGCTTGGACATGGGCTTAGGGCTGGGTGGCGTTGCGCGCCGCGTCTTCGAAGCAGCGCAGCATGTCTTCGTCGTTGGCGAGGAGATAGATGGTCTGTGGGTTGGGGTGCCTGTGGGCGCGCAGCTCGTCGATGATCGCGCGGGCTGCTTCGTCGCGCGGCACCCCGCCCGAGCCGGTGCCGAGCGCCGGGATGGCGACCACCGCGTGCCCGCTCACCGCGGCGGCGAGCAGCGCCGCGCGCGCCGCGCGTCGCACGTTCTCGACGCCGATGCGCTGGCCGGGCTCCTCCATGGTCGGTACGTGGATCACCGCCTTACAGAAGAGCTGTCCGGCCCCCGTCACGATCGCCGCCCCGACGGCGATCGGCGCCATCGCGATCGCCTCTTGCTCGATCGCCTCGCCCCCCGCCTCCTTGAGCGCACCTGCGACCCCCCCTCGCATCAGGCCACGCGAGTTGGCCGGATTGACCACGGCGTCGACCGTTAGCTGAGTGATGTCGCCCAGCGCGACGTGAACGAGCATGCCGGAATCACACCCTATTCGCTGCGAATCAGTCAAGCTTTTTGACTAATTGCCATCCGCCTCGGCAATTGGGATGCAAAAAGGCTAGACTCTGACGCACATGGCAACCGCCATCACGGTCATCATCAGCAGCATCCTCGGCCTCGCGTTCCTCGTGTATGTGAGCTTCCTGGCGGCGCGGTACTTCCATGTGCCGAGCTTCCCGGACGAGGTGCACTTCGCGACGACCAGCGACGGTTGGCGCATTTCGATCACGCGTTATCGGCCGGCCGCAGAAGGCGCCAAGCGCGGCCCCCCTGTCGTGCTCGTGCACGGTCTGGCCGCGAACCGACGCAACTTCGACCTGATGGAAGACCGCTCGCTGGCGCGCTGGCTGGCGGCGCGGGGCCACGATACCTGGATCGTCGAGCTGCGCGGCCGCGGGCTGTCGACGCGGCCGCGGCTCTTCTCGGGGCTCAAGTACGACTGGAGCTTCGACGAGTACGTCGACAAGGACCTGCCCGCGGCCCTGGCCGCGGTGCGTCGGGCGACCGGCCAGGAGGCCCTTCACCTGGTCGGCTTCTCCATCGGGGCCCTGGCGCTCTATGCCCACCTGACCGAGGGGGACAACAGCCGCGGGGTCGCGTCCCTGACCTCGCTGGCCGGGGCGGTCTATTTCAAGCGGATGGCCAAGGGGGTGTCGGGCACCCTGGTGAGGAACCTGCGGTGGATGCGACACCGCTGGCTGATGCGGGTCCTGGCGCCGGTTTCGGGCTACTGGCACATCTCCCCGCTGCAGATCATCCACAACCCGGAGAACACCACCGGCAAGATCCAGCGGCGCGCGATGGTCAATATGATCGCGAACTTCGCCCGCAACGAGCTCCTCCAGTACTCCGACTGGATCCTGTCGGACGTGTTCCGCTCGATCGACCAGCGCCGAGACTACCGCGCCGAGCTGCCCAAGCTGAAGGTCCCCACCCTGTTCCTGGCCGGCAGCCGCGACATCCTGGCGACGGCGGACGCGGTCAAGGACACGATGGAGCAGGTCGGCGCCACCGACAAGAAGTTCGTCCTCTGTTCCCGGGGGCAGGGCTTCTCGGTGAACTATGGTCACTTCGATCTCACGATCGGAAATCGTACATCCGAAGAGATTTTTCCCTTGATCGGCGGCTGGATTGATGCTCATGAAGGCGCCGCAGTCGAGGTGGTTCCGCAAGAAGCTCCCGCGCCTGTATCGTAAGTATCAAAGACTACATATGTTTCGACGCCGGCTATTGGATCCGCCAGCGCGTGCCGCTACAGGTGTGTTCAATCTTGTGACGGTTGGTCAAAGCCTGGGAAACGTTGAGGGATCTCAGGATCTGTCCGCCTTGGTACACCCTCCGTACTGTGACATCTTGTCACGGTCTTTCGTCCCCAGCACGATCGCGCCCACCGAGCGGAAAAATATCTAAGACACCGAATTCATAGCTTTGGCAGCGGTGCGTCAAACGGTCGGCACGCAATGTGCTTAGCTGGTCTGCGCGTTGGACATCGATAGTCCAACATGAACCCACTCGGACCGGAGGCACACAAATGCTGCAGTTTCAGGTTGGCGACAAGGCGGTCTATCCAGCTCAGGGCGTCGGGGAGATCGTCGGTATCGACCAAAAGGAGATTGCTGGCAAGATTCACCGCTTCTACGTGCTGAAGTTCATCAGCAGCGAAGCCCAGCATCAGGACCGCCGCGTGCTCGTACCGGTGGAGCGGGCCGATGAGGTCGGCCTCCGCCCGGTCCTGTCGCGTGACGAGCTCGAAGAGGTCTTCGACATCCTCCGCGAGACCGACATCCACTTCGACAAGCAGACCTGGAACCGTCGCTACCGCGGCTTCATGGAGAAGATCCGCACCGGCAGCCTCTTCGAGGTCGCCGAGGTGTACCGCGACCTGTCCCGCCTCAAGGCGCAGAAGACGCTGTCGTACGGCGAGAAGCGCATGCTCGAGACGGCTCGCAACCTGGTCGTCAAGGAGATCTCGGCGTCGCGCGCGCAGTCCGAGGTCAAGATTCGCGAAGAGCTCGACAAGCTGTTCACGAACTAGCCTCCACAACCCTTCCGAAAAGGTGGTCAAGTCACTTGACCACCTTTTTTTTTGCACGATGCCAAGCCCACCCCTGACCCCGCCGCTCGCGCTTCCGGCGATCCATCGGCCGCTGCTCGCCTGGTACGCCGAGCGCAAGCGCGCCATGCCCTGGCGTGGGGTCGGCGATCCCTACGCGGTGTGGATCTCGGAGATCATGCTGCAGCAGACGCGCGTCGAGGCCGTCGTGCCCTACTACGAGCGGTTCGTGGCGCGGCTCCCGACCGTGGAGGCGCTGGCTGCGGCGCCGCTCGATGAGGTGCTGCGGCTGTGGGCGGGCCTCGGCTACTACTCGCGGGCGCGCAACCTCCACGCGGCGGCGCGGGCCGTGGTCGCGCTCCCCGGGGGACGCTTCCCGGCGACGAGCGTCGAGCTGCGGCAGCTGCCCGGGATCGGTCGCTACACTGCCGGCGCGATCGCCAGCATCGCGTTCGGCGAGCGCGCCGCGCTCGTCGATGGCAACGTCGCTCGGGTCTTTGCGCGCCTGTTCGCGATCGAAGAGCCGCTGGCGACGAGCGCGGCGCAGGCGAGGCTGTGGCAGCTCGCCGAGGGGCTCATCGCTGCGCTGCCCGAAGACGGTGTGCCTGGTGACTTCAACCAGGCGCTGATGGAGCTGGGCGCGACGGTGTGCCTGCCAGTCCGGCCGCGCTGTGGCGCGTGTCCGCTCGCCCAGCACTGCCGGGCGCGGGCCGAAGGTCGCGCCGAAGCGCTTCCACAGCCTCGGCGCAAGCGAGCCGTCCCGACCGTCCCCTGGGTGTCGGTGCGGATCTGCGACGGCGAGCGCCGCCTGCTGGTGCGCCGCCCGCCGCGCGGGCTGTGGGGCGGGCTGTGGGAGTTTCCATCGGGCGAGGCGGCCGATGGCGAGATCCTCGTCGAGGCGGCGGCGCGCGTCGTGGTCGAACGAACCGGTCTCGACCCGCTGCGCATCGAAGCTGTCACGACCTTCGATCATGTGCTAAGCCACGTCCGGCTCCGTATCCATCTCTTCGAGGCACGCGCTGTGGGGCGCTTGCGCTCTTCCGACGAGGAGATCGCGTGCTGGCTGCGCTCCGAAGAGGTCGCATCAAGAGGAGTTGCCGCATGGATGCAGCCATTGCTCTCCACCCGAAACGAACCGACCGCGAGGAGCCACGCGTGAGTCCCCGTCCCGAAGCGAAGAAGACCCTCGATGAGGCGTACGTCAAGATCGTCCAGGCGCTCGGCATCATGGGCTATCCCGTCGAGGACGACGACAACTTCACCGACACCGCGGCGCGCGCCAGCAAGGCGATGCTCGAGCTGGTGCGGCCCGTCGCCGAGATCGAGAACGAGGTCGACGCGCTGCTCGAGAAGACCTTCTCGGCCCGGTACGACGACATGGTCATCTCGAAGCACAACGTCTGCTTCGGCATGTGCCCTCACCACCTGCTGCCGGTGATCTATCGCATCTCCGTCGCTTATCTGCCGGGCAAGCGGGTGCTCGGCATCTCGAAGCTCTCGCGCCTCGTGCAACTCTTGTCGCGCCGGCCGGTGCTGCAGGAGGAGCTGACCCAGGAGCTCGCCGAGCTGCTCTACGGGCGCCTCGAGACGCGCGGCTCGGCGTGCTACGTCGAGGGCCTGCACCTCTGCATGGCGGCGCGCGGCGTCGGTGCGCACGAGGCGCGCGTCGCCACGTCCGCCATGCGCGGCACCTTCCGCGACCAGCCCGCGACGCGACAGGAGTTCCTCGACCTCGTCACCGCGGCGCCGCTTCAGCTCCTCTAGGACAGCTTGCTGACCTGATCCCCGGCACACTCGCTCGCGCGCGGCGCGCCCGTACCACTTCCTCGATCTTCGTGTACGCTTCCGGCCGATGTTGGTCATCGATCTCGTGATCGCCGGCGCGGTGCTGGCTGGCGCGGCGCTGCTCTTCACCACGCTCTCGGGCAAGCGCGTCGATCGCTGGGTCGAAGAGCGTCGACGCAGGCAGCAAGGTGAGCGCAACGCCGAGCTCGAGCGGCGGCGCCTCGAAGAGCGCTGCGCCGCGTGCGATCAGCAGGTCCAGCCGCAGATCGATCTGTGGGAGCGCGACGCCTGGTGGCATCGCGACTGCTGGCGAAAGCACGTCGGAGAGTAGCGCCGACGAAGATCCGGATAGGAGAGGGAGTAATCATGAAGATAGCGTCTGCGGCGATCCTGTTGGTCCTCGGCCTGCTCGGCGTCGTTCTGTACGCCAAGCTCGAGTACGTCCCGCCGGGCCACGTCGGCGTGTCCGTGCAGAAGTGCGGCGGCGGCGGCGTGCAGCAGGCGCCGATCCCGACCGGCTACTACTGGCGGGCGCTGTTCTGCGAGGAGGTCGTGCGTTACCCCGTGTCGTTGCAGACGCTCGTGCTCGCCAAGATCCGCAACGAGGGGCAGCCGGTGGACGAGTCGATCACCGTGACCTCGTCCGAGGGCTTGCCGATCAACGTCGATGTGTCGCTGTCGTTCACCCTCGACACGCCGAAGGTGCCGCTCATGTACCAGAAGTTTCGCAACGACCTCGACCACATCAAGCACATGTTCATGCGCCAGACGGTGCGGGAGGGGTTGCAAGAGACGTTCGCCAAGTTCACCGCGGAGCAGCTCTACTCGACCAAGCGCCAGGAGGCGCGCGTCGACGTGCAGAAGTTCCTCTCGGATCGCCTCGGTGCCGACGGGTTCATCGTTCAGCAGTTCACGCTCAACGAGACGCGCGTCCCCGAGCAGGTCGTCAACGCGATCAACGGCAAGGTGGCCATGATGCAGGAGGCCCAGAAGTCCGAGCAGGAGGTGCGCAAGAGCCGCGCGCTCGCCGATCAAGCGGTGGCGCAGGCGGAGGGGCAAGCCCGCGCCAAGCGAGCGCTCGCGGACGCAGAGGCGTACTACAACACGACGGTCGCCAAGTCGCTGTCGAACGATTACGTGCAGTACAAGGCGATCGAGCGCTGGGATGGCAAGCTGCCGCAGATGACCGGGGGCGGTGCGCTCCCTTTTATCAACTTGAAATCGGGGGCGATCGGGAAGTAGGCGCGGCGGAGTCGCTGCCGCCTCCTCCCGCCTCCGAAGCTGCGCGCGCGCCGTCGTCCCATCCGTCGCCGCAGCCGCCGTCGCGCGCCCCGGCGACCGGCAAGCGATCTCCCTTGACTCGCTGAGCTAAAAAAGCTAAAAAAGAATAAAAAGATAGCTCGCAAGATTTTCCCGCCCCTGCGTTGACAATCTATGACTATACATATATGTTGATGTATATGACGGTCACTCCGGGTGGGCTGGGTAGTATATCCAAAGCCCTGTCACCGTTGAGAGATCTGGTGGCGGCGCTGCAGCGAGCGCAGGCGGGGACGTTGCCGGATTCCAACGAGCGACGGCGGTTGGTGCGGAGGGTGAGATCGGCGGGGGCTGCAGCGCTGCCGTCGCTGCTCCGCGGTCTCTGCAGTGGCAGCGACGGGGAAGCGGCGCTTGCCTACTACCTGCTGAGGAGGCTCGGCGGGCAGAAGGTGGGCGATGCCCTCTGCGAGCTGCTGGCCGATCCGTCGGTGGCAGATCAGCCGAAGGGGCGAGCGCTTGGGCTGCTGACCGACCTCGGCCTGCCGATTCCCGAGGGTGTGACGCTCGAGCAGCCGCGCGAGATGCTGGCGCAGAGCGTCCGCGAGCTGTGCCGTGGCCTGCGCACGGCCGCCGATGTCGAGGAGACGCGGCTGCGCATCCTCGATCAGGTCGCCGCCGCCGATCTGCCGCGCTTTGCCCAGGAGCTCGCCGAGCACGGCGGCCCTGCGGCGCGCCCGCTGCTCCGGGCGCTCGCCGAGGCGGCCCCGCACGAGGAGGTGCGCGTCTCGCTCGTCGCGCTCCTCGGCGATCTCGAGGAGCAGAGCCCGCTGCCGAACTCGGCGCTCAGCGAGGCGCTCGACTACCTCGAGGCGGGGCGGCCGCGCGCTGCCCGGCTGCGCATCGAGCGCCACCTCAGCGCCTTTCCCGACGACGCCGAGGCGTACTCCGCGCTTGGCGCCGCGCTCCTCGAGCTCGGAGAGCGGGCCGCGGCGCTGCGCGCCTTCGAGCGAGCGCTGACCGAGGAGCCGAGCGAGCCGCTTCACCTCTGGAACCTCGCGGTCGCGGCGCGGCGCGCCCGTCGGCACGGCCTCGCGACGGCGATCTTGGGGCGCTACCTCGACTGCTTCGATCGAGGCGAGGGGGCTCGGCAGCGACGGCAGGAGGCGCGCGCCTTCCTCGCATCGATGCACCGTCCCCCGACGCGCTGGGACAGCGCCGAGGAGGCCGCCGACGTGCTGCGGGTCGCCGATCGGCTGTTCACGCTCGGCACCACCGAGCTCGAGGCGGATCGCCCACAGCGCGCGCGTGATCTGTTCGAGGACGTGATCGAGCTGCTACCGGGGCACTACCCGTCGTGGGGCAACCTCGGCGCGTGCTTCTTGCTCCTCGGGCGGTTCGAGGAGGCGCGCCGCTGCCTCGACCACGCGCTCGTCCTCGAGCCTGGCTACGCGACGGCGCGCAGCAACCGGGCGCTGCTCGATCGGGCGACGAGCGGCGAGCCCGAGGCGCTCGAGCTCGAGCTCCTCGACGGCGGCGGCGTCCTGCCCTCGCGCTTCTGAACGCGCCCGGCCTCGCCCGGTTTCGCTTGACGTTGTCGAGCGGCCACGTACACATCTAGGCATGGCTTGGCTTCGGCGCGCTGCCGCGCTGCTCTGTGCCTCTTCGTGCTTTCTGGCCGAGCGCGCGAACGCAGACGCGATGACCTGCAAGCAGGTCGAGGTGACCTTCCTGCCCGCGCCGAACCTGCAGATCGCGGTGTGGGTCGAGGACGACGCTGGCCACTACGTCGACACGATCTTCGTCACGCGCCTCACCGGCTCGCTCGGCCTCGCCAATCGGCCCGGCAACGCGCTGTTCAAGAGCGACTTTCGCTTCCCTTACGGGCGTCGCGACATGGTGCTGCCCGTCTGGGCCCACCGTCGAGACCACCGCTATGGGCGCGTGGTGATGGGGGGCAAGTGGGGCAACTCGACGGCCTCGTGCGCGGCGGCTGGGATCTCGGCCTCGGAGTGTGACGACGAGACCATCGGCTACCACTTCATGGTCAGCTCGCCCGAGCCGTTCTTCTGCTCGCCGCGCGGTGGCGTGACCTCGAAGGTCAACGGCGTCGACACGATGACCTGTGCGTCGAGCTTCTACGGCAGCAAGGGCGCCTACGCCGCGAGCCCCGTCTACTCGCTCTACCCGCCGCGCGCGGACCTGACCTCGTTCGTCGACGAGCACGATGGCAGCGATGCCAAGAAGTTCTCGATGGTCAACGACCTCGGCCCGGTCTCTGGCGCGACCCCTGCCGGCGGCAAGGTCATCAGCCCGCTGGTCTGGACGCCGCCTGCCGACGGGAACTACGTCCTCAAGGTCGAGGCGCACCTCGAGGGCGACTTCAACGCCTTCCATCGCTATCCGTCGATCGACGACGGCAGCCCTGAGCTCAACGGCTACGGCAAGGACTTCCTCGGCCAGCCCTCGGTCGTCTACTCGGTGCCGTTCACCGTCGGGGCGGGCGCGGCGACGTACGACACGACGGACTACGAGGGCTACAGCGATTTCGACGGTGCGACGGGCACCCTGCATCCGGCCGACATGACGATCTCGATCACCGACGGCTCGGGCGCCGGCCGCCTCTTGCCCGTCACGTCCGCCGGCGGCTCGCGCGTGCGGGTGCGGACGACGGACAGCTGTGACACGCCGGTCACCGATGGTGGCACGGTGCCCGACGGTGGCCAGCCCGTGTGCACCGCGCCACCGGCGCCGGCCGGGCTGCAGCTCGTGCCCGCGCCGAGCTCGATCCAGGCGACGTTCGTGGCTCCCTCGACGGGAGCGGCGGTCGATCGCTACGAGCTGCGGTTCCGCAACGGCGGCCCGATCAGCGATCAGGACTTCGCCTCCGCGATCCCGGCCGAGGCCCCGCCTGTCGGAGCGCCCGGGAGCTCCGTGGTGGCGACAGTGACCGGGCTGCGGTCGGAGACCAAGTACTACGTCGCGGCGCGCGCGGTCTCGGCCTGCGGCGCGGCGTCGCCTGTGGCGGTGGCCTCGACGACGACCCGGCAAGCGAAGTTCGTGACGCTGGAGGGCTGCTTCGTCGCGACCGCGGCCTACGGCAGCGAGCTCACGGGGGAGCTCGACCTGCTGCGGCGGTTCCGCGACCGGCACCTCAAGCAGTCCGCTGCCGGGCAGCTCTTCGTCGCGACCTACTACTCGCTGGGACCGGCGCTTGCCCGCGTCATCGCGCGTGACGAACGGCTGCGAGCTGGGGCGCGCGGGATCCTGGAGCCGTTCGTGGCGATTGTGCGGGCCAAGGCGCAGGATTGACAGCGCTCGATGAGAGCCTTAGGTTGATGGCTATGACGCAGTATGTCATTGCGCTTCTGCTTGTGTTCCTCTGCAGTTGCCTTGCCTTCGTCATCGTCACCTACAGCCTCGCCTTCGGGATCTTCGGGTGGTTGTCAAACCGGATGCGCGTCCGCGCCGCAGTGCGCGAGCTCGTGTCGAGCCTGGTGCTGGTGCCGCTGTGGCCTTTCTGGTGGGTGCTCGGGGCGCGGTATCGTCGTCGCTGGGAAGGGCGCGGCCGGGTCCACGAGGGGCGGAATCCGGTGTTGCTGCTCCACGGCTTTGCGATGAACCGGACACAGTGGGTGTGGCTGGGCCGCAGGTTGGCCGAGACCGAGCTCGGGCCCGTGTACGGACGGAGCTACTTCTCGCTGCGGTCGATCGCGTCGAGCGCGGTCGATCTGTCGCGGATGATCGACGAGATCTGCGCGCGCGAGAACACCACGCAGGTCGACATCGTCGCGCACAGCCTGGGTGGACTGGTGGCGCGGTACTTCATCGAGCGCCTCGATGGGGCCAAGCGAGTCGGCCGACTGGTGACGATCGCGACGCCGCACAGAGGGACACGGCTCGGCCGCCTCGGCCTGGTGCCTGTGGCGCGCGAGCTGGTCGTCGGGCTGCCCTTCCCCGAGCAGTCTCCCGGAGTGCGCTATGCCGCGATCTGGTCCCCGGACGACGCGGTGGTGCAGCCGGCCGAGTCGGCTGCGCTCGGCGAGCGGGGCAGCGACTACACGTTTCCAGGCGAAGGACACCTCTCGATGCTGATGGCGCCCTCGGTGCTCGATCGATTGACGGCGGAGCTGCGCAGTTGAGCCTGTTCGACAAGCGGTTCGTCATCGTCGCGGGAAAGGGCGGGGTGGGGCGGACCACCGTCGCCGCGGCGCTCGGACTGGCGGCCAGCCAGCGCGGACTAAAAACGCTAATTTGTCAAACAAAGTCAAAAGAGCGATTTTCGCAAATCTTCGGCGTGAGGGACATCGGGGACGACATCGTCGAGGTGCGTCCCAAGCTCTCCATCGTCTCGATGACGCCCAAGGCGGCGCTGCGCGAGTACGGCACGATGGTGCTGCGCTCGGAGTTCATCGCCAAGCAGGTGCTCGAGAACCGCGTCACGAGGTCCTTCCTGCGCGCTGTCCCGGGGCTCGAGGACTACGCGATGCTCGGCAAGACCTGGTACCACACCACCGAGCAGGAGGGCGGGCGCAACAAGTGGGATCTGGTGATCCTCGACGGGCCGGCGACGGGCCATCTGCTGACGCTGCTGCGCATCCCGCAGTCGATCCTCGAAACGATCCCGGAGGGGCCGCTGACCCAGTCGGCGCGCGACACCCAGGCGCTGCTCACCGATCCGCGGCGAACCGCTGCGGTCATCGTGACGCTGGCCGAGGACATGCCGACCAACGAGGCGATCGAGCTCGGCGCCAAGCTGCGCGCGCAGATCGGCGTCCATCTCGGCCCGTTGGTCGTCAACCTGCTCTACCCGCCACGCTTCACCCAGGGCGTCTCGGCGCGCGCGCTCGGGCTCCTGCCCAAGGTCCCCGAGGGTCCGGCGGGCCAGCTCCTCGCGCCGCTGCTGCAGACGGCGCGCACCTCGGCGTCCCGGCGGCAGCTCAACGATCACCACCTGCAGCGCCTCACCGACGAGATGAAGCTGCCGATCGTGCAGCTCCCCAACCTGTTCCTGCGCAAGCTCGGCAGCGATGCGATCGGGGAGCTGGCGCGCCGCCTCGACGGTCAGGTGGCTGCGCTCTCGTAGCGATCAGGCTGGCCGCAGGCGCAGCCGTTCGGTGTGGTAGACTCCTACGGCGTGCACCGCTGGCTTCTGCTCTTGTTCGCGCTGTCGATGGGTTGCCCCCATGAGCCGGGAGCCTCTCATCCCGGGAGCCGCGACGGCGCCTTCGCGGCCGGCGACCTGGGAGTCGCCGTCGATGGCGGCGCCGTGCTCCCTGGCAACAGCCTGCCGCTCGACGGGGGCACCCAGCCGCTCTGCACCCTCGCGGTGCGCATTCTCGACGGCGAGACGCTGCAGCCGATGCCCGCGACGCTGCTCTTCCGCAGCCCGCCGGGCAGCGGCTTCACCGCAGGGTTGTTCGGACCCGCCCAGCCCGACCCTGCCAACGCCAGCCTCGGCGCCGTCGTCGCTCCGGGCGTGCTCGGGATCCGCGAGGGCGTCATGCTCGTCGATGGCACGGGTGAGATCCCGCTGCCCGCGGGTTCGTACAAAGTCATCGCGACGCGCGGGCCGGAGTTCGAGCAGGTGGAGGGCGCGGTCAGCCTGACCGCCGGACAGCGCCAGGAGCTGCAGTTCATCCTCGATCGCACCGTCGACACGACGGGTTGGCTGTCGGCCGATCTGCACGTCCACGCAGGCGCCAGCTACGACAGCAAGCTGCTGGTGGACCGCCGGGTCATCGCCATGGCCGCGACGCACGTCGAGCTGATCGTCCCCACCGATCACAACATCCACTCGAGCTTCGCCTCCGAGATCACCGCGCTCGGCTACGACAAGCAGGTCGGCCACATCACTGGCAACGAGTTCAACTTCGAGCCGGGCCACGGAGGCGCGTACCCGGTGCCCTACGATCCGCTGCGACCCGATGGCGGCGCCTTTCCCTGGACGGCAAGCTGCTCGGATCCCGGCAAGGGTATCAACTGCTACATCGCCGAGAACGCCTTCGACATGCTGCGCGCGCTGATGCCTGGGGTGACCGCGGTCGCGATCAACCACCCGTGGTGGGGCGGCTCGGACCTCGGTTATTTCACCAACATCGGCTGGGGCGCGGGCACGGATCAGCGGGTGAGCGTGCTGCCGTCGGAGGGACACTTCGACGCGCTCGAGTTGATGAACGCGTACCTGCCCGATCGCGACACGTTCAACTACCTCCTCGAGGACTGGTTCACGCTGCTCGATCGGGGCAACCGCGTCGCGGCGCTCGGCAACTCCGACTCGCATGGCCTGTCGGGCAACCGGGTCGGCTATCCGCGCAACTGGCTGCGCATCGATGCTGCCGACCCGAGCCAGGTGACGCCCGAGATGCTGGGCGAGGCGGTTCGCAAGGGGCGCGTCGTCGCGAGCAGCGGGCCGTTTCTCGACATGCAGGTCGAGGGCGCGCAGATCGGCGACACGCTCAAGACCTCGGCCGCGACGGTCAAGGTGACGATCGAGCTCGACGCGCCCGACTGGATCGCGGTCAACGTCGTGCACGTCTACGTCAACGGCGAGTCGGTCAAGCAGCTGCAGCCGTCCTTGACGCAGCGGCCGCGCCTCAAGACCACCGTCGACGTCGCGATCCCCGCCGGGCAGGACTCCTACGTGCTGGCGATCGCCTCGAGCGACACCATGCTGCCCGCCGACGTGGTGGGCCACAAGGACTGGCGGCCGATCGCGATCGCCAACCCGGTGTACATCGACGGCGACGGCAACGACGTCTGGAAGCCGACGCGCCTGCGACCGCGGCCGCTCAGCGCCTTCGATCCGCGCTCCGTGCCGATCGAGCGGCTGCTCGAGC
>CAZPEY010000011.1:4522-16712 GCA_964585665.1 uncultured Polyangiaceae bacterium | reverse complement strand
CGGCCGCTCAGCGCCTTCGATCCGCGCTCCGTGCCGATCGAGCGGCTGCTCGAGCGACCGCAGCACCGTGGCGAGGGCGAGGTCGTTCCGAACGAGCACGTCTTCGATTGGCTGTGGAGCAACGAGCAGGCGAAGTACGCGCCGTGAGGACGCGCGGTTGACGGTCGCGCGCCTTCTTCGTTGACCCAGCCAGACCGCGCGCTACCGGAGTGAAGGCTGCCCTAGAACGCGCCTGATGCGTTCTAGGCGGGCTGAGAGGGTGGTTCCTGTCCGCGAAGCCGCAGGATGGTCTGGCCGGCCTCGACCGCCTGGCCCTCCTTGACGAGGACGTCAGCGACAGCGCCGGCGCGGCTGGCCCGCAGCTCGTTCTCCATCTTCATCGCCTCGACGACGACGACACCCTGGCCGGCGATGACCTGCTCGCCCGGATTGACAAGGATCTTGACTACCTTGCCGGGCATCGGGCTCTTGATGTCGCTCGGGCCCCCCGCCGCGCGTCCCGCGCCGCTCGCCGCCTGGGGGCGCGGGCGGTTGGTCAGCGACAGCGCGAGCTGGTGCTCTCCGACGTTGACCGTGGCGTTGCCGGGCGACGGGAGCTCGACGTCGCACACGTCGGTGCGGCCGGCGCGCACCACCACCCAGGCGGTGCGACCCGCCGGGCCGGGCAAGCGGCGCGCGGCGAGCTCGAGCTGGCGCTCGCCGCGGCGGAACAGGTAGCGATCGTCACCGAGCGGCTCGAGCGTGAACTCGAGGTTGGCCGGGCCACCGTCGATGGTGGCGCTGAAGCGATGTCTCATGGCGCGAGCGCATGCTAGAGCCCCTCGCGCAAATAGTCCACGCGCGTTCAGCCCTGCCGGCCGATCCCGCGGTCGGGATCGGCTTTCTGCGGTTGAATTCGCCAGGCAGTGGACGATAGGTTGCGCTTCGCCATGAGCCTCCTCCCCCTGGTCACCGAGCGACGCGTGCTGGTCTGCGTCGGCTCGGGCGGCGTCGGCAAGACGACGACCTCTGCCTCCCTGGCGCTCGCCGCGGCGCTCGCCGGGCGGCGGGTGCTGGTGATGACCATCGATCCGGCGCGGCGGTTGGCGAACTCGCTCGGCCTCGACGGCATGACGCATGAGGTGCGGCGCATCCCCGACGAGCGGCTCGCGGTCCTCGGTGACGGACGGCCGCGCGGCGAGCTGTGGGCGATGATGCTCGATCAGAAGTCGGCCTTCGACGACATCGTCGCGATGCACGCGTCGAACGAGAGCTCGCGACGGCAGATCCTGCAGAACCCGATCTATCGCCAGGTCTCGGGCTCGCTCGCCGGTGCGCACGAGTACGCGGCGATGTCCAAGCTGTGCGAGGTCGCGGCGAGCTCCTCCTACGATCTGGTCATCCTCGATACGCCGCCGACCTCGAACGCGCTCGACTTCCTCGACGCGCCGGAGCGGCTGATCGAGGCGATCGAGTCGCCCGCGCTGCAGTGGCTGGTCAAGCCGTACCTCGAGGGCGGGAGCTTCTCGTTCCAGGCCCTGGGCCTCGGTGCGGCGTTCGTCATGAAGCGGCTGGCGCGCTTCGTCGGGTCCAAGTTCTTCGAGCACGTCGCGCAGTTCCTCGCCGAGTTCAACACCGTGCTCGCGGGCTTTCGTCAGCGCGCGCAGGAGGTCGACGGGCTGCTCCACCGCAAGGACTCGGGGTTCGTGCTGGTGAGCGCGCCCGATCCGATGGCCGTCGACGAGGCGCTGTTCTTCGGTCGGCAGCTCGCCGAGCAGAAGCTCGAGCTCTCGGCGGTGGTCGTCAACCGCGTGCACCGACACGAGGATCCGCCGCCGCCGCGCGCCCAGATCGTCGAGGCGGTCGAGGAGCTGGTCGAGCTGCGGGGCTTCGGCGGCGACGACTACGTGCAGTTTGCGGCCGACCTCGATCGGACCTACCGCGAGTTCGGGGCGCTGGCCGAAGCCGACGCGCTCGAGATCGCCCGCCTAAAGGCCGGCGTCTCGTCGACGGCGAGGTTGGTCGAGGTGCCGTTCTTCGACGCCGACATCCACGATCTCGAGGCGCTCGGCCTCATCGTGCAGCGACTCACGGCTTCGGCGTCGGGGACGACCGCGGCGTAGGCGCCTCGGCGCGCCACGACCGCAGGATCTCGCCGGGCAGCAACGGGTGCGAGCCGCTCGGTGCGCCGAGGACGAGGACGAGGTCCTGCCCCTTCTGCTGCAGCGACCACTCGCCGCCGTTCGGATCGCGGCGCATCGTGCCGGGCGCCGAGGCGACCTGGTTGGGGGCGGCCGCCGTCGGGGCGGGGGCCGGGACTCGCTGGTCGAGCCACCTGGCGAACAGCGGGAAGGCCTCGTCGGCGTCCTTCTGTGTGTCCCAGTCGAGGTAGAGCACTACCGTCGGTAGCTCGGTGGGCGGGGCGCCGGGTCGGGTCCACGCGACGAGGCGATCACCGCCCCAGCCGGCGCAGGCGCGCTCGACATCGGCCTTGGCGCCAGCGTCGCGCAGCAGGATGCGGCAGGTCAGCTCGCCCATCACGTCGCGGCGCAGCTCCCGCAGGGACGAGAGCTGGGGCAGCGGGCCGGTGACGATGCGCCGCGGCCCCTCTCCCTCGGTGTACTTCTCGATGTGCAGGACCTGCTCGGTCGACTCGGGCGGCTTGCGGAACACCTGATCGATGCGGGCCCACGGTGCGCTCCGTCGCAGCGCCATCACGAACTGCAGCCCCGACAGGTACGGGAAGATCAGCGTCTCGCGCAGGAAGGCGGGCGCCTTGTCGAACAGCGGCATGCCGCTCTGCAGCATCTGCCCGCCCATCTGCGCGACGAGCTGCGGCAGGTTCTGGGTCGGCATGCCCATCGAGCGGAGCTGGAACTCCAGCATCACCGCGGTGCCGTCGCCCTCGACGATCGCGGCGCGCGCCAGCTGGCGATCGCCGTCGTCCTTGAGGGGCGTGGCGAACTTCTTGAGGTCGAAGTGCTGGTCCTGCAGGGCGTGCTGGATCTCGTGCGCCAGCGCCGGGCGCTGCATCTCGAGCGGCAGCCAGTCGGCGATGAACAGTCGACCGATGAACGGATCGTAGAAGCCGGCGACCTGTTCCATCAGCAGGTCGAGGAGGAGCTTCTCGTAGTCCGCGTCGGGCGGCAGCAACCCGAGGCGCTTGAGCACCAGGGCCTCGGCGCGCACCTCGTCGGGTGCGTACTCCTTGCCCAGGCGCTCCTTGAGGCGCTGACCGATCTCGTCGCGGGAGAGCACGCCGCGCTTGAGCTGCTGCTTCTGCGGCAGCTCGCGGAGCGCCGCCACCTGGCGCGCGATGTCGTCGACGGCAGACATCAGGACGTCCTTGGTCGGCGCGTCGGCGCGGGCGCGACCGGACGGGAACCCGACCAGGGCAGAGAGGACGAGAGAGGAGGCGAGGAGGAGGCGCATGCGTGGGTGTAGCCTATTCCGAAACGCAGCCGCGTCGAGCGTATTCACTGCGCCGCGGTTTCGTGTACCTTGCGCGGCCGCCATGTCCGCTCTGGATGACGCCCGCCTGCCGCTCGGCCAAGCGATTGGTCAAGTAAGTGGACTATTGGATCGCGGCGTGCGGCAGGTGGCGGTGCGCGGGGCGAGCGAGTCGGCGCTGGCGCTGTTCGTCGACCAGCTCTGCGCGGTGCGCGGCGAGGCCGAGAAGCCGCTGGTCGTCGTCGTCCCGACCGACGACGAGGCGCGCTCGCTGGTCGGCGAGATGCGCTTCTTCCTCGGGGCGCACGATGGCGCAGAGCTCGCCAAGGCGCCGCGGGTCATGCACCTGCCGTACGATGATCTGTCGCCGTGGGCCGAGGTCACCCCGGACCGGCGCGCGCTGCTGTCGCGGATGGCGATCCTGTTCCGCCTGTCGCAGCGCATGATGGGCGACGTGCTCGTCGCTGCGGCGCCGGCGCTCGCGCGGCGTGTGGTGCCGCGTCAGGGCTTCTGCAAGCTCATCGATCTCGTCCAGGCGGAGCAGGAGATCGATCGCGATCGGCTCGTCGCGCTCTTGCTCGCGGCGGGCTACGAGCGAACCGCGGTCGTCGACGATCCGGGGACGTTCGCGGTTCGCGGCGGGGTGGTCGATGTGTTCGTGCCGATCTTTCGCTACCCCGCCCGGCTCGAGCTCGACGGCGATCTGGTCGAGAAGATCCGGCTGTTCGATCCGGCGACCCAGCGCACCCTGCGCGCCGTCGAAGAGATCTTCATTCATCCCTGCCGCGAGGTCGTTCCGACCGAGGGGCATCGACTGCGCGAGCGCATCCTCGAGGCCGGGGATCGCGCGCACCAGGCCTCGTCCAAGACGCGGCAGCTCCTCGAGCGGCTCGACAAGGGCGAGGACTTCTTCGGCAAGGAGCTGCTCGCGCCGGCCTTCCACGACGGGCTGCGCTCGATCGGCGAGTACCTGTCCGACGATCGCTTGATGGTCGTCGTCGATCCGTCGCGCTGCGTCGACGAGGTGGCGGCGATCTGGGAGAGCGCCGAGCCCGCGTACGAGGCGGCGATGGCCGAGCACCGCGTGGTGTTTTCGCCTGGCGACTACTTCCTGACGGCCGACGAGGTCGCGGGGTTGTGGCAGAACGCGCGCTGCATCGCCGCCGAGCCCCTCGAGCTGCACGACGACGTGCGGCCGTCGGTGCGTCTGCAAGTGGAGGAGCATCGGCAGCTCGAGCAGGAGCTGCATCGCAGCCGCACCGAGAAGCACGAGGAGCTGATGAAGCCGCTCGTTGCCCAGCTGGCGCGCTGGCGCGACGACGGCGTGCGCACCCTCCTGTGCGCGGTGAACCTGCAGCACGGCGAGCGCCTCGAGTCGCTGCTCAAGGGCTACGGCGTGCGGCCGAAGCTGTCGCGCGAGCCCGGGTTGGTCAATATCCTTGACCAAGGTGCGGAGCGCGGCGCGCCCGAGATCGTGCTCGGCGCGCTGCACCGCGGCTTCCTGCTGCCGGGCGACAAGGTGGCGATCGTCGCCGAGGAGGAGATCTTCGGGCGCAAAGCGGTGCGCCGTCCCACCCGGCCGCCCAAGGGCGGGCTGCGGCAGGGCACCCTCGACAAGCTCGACGTCGGTTCGTTCGTCGTGCACAACGTGCACGGCGTCGGCGTGTATCGCGGTCTGGTCAAGATGCCGCTGCGCGCCAACGCCGGCGGCGGACGTCCGCCGATGGTCGACTGCGTGCAAGTCGAGTACGAGGGGGGCGCGCTCTACCTGCCGGTGTGGCGGCTCAACGAGCTGGCGCCATGGAAGGGCGGGGAGGGCGGCAAGCCGCGCATCGACAAGCTCGGCGGGCAGACCTGGGAGAAGACGCGCGCCCGCGTCACCGTCGAGGTGCGCCGCCTCGCGGAGGAGCTGCTGCAGCTCTACGCGCAGCGCCAGTCGCTGCCCGGCCACGCGATGACCCTGCGCCCCGAGATGGCGGTGATGTTCTCGGAGTTCGAGGCGACGTTTCCGTTCGAGGAGACGCCCGATCAGCAGAAGGCGATCGACGACGTGCTCGCCGATCTCGAGAAGCCGCGGCCGATGGATCGTCTGGTCTGCGGCGACGTCGGCTACGGCAAGACCGAGGTCGCGCTGCGCGCCGCGCTCAAGGTCGTGTTCGCGGGGCATCAGGCCGCCGTGCTCGCGCCGACCACCGTGCTCGTCGAGCAGCACGCACAGACGCTGCGCGCGCGCTACGCCGGTCTACCGGTGCGCGTCGAGTCGCTGTCGCGGTTTCAGAGCAAGGCCGAGCAGACCGCGGTGCTGCGCGATCTGGCCGAAGGCAAGATCGACGTCGTCGTCGGTACGCACCGGCTGCTCTCCGCCGACGTGCGCTGGAAGTCGCTCGGTCTGCTGGTGATCGACGAGGAGCAGCGCTTCGGGGTGACGCACAAGGAGCGGCTCAAGAAGATGCGCACCCAGGTCGACGTCCTGACGATGTCGGCGACGCCGATCCCGCGCACGCTGCACATGGCGCTGATGGGCGTGCGGGACCTGTCGATCATCACGACGCCGCCGGCGGACCGCTTGGCGATCCGCACCTTCGTCGCGCGCTCGAACGATCAGCTGATCATCGATGGGATCAAGAAGGAGCTGGCGCGCGGCGGTCAGGTGTTCTTCGTCCACAACCGCGTCGAGGACATTGGGGAGGTCGCCAGCAAGCTGCGCGAGCTCCTGCCCGACGTCCGCCTGCTGGTCGGGCACGGGCAGATGCCGCCCGAGGAGCTCGAGCGCGTGATGGTCGACTTCGTCGACGGCAAGGCAGACGTGCTGCTGTGCACGACGATCATCGAGAGCGGCATCGACATCCCGCGCGCCAACACGATGTTCGTCGATCGCGCCGACTGCTTCGGCCTTGCGCAGCTCTATCAGCTGCGCGGTCGCATCGGTCGCTCGAAGGATCGCGCCTTCTGCTACCTGCTCATCCCGCCGCAAGACAACGTCACCGCCGACGCCAAGGCGCGGCTCGAGATCCTGCAGCGCTTCACCGAGCTCGGGGCGGGTTTCCAGATCGCGTCCTACGATCTCGAGCTGCGCGGCGCCGGTGACCTCCTCGGCGACAAGCAGTCGGGCGTCATCGCGGCGGTCGGCTTCGACGCGTACACGCAGCTCCTCGAGGAGGCGGTGGCCTCGCTCGAAGGGCGGGCGATCACGAGCGAGCGCGATCCCGAGCTGGTCTGCGATCTGCCGGCCTTCATCCCCGACGACTACCTGCCGGACGTCGGCCAGCGGCTCGACTTCTATCGCCGCTTCTCCGCCGCGCTCGACGAGGAGGAGATCGCCGGGCTCGTCGCGGAGCTCGCCGATCGCTACGGCCCGCCGCCCGATGAGGTCGGGCTGCTCGCCGATCTGATGCGCATCAAGGCGCTCGGTCGCCGCCTGCAGTGCAAGACGATCGAGCTCGGCGAGACGCGCTTCGCGGTGGCGCTCGACGAGCGGACCCCGCTACGACCGGACGCGGTGATGAAGCTGGTGCAGAAGAAGAACGCACAGTGGCGGCTGTCGCCGGACATGCGCCTGACCCGGACGCTGAACGACGCCGAGCGTGCCGCTCGCCTGCCCGTCGCCAAGCAGCTCCTGATGGAGCTCATCGGGCTGGCCTGAGCGACGCAGCCGACTCAGCGCTTGAGGAACTCGTGGACCGCTTCGACGACGCGCTTGGGTGAGACGGGCTTGCTGAGGTAGTGATCGCAGCCCGCTTCGCGGGCGCGATCCTCGTCGCCCTTCATGGCGTGGGCGGTGAGCGCGACGATGGTGATGTGCTTCATCGCCGGATCCGACTTGATGCGGCGGGTCGCCTCCCAGCCATCGATTCCGGGGATCGACATGTCCATCAGGATGATGTCGGGCCGGACCTGCGTCGCGAGCTCGATGGCGCGATTGCCGTCCTCGGCGTCGTGCACCTCGAAGCCAGCGTGATTGAGCATCGCCAGGAAGATCTTGCGATTGTGGGGATTGTCCTCGACGAGCAGGACTTTGATCGGGGGCTGGTTGCTCATGAGCTCTTCTCGGTTTTCGGCGCCGCCACGGCGGCGAAGCGTTGGCTTTGACCACGCAGCACGGGGGGCGGCATCGGCGCTCGCTGATGTTGACGCGGATCGGCGGGAAGGAACAGCGTAAAGGTCGACCCGGCGCCGGGCTTGCTGTCCACCGTGAGGTTGCCGCCGAGCAGTAGGGCGAAGCGTCGGGCGATCGCCAGGCCGAGACCGGTCCCGCCGTACTTGCGCGTCGACGAGCCGTCCGCCTGGCGGAACTCTTCGAAGATGAGCTGCTGGTGCTCGGGCTTGATGCCGATGCCCGTGTCGATGACGCGGATCTGCGCCAGCCCGTCCTTGACCGGCAGGACCTCGATGTCGACGTGGCCCTCTTCGGTGAACTTGATCGCGTTTGCGACCAGGTTGGTGACGATCTGCTTGAGCTTGGTGTGATCCGACACGACCCGCACGCGCTCTGCCGAGCGCACCCTCACCTTGTAGGGGCGGCTCTTGGTGAGCGGCGTGGTCTCGTGTGCCACCGACTCGGCGATGTCCACGAGATCGAGCGCCGTCAGCGAGACGTCCATCCGGCCCGACTCGACCTTGGAGAGGTCGAGGATCTGGTTGATCAGCGTCAGCAGGTTGCGCCCGGACTCGAGGATGCCGTCGAGACCCTCGAACTGCTCGGGCGTCGTCGGGCCGTAGATGCCTTCCTGGATCAGCTCGGCGTAGCCGAGGATGGCGTTCATCGGGGTGCGCAGCTCGTGCGAGATGTTGGCGAGGAACTCGCTCTTCAAGCGGTTCATCTCCTGCAGCTGATCGCGCTGCTTGACGAGCGCGCCGTTGCGCAGCGTCAGCTCCTCGGCCATGTGGCGCAGCGCCGCGAACGCGCGGATGTTCGAGATCGCGATCGCCAGCTGGCTCTGGGCGCGCTGGGCGAACGCGATGGCGCTGTCGGGCAGGTTCTCTCCGACGAGGACCAGCGCCCCTTCGGGCTCGCCGCGGAACAGGATCGGGATGGTGCAGCCGTTCCAGCTGCGCAGCGGCGCACCGGCCTTGAGCTCGGCGTAGCTCGGCATCGTCACGAACGCGGTCATCGGCGCGCCGCGCGTCACCGCGACGAACAGCTCGAACTCGACCATCTCCTCGCGCGGCAGCAGGATCGCGCAGGCGCTGACGCCAGCACCCGCCTGCACGGCGGCGAGCGCCGGCTCGAGCAGCCGCACGAGGAGCTCGTCGACGGACTGCAGCTCCGTGGAGATGGGGGCGTTGAGCTGCTGCGACAGCGCGGCGGTCTGGCGAATCTCCTCGGTGCGGTTGTGGACCTCCGCCTCGAGGCCGCGGTTCATCTCCTCCATCTTGGCGAGGTTCTCCTTGAGCTGGGCCGCCATGTGGCGGAAGGAGCGCGCCAGGTGTCCCACCTCGTCGTCGGAGGTCACGGGGATCTCGACATCGAGGTTGCCCGTGGCGATCTCGTCGGCGGAGCGCGACAAGAGCAG
This sequence comes from uncultured Polyangiaceae bacterium, assembly GCA_964585665.1. Taxonomy (GTDB): domain Bacteria; phylum Myxococcota_A; class Polyangia; order Palsa-1104; family Palsa-1104; genus CAZPEY01. Next base: position 7,770 of record CAZPEY010000011.1, on the reverse strand, counting down.
GATCGGATCGGAGATCCGGCCCGCGATGAGCAGGGAGACGATCGCCCCCAAGACGAGCAGCGTGAGGCCCAGGTAGACGCCGGTCCGGACGACCTCCTCGAGCTGTTGCTTGGCAGGCCGGAGGGAGAGGCCGATCCGCACGAGACCCACCGCCTCGGGGCGTTCGCCCGTGAGGCCTGGCTCGGTGACCATGGCGACGGCCGCGGAGCGGGCTTGCGTGAACACGCCGAGCCACAGATCGTCGTACAGCTCGGTCGGAAAGCGCAGCGGGACCACCTCCGGCCCCTTGAGCACGGGCTCGAGCTTTCGGACGTTCGGCAGCGACGGAGGTGGCACCGATGGATCGGTCAAGCGGATGAGCTCCGCTCCCGAGAGATCATAGATCGCGACGAAGACGACGTCGGCCTCGCGAAAGATGCGACGCGCCGGCAGATCGAGCAGGCTCGCGTCGCGGGCGTAGGTGCCGAGCTCGACCTGCGTTGCCAGGTTGGACAGCAGGGTCGCGGCGCGCTGGCTGCGCTCTCGCTCGAGGCTGCGCATCTGCCGTCGGTAAAACGCGCTCGCCGAGATGAGCGACGTCGCGACCGACAACAACATCAGGTAGAGAAAGACGCGTCGCCGGAAGCGCTTGACCGGTCGCGCGTCGAGGATGCGGTTCGGTCCGGTGGTTCGGTTCATTCGAGCCGCGCTCCGATCGCGACCAGCGCGGGGAGGTCGGCGCTGAGACGGCGGGCCGCAGTCCGGTTCACGGTGATCGTGCTCGCCAGCGGAGGAAACTGGGGATCTTGCTGGGGACGCTCGACCCATCGGTTGATGACGTCCGCGGCCGCACGCCCGAGGCTGCGCGGCGGAAAGTCGATGGCGAGGAGTGCGCCGGAGTGGACCTGTTGACGGGTCGCCGCGACGAGAGCGATGTGGCGTTCGAGCTGGAGCTGCAGAGCGTAGCGAAAGACCTGGGGGCTGATGACGTCCGGATCCGGCGGCAGCCAGATCGCGTCGATCTGGCCGGCGATCTTGTGCAGCGCTCGGACCGCGGCCGCACCGTCGGTGGGGCGCTGGATGAGCATGGTCAGGCCGCTGCGCTGAGCCGCTTCCGTGGCGCGCACGAGCCATGGCTCCTGGCGAGGCCCGACGATCACCCCCACCGTGCGGGCGCGCGGCATGGCGATCTTGAGCGCGCGCAGGAGCTCGGTTGGTGTTCCGGTGGTTGGGGCGAGCAGCGCCCCCTCCTGGGAATACGCCGCGAGGAGCGCGATCCGGCGCTCGCGTCGACCGTGGGTCGCGTCGAGCGCGTCCTGCCCGAAGGTCACCAGGATGCGCGCTGCGCCAATCCGTTGATCGAGCGGCCCGCTCGACGAGGAATCGAGCGGCACGACGCGCGTCGGCAGGCGGCAGCGCTCGCTGAACTCATCGAACGCCTCCTGATACGCGGGCACCGCAGAGTGACGAACGACGACCACCTCGGTTGCATGCGCTCGCTTCGGACAGAGCGGAATTGCCACGAGCGCGGCGAGCGCGACGAGGCCACCGCGCCGCAGGCCCACTTGCTACTTGTCCCAGTCGACGCGCTTGATGTCGGCGGTCGCGACCCGATGCATCTGCATCACCGAGGTGCGATTGAACCAGTCGTGGTTCACGCGCACCTTGTAGTCGGCGGTCAGGGTTGCCACGGTCACGTCGACGTTGAGGTGGACCACGATGCCAGCGTCGGTGACTCCGGCCTTCTTCTTGATGTCGGCCTTGGCCGTCTCGACCAGCTTGGTCAGCTCGTTGGTCTTGTCCGGCTCGCCCATCATCATGATCTTGTAGACGCGGCTGACCTGCTCCTTGAGGATGTGGTCCACCGACCACGCCTCGAGGTACGCGGGGAGGAACTTCCAGCTCCAGTAGCCGGCGCCCGCCAGCAGCAGCAGCAGGATGCCGCTGACGATGTTGAGGCGTCGCGGCTGCTTGTAGTCCGTTGCCATAGCGGGATTTTACATGAGCTGCGCCGGACGGCCAGAAAAAACTGCAGCCGAATCCGCAGGTGCTGCGTCCGTCTCGCGCGCGCTGGCGGCGTCAGTCGACGGAGGCAGCGACGCGGAGGGCGCCGTCGGTGTTTTCGGTCGGCACGTCCTCTGCTTGGGTCGGCACGCCGAGGCGGGTGGCGCGGCGGAGGCAGATGAGGCCCAGGAGCAGCTGCAGCACGAGCGCCACCGTCGTCGTCGCCAGGCTGTAGGCCATCACCGCGGTCTTGGGATCGCCCTTGGTGACGTACGGCGAGAAGAAGGCGATGGCGACGAGCTGCGCGACGCCGAAGCCGTTGACGTTGATCGGCAGCGACCCGATCGCGAAGAAGGCGGGCAGGTAGAGCAGCGCGTCGAGCGGCGGGATCTCGATGTGGAACATGCGCAGCGACAGCCAGTGCCAGACGAGCAGCACGCCGACGTGTGGCAGGCGTACGAGCACGCCGCGGATGTGACCGCGGACGCGCATCTCGAAGAGCGGCTCGAGGAGCGGCAGCTTGGCCAGGAAGCCCGGCTTCCACTTGAGGATCGCGGCGTAGGCGAAGCAGCCGATGACGCACACGATCGGCACGGTCCGCAGCCAGGCCAGATCGCCCGTGGCGCGCGCAGCGCCGGCGGACGCGAGGAGGAACAGCGTGCCGACGTTGACGCCGATGATGAACAGGATCATGCCGGTGGCGCGATAGAGCTTCACCCGCCGCGCCTTGTAGAGGTAGCCGACGATCGCCGCCTGGCCGACGTGGTAGTTGATGACGGCGAGCAGGTACGTCGAGGCGCGCACGATGTAGAGATCGACGAAGGGCACGACGACCCCGAACCACGAGAACACCGACCGCATGGCGAACGTGTCGGCGGCGCAGTTGAGCAGCAGCATCACCGCCGAGACGCCGACGAACACGCCGAGCGGGGCGTCCGCGAACACGCGCTGGAGCTCGGCGAGCTTGAGGCCTCGCAACACCCAGAACAGGGCGAGCGCAGCGATCGCGTAAGGCGCAAATTTGGTAATAAGAGCGAGGAACGCGCGACGCGGACTGCGCGTGGGACGGTGGGGGGAGGAAGAGTCTGCCACTGCCTAAGCCAACGAACTACCCTAGTGCGAAAGGAGAGGGTCGAACTCTCACGGGGGTTAGCCCACAGGAACCTGAATCCTGCGCGTCTGCCAGTTCCGCCACTTTCGCGTTTTCGTGCTGCTGTTGGGGTGCAACCTAGTGGGTGAGCGGGGCGCTGTCAAGCGGGTGCGTG
>CAZPEY010000011.1:0-4422 GCA_964585665.1 uncultured Polyangiaceae bacterium | reverse complement strand
ACCTGCCGCAGCTACGACTGTCGCGACGACGATCGGATCTGGGACGACTTCGAGCGGCGCATCCTGGCGCCAGATCCGACGCTGCCGGAGGGCCAGGGCGACTAGTCAAGTGACTTGACTACGGGTCGCCCATCCAGCGCTCCTTCCACGACTCCTCGAGCACCTTCCGAGATGGACGAAAGTGCACCAGCCCCGGCGCGAGCCAGTCGAGCTGCCCGACGCGGTAGCCGAGCTCGAGCAGGCAGCGCGAGTGGAAGCCCGACAGCCACGGGCGGCCGATGTAGAAGGCCTGATCGAAGAAGCGTCGCGGGCTCATGCCCAGGCGATCCGAGGTGATGACGAGCGCCTCGTCGAGGCCGAAGCCGAGGAGGATCCGGCCCGCGTTGCGTAGGTTGGTCGTCGTGTGGCGGGCGCAGGGCTCGACGAAGATGCGCTCTGCCGGGACGCCGCGCGCCAGCAGGTACTGGCGCATCAGCCACGCTTCGTTGTCGCGCGAGTGCACCGCGCCGCCCGAGACGATGAGGTTCGCGGCGAGGCCGCGCTCGATCGCGTCGCGCGCCCGGTCGAGGCGGTCAGCGGCGACGGGGTGAAGCCCCCCCGACCAGCCGAGCCGTGGCGTGTAGCCAGGGACGATCGCGAAGGCGAAGCGGGCGCGTGCGTCGACGGTGGGCCGCGTCGGGTTGAGCGGCTCGGGCAGCGGCTGGCCGCGGTGGCGCGGCTGGCAGCGGCAGCTCACTCGCCGAACTGCGCGATGCAGGCGGCGCTCTTCGTCGGATCGAGGGCGGCGGCCGGCAGCGTGACCGGCTTGGTGTTGCGCTTGGTGAAGTCGAACAGATCGTAGGGCAGCGTCGCGTTCGCGTCGCGCTTGGTCATCGCGGGCAAGCCGAAGCGCGCCTCGATGAAGCGGGTCACCGACGTGTGATCGAGCGGGACGTGCGAGACGAAGTGGCGCTTGGCGTATGGCGACACGACGATGAGCGGCACGCGGAAGCCGAGCCGGGTGAAGTTGTCGAACTTCTCGGGCGCGTTGGGCGAGTGCTCATCGGGGGCGCAGGCCGCTGGCGGCGGGACGTGGTCATAGAGGCCGCCGTGCTCGTCGAAGAAGATGAACAGCGCCGTGCTCTTCCAGTTCGGGCTCGTCGTGATCGTCTCGACGACCTCGCGGATGAAGGCGTCCATCAGCTGGATGTTGCCCGGTGGGTGGCCGTCGCTGCGCTGGGCGCCCATGTTGGGACCGAGCGGCGGATCGACGAAGGCGACGCTTGGCAGCTTGCCGGCCTCGGCGTCCATGCGGAAGCGCGAGTAGGCCGACAGGCGCGTCGAGATGAAGTTCGCCGCCGAGGTGATGAACACGCCCATGCCGGGGATGTCGTTGTAGTAGACGCGCCAGTCGATCTGGGCGCGCTCGAGCGACTCGAGCAGGTTCTCGACCGGCTCGGTGATGAGCTCGTTGCCGGTGTTGCCGAAGGACGTCGCGGCGTAGAAGTACGCGCGATTGGGGAAGGTCGGCCCGAGCAGCGAGCAGAAGAAGCGATCGGACAGCGCGTAGTCGCGCGCCAGCGTGTACATCACCGGCAGATCCTGATCGGTGTAGTACCCCGTGGCGCGGCTGCCCGTCGGGTCGCTCGAGCGCGCGTTGGCCAGCGCGAAGCCGTCGTTCTTGCCGTCGTTGTACTCCTCGTGGCTGCCGTCCCACTCGTGGTTGGTGTCCGAGAAGCAGTACTCGTCGAGGTGGTGCGTGCTGACTGGGTTGCCGTCGACGCCGACGTTGGTGTAGCTCGACGGTGCGACCTCGGCGTCGGGCTGGCCGAACTCGGGCAGCTTCTGGAAGAGGTGATCGAAGCTGCGGTTCTCGAGCATCAAGACGACGACGTGCTCGATCGGGATGTCGTCGCCGAGCAGCGAGCCCTTGGCGAGCGTCTTGCCCGCCTTGTCACCGGCGACGAACGTGCAGGCCTGGCGCGCCGCCAGCGCTTCGCTCTCCGTCATCGTCGAGAGCGGGCCATTGTCGACGGTGTTGCCGTGATCGCAGCCCGCTGCCGGCAGGCCGATCAAGGCCACAGAGGCGAGCGCCGCCCAGCTCCAATTGCGGATCTTCATGTTGCTCACGGCTTGGTGATCGAGAACGTGTCGAGGGTCGATCCGTCGCTCGGGCGATAGACCGTCATCTCGAGCTGCTTCTGGCGCAGCTTGACGATGACGAAGCTGTTGGTGCTCTCGGAGATGGCGGTCCAGAAGTCGCTGCCCGCGTCGTACAGCGGCGCGCCCGACGAGCCGGCGACGACGAAGGTCGTGCCTTCGTTGGCGGTCGGCTGCGTCTGCGAGTACCGCATCGGGTGCGTGCGCTCGTAGGTGTGATCGTGGCCGTTCCAGACGATGTCGGGGCGGTGCTGATCGAGCGTGGCCTCCCATGCCGCCTTGAGCGCGGCGTCGCCGCCATGGCCCTTCGACGCCGACCAGATCGGCTTGTGGTGCAGCACGAAGCGCCAGGGCCGCGACGCATTGGCCGTCAGATCGGTGTCGAGGAAGCTCTTGGTCGTCGTCGTGATCACCGCAGCATCGGCGGGCGTGTCGTTGAGCACCGTCGTGTGCATCGAGCCGTAGTCGAAGCCGAAGTTCTCTTCGTCGCCGGGGAGGGCGAACTGCGAGAAGAAGTTGATCGAGTTGAGCTCGTGGTTGCCGTGCGCGATCACCATCGGCTGGGTGGCGAGGCGATCGCCAGCGGCGGTGAACCACGCATCCCAGTCGGCCTGGAACGAGCCGAACGTGACCGCATCGCCTGAGAAGACGATCAGATCTGGCTGCGCGATCTGGAAGGCGCGATCGAGGCTGCTCTTCCAGATGTCCTCCCCGCCGCGGGTGTCGCCGAGCACCAGGACCACGAGCTCGGCGTCGGCCTGGGTCGTCGCGGGCGCGGTGCGGAAGGTGTAGCTCTTCGACCAGCTCTCCTTGCCGTCGTGGGCCTTGCCGCCGACGCGGTAGCTGTACTCGGTGTCGGGCTTGAGGCCACAGAGATGCGCCTCATGGAGGCGGACGACGATGCTGTCCTGGGACGTGTAGTCGAACGTGAAGCCGTCGAACGACACGGCCATCCCGCCCTTCTCGGTCAGCTCGACCGTCGAGACCAGCGTCTCGAAGTCGGTGCGCCAGGTGACGACCACAGAGGTCGAGGCGTCGCCCCGCAGACCAAGGTGCACGGCCGTCGGATCTGGCGCGGCGCCGAGCCGCGGCTTGCCAGCCGTCGGTGCCGAGGCGCCATCCCGCAGGGTCACGTCGTAGCCGCAGGTCGCGACGGTGATCTTGCCGCCCTGGTGCTCGCCCATCGGGATCGAGATGTCCGGACCCTGGTCGCACGCGATCAGCAGCGACGCAGCAGCAAAACAGAGGCTCCCAAGAACTGATCTCACGACATCTCCATCGATTGCACTAGACTTCGCCCATGGTACGCAAACTTGCGGTCGTTGTCGCTTGCGTGATGAGCTTCGGGTGCGGGGGGGCAAAGACCCCCCTCGACGAGGCGCTGCCGTCGATCAAGCCGACGGGCGGGGCGCAGGCCGCGTTCGCCGGCGTGATGACGCCAGCCAACTTCCCGACGGAGCGCGTGCCAGGCCCGGCGTCGCAGGGGCGACCCGGCGACTTCTTCCTGCGCAACGACAAGGTCCGCCTCATCTTGCAGGCGCCGTCGCAGAACGTCGGTCCGTGCGCGTTCGGCGGCAACCTCATCGACTTCGATCGCGTGGCCAACCCGGCAGGCGATCAGCTCGGTGAGATCTCGGCCTTCCTCCAGCTCGGGCGCACCTTCGCGTTCGAGCGGGGCGAGGTGCTGCTCGACGGAAGCGGCGGCGGCCCAGCGGCCGTGCGCTTCTTCGGCCACGACGCCAAGATCGACTACATCGATCTGCCGAACATCGGCGGCTTCGTCGGCATCATCCCCAACGACTTCCGCGCCAAGGTCAAGCTCGGGCTCGAGGCCGCGGTGACCTTCGTGCTCGAGCCAGGCGCGAGCCACGTCCGCGCGATCTACACCATCTACAACCCGGGCAAGGTCGAGATCGCGACGACCTGGGGAACGCTGTCGGACACCGGCTCGTCGGTCGAGGTCTACCACCAGTACTTCGGGTACGGCGAGGTCGGCTTCGAGAGCATCCTCTCGTCGACCGGGGCGCCGCCGGCCAAGTTCTCGGCGCTCCAGGGGCTCGGTATCACCTACGGCATGATGCCGGTCTACGCGACCGCGACCGAGGGCGGCTCCGGCATCGCGATCGCGGGCGTCAACGTCGACGTGTTCAGCGTCAAGGCGACGGTCGACGCCTTCAACGAGGACGGGCAGACGCTCAAGATCGCGCCGGGCAAGGCGGTGACGCGCGAGCTCGTCGTCCTCGCGGCCGACGACATCGCCGGCGTCGAGGCGGCGGTGCACGC
>CAZPEY010000010.1:0-40747 GCA_964585665.1 uncultured Polyangiaceae bacterium | reverse complement strand
GCTTCGCCGTGCTGCACTCGAGCGAGCTGCTCCCTTCGGAGGCGCGCGCCGTCAGCGAGCTCCGGCGCAAGCTCGAGCGCGCGTGGCAGGGCGCGGTGCGCGCCGACGACCCGACGGCGAACGAGGCCAGCGCGCTGCGCGATCTCGCCGACGGAAAGAAGCCCAGTAGCCTGGCGGAGTGGCAGGGCACAGAGCGCGTGCTCCTGCTCGAGGTCCTGCCGCCCCGCGTCGAGAAGGGCAAGCGCATCACGCGCGGGATGGGCGCGATCACGCTGCTGCGGCCGAGCGACGGAGCGACGCTCTACAGCGAGCGCGTCGAGGGCGCCGCCGAGGTGTGGCTGCAGGGTCCGACCTTCGGCGACTGGCTGGCGCGGCTGGCGCAGCTCGGAGCGAAGCGATGAGGAGCGCCACGTCGCGGATCGCGATCGTCGCGGCGCTCCTGGCGTGCGCTTGGCCTGCCGCCGCGGGACAGCGCACCGCCGAGGTGCTGTGGTCGAACTTCACGCCCGATGGCCAGGGCGGCCAGGCGTCGCGCCAGTGCGTCAAGGCGCTCGAGAAGAAGCTCAGCGAGGGCGACACCAAGCTGCACCGGCTCGGGGAGACCGCGATGCGCAAGCTCGTCGGAAAGGGACGCGACGAGGCCTTCCTCAGCTGGTCGGCCGACGTCTATCGTCCGGCCAAGGCGGCGACGAGCGAGCGCCAAGAGGCGATCGACACGATCGTGCTAGTCGATTGTCGCCCCGCTGCGCAGCAGCTCGACGTGGTCATCGTGCCGCCCAGCCATGGCGTCGTGCGCATCTCGCTGCGCGGCGTGCCGATCGACGACGCAGCCACGCAGCTCGTCAGCGAGGCGATCGAGCGACGCGCCTGGGCCGACTTTCAGCCGTAGCCGCGCTACGGCATCGCGGTCACGGTCACCGACCGTGTATCCGATCGTCCCAGGTTGTCGACGGCGAGCAGCGCGTGGCGGCCTGGCTCGAGCGTCACGACGAGCGGCTGCCCGGCGGGCGCGCGTCCGAGCAGCCGTCGCCCGCTGTACCAGAACACCTCGGACGCATCGGCGCCGAGCACCGCGGCGAGCGTGATGCGGTTGTGCTCTGCCGTCGGTGCATAGAGCAGCGCTCGGACGGGCGAGGTGATGCGCGGCGCGCTGCCCGCGACCTCGGTCCCGGCGCACTCGGGCGCCGGCTCGGGCAGGCTGCGCCGCGGCAAGCCCACCTCGGCGAACAGCGTGCGCAGCTCCGAGCTCCACTGCTCAACCACCTCGTCGTGCACCGGTCCACGCGTCGCCTTGCAGGCGCGTCGCCCCTTGTCGTCGACCGAGATCACCTGGTGCAGCTCGCAGAGCGTGAACGGCGAGTGGCCGGGCCAGAACCACGTCTGCTTGCGGTGGGGACAGTGCGGGCCGGGCAGGCTGCCGGACAGCGAGCAGACCTCCTGGCGGGCCAGCGTCGCGGGCGGCGAGAAGCGGCCCGCCCCGTCGGGGAGCATCGCCTCGACGAGATCGAAGAAGATCGGCGCCGCGGCGCGCAGGCCGGTGAACGACGCATCGCCCTTGCCGCGGAAGTCGCCGACCCACACGCCGATCACGTAGGGCCCCGCCACGCCGACGGTCCACGCATCGCGAAAGCCCCACGAGGTGCCGGTCTTCCACGCGATCTGATCGCGGGCCGTCGAGGGCTGCGCGGTGCGCAGCGGTCGCGGGTTGTGGCTCAGCATGTCGAGGACGAGGAAGCTCGCCTCGGGAGACAGGATCGAGGTGCCCGCCACCGTCCGAGGTGCGCCGTCCTCGCTGGCCGTCGCCCGCAGCTTGCGCAGCTCTCCGCCGTGCGCGAGCGCCGCATAGAGCGCGACCAGCTCCTGCAGCGTCATCTCGACTGCGCCGAGCGCCAGGCCCGCGCCGTGGCGGGACTCGGGGCCGAGACGGTTGATCTTGCTGCGCCGCAGCAAGGCGTGCAGGCCGTCGCTACCGAGCTGTTGGTTGAGCTCGACCGCGGGGATGTTGCGGCTCGTCACGAGCGCCTGCGTCGCCGGGATCGGCCCGGCGAAGCGGCCGTCGAAGTTCTCCGGCGCGTAGTCGGCGTAGCGTCGCGGCACGTCGAACACCAGGCTCTCGGGCGTGATGACACCGGCCTCGAGCGCCCGCGCGTAGACGAACGGCTTGAGCAGCGAGCCTGGTGATCGGAAGGCGCGCGTACCGTCGACCTCGCCATGCAGCGTCTTGTCGAAGAAGTCGGCCGAGCCGACCAGCGCCTTGATCTCGGCGGTGCGATGATCGACGACGAGGACCGCGGCGTTGTGCAGCCCTTCGCGGTGGCGCTGACGGAAGTACGCGGCGAGCCGCGCTTCGACGAGGAGCTGCAGCTTGCGATCGAGCGTCGTCTTGATCGTGGTGCGGCTCGGCTGCTCGACGAGCACCTGGCGCGAGAAGTGCGGCGCGAGGAGCGGCAGCGCGTGGCGACGAAGCGCGATCGGCTCGGCCATCGCGAGATCCTCGATCTCGTCGACCAGGTGGCGCCGACGCCAGCGCTGCCAGAGCTCGCCGCGCGCACGATCGAGCTCGCCCTGCGTCGCGCCTGCGCGGCCGCGACGATTCGGGTTCTGGGGGATCACCGCCAGCGCGAGCGCTTCGCCGAGGTCGAGCTCGTCGGGCGCCTTGCCGAACCAGGCCTGCGACGCGGCGAACACGCCCTCGAGGTCGCCGCCGTAGGGTGCGCTGTTGAAGTAGGCCTCGAGGATCTCGCGCTTCGAGTAGCGCGCGTCGAGCCACAGCGCGTAGCCGATCTGCTGCAGCTTGCCGAGCGCCGAGCGCGTGTGCAATCCCGCGAGGCGCCGCGCCAGCTGCATCGTCACCGTCGAGGCGCCGATCCACTGGCGCCCGACGATGGACGCGTATCCGGCGCGCACCAGCGACGCCGGGTTGACGCCCCAGTGCCACTCGAACCAGCGATCCTCATAGAGCAGCGTCGCCTCGACGAGCTGCGGCGACATCCGGTGGAGCCCCACCCAGAGCCGCAGCCGATCGTCGCCGGCGCGGGTCATCGCCAGCAGCTTTCCGTCGCTGTCGAAGGCGGCCTGCGACTGCGGCAACCGCGTCGCCAGCGAGGTGCGAGGCACCAGGCCGAGCCCCGCACGCAGCACGCCGGCCACGATCACGAGGATCGCGAGCGCCTGCGCACGCCGCCGCCAGAGCGCGATCGGATCCCGCATCGCTACTTCCGGATCACCTGAATCGTCGACGCGGCCGAGCGCGCGAACGCGTTGCGATCGTACATGCCGGCGGCTTGCACCGGCGGCACCTGGAACTTGCCGGCCGTCGTCGCCTTCGCACGATAGACGAACATCTGCACGCTATCCGACGCCGTGCCGTACAGCACGACGCGATCCTCGCGCAGGTCGCCGTACTCGGGGGAGAAGGTCGAGCTCGCCTGCGCGAAGGGCAGCGAGAAGGACGCGCCGCCGCCAGCCTCGCTCGGGTCGCTCTCGCCGCCCTCGCCCCCACCCTCGCCGCCGCCCTCACCGCCTTCGCCCTCGCCGCCGCCCTCGGGCTCGACCTCGCGCCCACCGCGCTCCCCTTCGCCGTCTCCGCTCTCCGCCGGCGCCGCCTCGTTCATCACCACCTCGAAGCCGCCCGGCAGCAGGTCGACGATCGCCAGCCCCCCGACCGTGCCCTTGAGCGATCGGACGAGGAGCTGCACGTTGACCTCGTCACCGAGCGCGACCTCGGCCAGGGGCTGGCCCTTGTCGTCGACGATGCGCCGGCTGATCTCGAGCTGCTGGGTCACGGGCTTGCTGCCGACCTCGAGATCGAAGCCCTGCTGGCTCACCAGCCAGTAGGCCGGCAGCTCGCTGCGGTTGCCGAACAGCAGCTTGCTCGCCGTGTCGTCGAAGGGCGCCAGCGGCATCATCCCTCGGCTGAGCTGGAGCGCCTGCGCCTTGTCGCCGACGAGCTGCGCGATCGTCAGCGAGTCGGGCGCGCGATCCCCGGCGCTCTTGCCGTACTGCTCGAGCGCGAGGACGGCGAGCGCTGCCGAGAACGTGTTGAAGCCACCGTCGTAGATCGGGCGCAACGCCGTCTCGATCTCCTTGGCGTCGAGCTCGGACAGCCGCTCCGGGAAGTGCTTGGCGACCAGATAGAGGAGCTGGGCGTTGCGCGACAGCGCGTCGTAGTAGCGCTCGTAGTCCGGATCCACTTTGTCAAGGATCTTGACCTTCTCGATCAGCGCCACGCCGAGCTTGTCCTGCTTCTGCAGCTTGAGCGCCGCGCCGAGGTGCGCCGCGGTCAGGTCGCTACGCCACACCTTGGGGTACTTGGTGTCGAGCTGCTTCTGCAGCTTGGCGATGAGCGGCGTGACGACGCGGCCGCTTCGAGCCAGCACGTAGATCGCCCACGCGCGCTGCCGCCCGTCGGCGACGCTCTCGATGGTGTCGCCCGCGATGGTGGCCACGTAGTCGAGCGAGGCCTTGAGCAGATCGTCCGGCACGCTTCGCCCGTGCTCCCTGGCCGAGAGCAGCACCTCGGTCGCGTAGATCGACGCGGTCACGTCGACCCGCGGGTTGCGCGCCCAGCGACCAAAGGAGCCGTTGCTGTTCTGCCGCGCCCGCAGCGTGTTGAGGTACGTCTCCCACGACGCGGCGACCTCGGTCGTCTTCCAGCCGAACTCGGGCCGATCGCCGAGGACGATGCTCGGCACCGCCTGGCTGGTGAGCTGCTCGGTGCAGGCGTGCGGGAACTTCTCGAGGTAGCGGTGGAGGCCATGCGTCAGGCCGACCGGGAGGAAGCTCACGATCGCCTTCTGATCGCGGAGCTCCGGGTACAGCTTGCGATCGATCGCCACCTTCGCCTCGCCTGGCGCGAGCCGCCCGCCCTTGGTCGTCACGAGGTATGGCGCCGCCGGGCGCACCGAGACGTCGATCGACGCGCGCCCGCTCTTGTCGCCGTGCTTGGCGACGAAGGTCAGCGTGCCCGAGCCCAGCGCCTTGGTCGCGCGCAGCTTCCAGGTCGCCGAGCCGGAGCGCAGCTCGGGGATGCTGAGCTTCTGCTTGGCCGCGCCGACCGTCTCGAACTGCTTGCTCGCGGCGAGCGTCACTTCGACGTCAGCGCCCTTCTTGCCCGAGCCCACGAGGTTGTTCGAGATCGTCACCGGCACCTCGAACTCGTCGCCTGGCGCGACCGCGAGCGGTGCGTTGGGCTGGAGGACGAAGTCGCCGCGCACCAGCGTCTCGCGCTCGGCCGCGCCGATCGCGTCGGCCGCAGCGACGACCGCCATGACGCGCAGCGTGCCGTTGAAGTAGTCGGGCGCGACGAACTTGAGCTCCTTGGCCTCGGGCCCGACGTCGATCACACCCGACCAGAACGCGACCGCCGGGTTGGTCTTGCGGCGGAACGGGTTGAGGTTGGCGCCGAGCGCGCGCTTGCCGTCGAGGCCGTCGCCGTCCTCGTCGCCGCCGCCTGGTGCGTAGGCGCGCAGCAGGCGCCCGAAGTCGGGCAGCACCAGATCGAGGATCTGCGCCGTGCTGACCGCGAGCGCGTGCTTCTGGAAGAAGAACTTGAGCGGATCGGGGCTCTGGTAGCGCGCGACGCGCAGCACGCCTTCGTCGACGGCGATCACCACCGCGCGCGCCGGTCGATCGGCGCTCACCTTCATGGTGATCGTCTCGCCCGGCTTGACCTTCTCGTCGGACTCGAGCGTCACCTTCGCGGTGCGCTTCTGGCGGCTGATCGCGAACGGCACGACGCCGTGGGCGACCGGGCTCATGAACACGTCGGCCGAGGACGGATCGCGCAAGAACACGACCGACACGTACGCGTCGCCCTCGAGCGAGCTCGGCACGTCGATGCTCTGCACCGAGGTCTGGCTCGTCGTCTTGAACCACTTGTGCGCGTAGACGCGATCGCGCTCGATGGTGACGAGGCCAGCGCCCGTGTACGGTGCTTTGATCTGCACCGACAGCGACTGGCCGGCGTCGACGTCCTTCTGCCCGAGGGCCACCTGCAGCTCGGCGGTGCGATCGAGCGACCGGGCGTTGAGCGCCGCGCCCGCGACGCCGAACGGGATCTCGTTGACGACCCGCCCTTGCTTGTCGACCAGCTTCCAGACGAACTGTCCGGGCGTGCTGGTCGGCACCTTCAACTTGCTGCCGCCGTCGCTGATCGCCAGCGCCTTCTTGCTCACCTCGAGCTCGCGCTCGACCGACTCGTAGCGGTAGGTGCCACCCGGCTCCTTGGCGAGCACCGACAGGAACTTCTTCTCGTAGAGGCGAAGGTCAAGATCCTTGACTGCGACACGCTTGCCGCTCGGCCCGACGGCGACGAGCTCGAGCTCCGCCTCGGCGCCCTTGGGCAGGAGCGCCAGATCGACCGGGCTCTTGTAGCCGAGGAAGTAGTCGAGCGGGCTCACCCACGCGCCCGCCTCCCCCGACACCGAGCGACCGCCCTCCTTCTCGAAGCCCTCGGCGACGAAGCTCAGCCGATACGTCGCCTCGGAGAACGGCGTGCCATCGAGCGCGAACTCCGCGGTGCCGTCGTCGCCGGTCGTCTCCTCCATGCGCTCCTGCGAGACGTGCTTGGGCTTGAGGGGATCGAAGAAGTGATAGTCGCGGAAGCGTGCAAAGCGCGGCATGCCGCTCGACACCGAGAGCGTCCCCTTGATCTTGTGGCCGGCGGCCGGGGTGCCGAGCAGCGTCGTCAGCGTCACCTTGGCGGTCAGATCGACCGGCTTGATCCAGCCGTCGGAGGTCGGCGAGAGCGCGGCGTTGATCTTCAAGCGATCGGGGAGGAACTCGCGCACCACGACGCTCGTCGTGCCGATCGACAGGGGGTGCTTGCCGTCGGCGAGGAACACCTCGAGCTTGTAGGTCCCCGTCGGCGAGGTGACGTCGGTGCGATAGCCGAGCTCCTCGAACGCGGCTGCCGACGCGTTGCGCTGCTGCTTGAGCAGGACCTTGCTGCGCGCGTCCGTGAGCACGAAGAGCAACGGCAGGCCGGCGAGCGACTTGCTCCAGTCTTCGTTGCGGACGATCGCGCCGAAGCGCATCTCCTCACCAGGGCGGTAGAGGCCGCGATCGGAGAACACGAACGCCGACAGGCCGCGACGCGCGCCGTCTTGCCGCACGCCGCCCGTGTCGAAGCGCGACGTGTTCAGGTATCGCTCGCTGCGCCCGATCGGCAGGAACGTCGCGTCGCGGCCGCGCGTCGCGACGTAGACGAGCGGCTGCTTCTCGTCGCGCAGGCCGGCGAAGCTCTGGAGCTGCGCCATGCCGGCCGCGTTCGTCGTCTCGCTCTCGACCGCGATGCCGTTGCGCCCCAGCACCTGGACCTTGGCGCCCGCGACCGGCTCGCCAGTGTGGATCGACTGCACGAAGACCTGGTGCGTGCCGTCGGCCGCGTCCTTGACGACCAGCCCGAGGTCGGTGACGAGCAGCAGGCGCGTGTCGGTCTGCCCCGTCGCCTGCTCGCGCTCCGGATCCCAGCTCTGCGCGGTGACGAGGAAGAGCCCCCGGCGCGCCTCGCCGCCGCCGCCGAGGTACTTGCCGAGATCGAGCGAGTCGAACACGTTCTTGCCGAGCGGCCCGGCGGTCTTGTGCACCTCGGTCAGCTTCTCGGTGAAGCTCCCCTCGGTGAACGGGTAGCGGAACGTCGGATCTTCGAAGCCGCCATTGGTCGCCAGGAAGAGGTGGTGCGCCTGCTCAGGCAGCACGCGACCCACCGAGTAGCGCACCGCCGCCGCGTCGCGCACTGCGACGCCAACCTTGCGCTCTCCGGACAGCGTCAGCAGCGAGCCCTTGTGGAGGAGCCGAACCCGCGGCGGCGCCTTGGGCACGCGCACGACGGCGTTGTGCGTCTCGCCGAGGACGTAGCCACCGAACGCCGGCGTTCCCTTGGCGATCTCGACGTAGAGGTAGCGCCCCGCCTCGGCGCGGTAGCGGAAGCTGTGCTCCTCGCCTGGATCTTCGCGCACCGGGAGCTGGGTCAGCATCACGAGGGCCGGCTTCTGCAGCGTCGAGGTGTCGACCTCCTCGGCGTTCCAGTCGTGGGCCCGCTTCTGCTGCTTCTCCTCGTCGTTGCTGTAGAGCGGCAGCTGCCACACCGTGAGGTTCTTCTTGAGGTCGGCGGCGGCGATCCTCGCGTTGCTCTGGACGAGCAGGATCAGATCCGCCTCCATCTTGTCGTTGTCGACGACCTGCGACTCGACCGTGTCGATGGTGATGAAGTTGTAGAGGCCGGGGACGCGCGTCTTGGCCTCGAGCTTGGTCTTCCACTCCGGGCTGCCGCGCTTGGCGTGCGGGCCGGCGTCGAGCGTCGTCGTCATCGTCGCGTTCTTCTGCGGCAGCGTGACGGGCGAGGACTTGACGTAGGCGAGGGTCTGCTGGCGCTCGTACGCGACCTCCACCTTGTAGTCGAGCGGCTTCTCGTCGGCGGTGCTGGGGACGAACCGCATCTTGAGGCTCTTCTCGAAGCTCGCCGCGTCGACTGGATGAGAGAACTGGAAGGTCACGAGCACGCGCTTCTGCTCGGCATCGACCGGATCTTGATAGAACTTGTTCGAGGTCAGCCTGACGACGAAGGGCGCGGTGTTGAACTCGTGGCTCTTCTCCTCGACGAGGATGTGCTCGGCGACGAGGTCGCGCGGCTGGAGCTTGACGGTGTACTTCTGACCGATGCCCCACTCCGCCGTCGGCTGAAAGATCAACGTCCGGTCGCCCGACCAAGCCCACGCGCCCGCGATCGGCGGGCTGATCTCGAGGCCGCGCGACACCGGCTTGCCGACGCTGGCGATCGGCGCCGCCGAGCGCGAGAAGGTGAGCACCAGCGGCTCGGGCGGCAGCGACTGCTGGCCCTCGTCGAGGCGCGGCAGGCCCGTCGGCGGGCTGATCTGCCAGGTGGTCAGCGTCGGCTTGGGCCGGTTCTTCCACCACGTATGCAGGCGCACGCCGCCGAAGCTCGCGGCGCTCACCGCCGCGACGATCGCGAGGCTCGCGGCCCGGTGCTGGAGCCCCCAGCGCCCGGTGCCGGCCGCCTTCCTGCCGAGGAAGCGCAGCCAGGCGGGCGGCTCCCAGCGCCCGAACACACCGACAAGGATCTTGACGACTAGCCGGAACGCGCGCGTGGCGACTCCGGCAGGCTGCTCACCCGGATCGCGGCTCTGCTCGACGGACATGGGGCCCCCCAGTGGACCGCTGAGTATACGGCGCCGTCGGAGTCGAGTCTCCCTGCAAAGGGCGGCGCGGCGCGTGACGAAGTTGTGGCGTCGCTGTGGCATGCTGGGCGCATGTTGATCTTCGCGATGCTCGGCCGACTGGCGGGCGCCGGTCTCACCCTCACGCTCGGCGTCACCCCAACGGCGCTCCCGCCGGATCGACTCACCGACGTCACCCTCGACGTGCACCTCGCCAACCGGGGCGAAAAGCCTCTCGCGGTCTACCCCGAGGTCGCCGAGTGGTGGGTGGTCGGCGGCTGGGCTGGCCTCCAGTGGGAGCTCGTTGCCACCGCCGATGGCAAGCGACAGCCAGCGATCGAGCTGCGCACCTACTACGGCCCGCCAGGGAGCCCTCCGGCGAGCAGCTACTTTACCGCCAAGCGCCGGCCGCTCAAGCCCGGCTCGTTCACGACGACGAAGCTGCGCGCCTGCTTCATCCCGCGCGCCGAGCTCGGTGCCGACGCGCTTGCGCCGTCGACGATCGATCCCGAGGGCATGGACGGCGTCGGCAAGCTCGCCCTGCCTCGCGACAGCTCGGTCCTCGCGCTCGGACGGGACTGCGCGACGATCGCGGCGCAGCGCGCCAAGGGGCGCAACTACCTCCGGCCAGGTGTGATCCTCGTCGTACCCTCGAGCGGAGCCGTCGACCTCAAGCTGATCTACCGACAGAGCGCCTGGACCTCCTTCAAGCCCGAGCAGCCGCTCAGCGCGGAGTCGACGACGACGACGCTGCGACTCGCGCCGAAGCTCTGAGTACGGCCGGCGCGCTGGCCTGCGCCTTGCGTTGACCAGGGCGCGGAATGACAAGGCGGATGCGATGGGTCGGCGAGGTGCTCGAAATCTCGACGCGGGCGTGGGCCGCACGGCAGCCGACCACTGACCTTTTTGCGGGGCAGGACAATCTTAGGCGCGGGGCTCTGCTCCTGGCCTTGGTGCTGGGTGCCGGGTGCGGAGGGCGCGAGCAGGGAGCGTTGCCTCCCGATCTCTCCGCGACACAGTCGAGCGACTTGAGCGTCGACGGTGCGGATCTGGCGACGAGCAGCCCGGTCGATCTGTCCACCGCAAGCGACGCGACCGCCTCGGTCGACCTGTCGATGACGAGCAGCGAAGACCTCGTCTCAACGACGCCGTCCGATCAGAGCCTGCCTGTGGATGGCGATGCTGCGCTCGCTTCGTCCGATCTGTGGCGAGAAGATCTCGAGCCGGCGACCAGCGACCTCCTCGACAGCGGCTGCGGCACCAAGACGCTCTGCGACGCCCAGTGCATCGACACGACGAGCGATGCGCAGAACTGCGGCGGCTGCGGGCTCCTGTGCTCGAAGGGCACGAGCTGCGTCGCCTCGAAGTGCGTCTGCACGGGCGGCAAGTGCCCGTCCGTGCCAGGGGTGTGGCAGCAGCTCCCCGGGGCGGGCCTGCCGGCGGCGCGCATGCGGGGTCTGGCCAAGAACGCCAGCGGCCACCTGTTCGTCGCGACCTTCGCGGGGGCCTATCGCTCGCTCGACGGGGGCAAGACGTTCGCCAAGCTGGGAACGCCCAACACGGTCAACGATCCAGCGGCACCGTCGCTGCAAGTGATCGCGGTCAACAGCCTCGGCGAGCCCGTCGCCGGATCGGTGGTCGCGGGCAGCGGAACCACGACGACCTTTCTCCAGCGCTACGTCGCCGCGAGCAACAGCTGGGTCACGTCGAGCGTCGATCAGGCGATGAGCACGGGAGGCTACTTTCCGATCGCGATCCGACGCGATGTCGACGGCAGCCTGCTGACCTCCTGGCCGTTTCGGCCCGACATCATGCGCTCGACCGACGGGGGCAGTAGCTTCGTGACCGCCTTCCCGATCCCCAACGCGAGCCACGTCCCACCGTCGGGCCCGTCGGCGTCGGTCAAGGCGGTCTACGGCGTCGCCAGCCACCCGATCTCGGGGGAGCTGTTCTGCGGCACCGAGGGAGATCAGTGGTGGCGGTCGACGGATCGCGGCGCCTCCTGGGTGATGGTCGACGCGGGCGGCACCTCGCCCCTCGCCGCCGAGCCGGGCCAGAACGGCTTCCTCGTCGCGTTCAACCGTCTCGGCGAGCCGCTCATCGGCACGCAGGGCAAGCCCGATGGCGACTTTCTGCAGCGCGTGACGACGACGGGGGCGGTCGTCCCTTCGAACAGCGGCTTCAGCGCCTGGGCGATGGTCGGCACGGCCGTTGAGTCGACGGTGCTGCGCGAGATCGCGCTCACCGACGAGGGGCACAACTTCCTCGCCATGCCCGTCTCCGACAACATGGGCGGCGCCCTCCCCGCGGACGTCTACGCCTCCGTCGACGGGAACACCTGGGAAGGCCTGGTCGCGCCGTTCGTGCCCGAGCTCAACGCGCTGCTCGCCGACGGCAGCTCGGTGCTGATCGGCGGCGGCACGGCGGGCGTCCTCTGGCGCTTCACACCGACGGTGCTCAACCACGCGCCCAAGGTGACCACCGGGTTCGTCGCTGGTACGAGCGCGAGCTGCAAGACCACGGGCCTGGCGCTGGCCGGCGGCGGCAGCGACAGCGATGGCGATCCGCTGACCTATGCGTGGAAGGCGCGCGGACCGGGCGTCGTCACCTTCATGGATCCAGCCGCCGCCGCCACGACCGCGAGCTTCTCGGTGGCCGGCGACTACGTGCTGACGCTGGTGGCGTCCGACGGTGTGCACGCGTCGGGTGCGCCGCTCATCGTGCACGTCAGCAACTGAGGCTGGGGCAAGGCGCGCGCCAAGCCGGCCGGCCGGCCCACCGGACATCGTCCGGGCTTCCGGACGGCGTTTCGACGTAACGCCTTGATCCGAGGCGGGACGATCTGCGGCACGCCACCTGCTCTTTCCCGCGGTCGTGCTCGCCAAAGTTCATGCCGCCGCGGTCGTTGCCTGTCGTGCGCTCGATGTCTTCGTCGAGGTCGACGCGGCCGGAGGGCTGCCTGGCTTCCACCTCGTCGGACTGGGCTCCGCGGCGGTCAAAGAGAGCGGCGTCCGGGTGCGCTCGGCGCTGGCGCACTCGGGGTGGAAGCTGCCCGCCAAGAAGCTGCTTGTCAACCTCGCGCCGGCCGATCTGCGCAAGGATGGCGCGGCGTACGATCTGCCGGTCGCCATCGGAGTGCTCGCCGCGCAGAAGGTCGTGCCGAGCAGCGCACTCGAAGGGATGATGGTGCTCGGCGAGCTCTCTCTCGACGGCAGAGTCCGCCCGATCACTGGTGCGATCCCGGTCGCGCTGCACGCCCGGGAGCGCGGCGCGCGGCTGTTGATCCTGCCCCGACAGTCAGCGATCGAGGCGGCCTGCGTCGAGGGGCTCGAGATCCGCGCCGCCGACTCGCTCGCCGAGGTGGCCGGGCACCTCAATGGTCAAGCTACTTTACCACTTGCAGGTTCGCTGTCCACGACGGGCGAACCCCGCACCAGCGCGAGCAGCTTCGATCTCGCGGAGGTTCAGGGGCTGGTCCACGCCCGGCTCGCGCTAGAAGTGGCGGCCGCCGGTGGACACCACCTCCTGCTCGTCGGGGCGCCGGGGGCGGGCAAGAGCATGCTGGCACAGCGGCTGCCGAGCATCCTGCCGCCGCTCAGCCGCCACGAGGCGCTCGAGACCAGCATGGTCTACTCGGCGGCCGGGCTCGCCGCGACGTTCTCGGAGGGCGGCGCACGGCCCTTCCGCGCACCTCATCACGGCGCCTCCACCCCTGCGCTCGTCGGGGGTGGTCCCATCGCGCGCCCGGGTGAGATCAGCCTCGCGCACCACGGCGTCCTGTTTCTCGACGAGCTGCCCGAGTTCTCCCGTCCGACCCTGCAGGCGCTCCGCCAGCCGCTCGAGGAGCACAAGATCAACGTCGTGCGCGCGAGCGGAGTCGCCGAGTTCCCGGCGCGCTTTCAGCTCGTGGCCGCCATGAACCCGTGCCCATGCGGCTACTTCGGATCGCAGCGACGCTCGTGCACCTGCGACTCGCCTGGCATCCTGCGATATCGCAACCGCGTCTCTGGACCGCTGTTCGATCGGTTCGATCTGCAGGTCATGGTGCCGCAGGCCTCGCTGACCGACCTCGCGGAGCGCGCGCCACGGCCGCGCGTCGAGAGCTCACAGACGGTGCGCACCCGCGTGCTCGAAGCCAGGGCGCGCCAGGCGGCGCGGCTCTCTGGCGAGCCGTTCTTCTGCAACGCACAAGTGCCAGCCGCGCGGATCTGGGATCTCTGCAGCGTCGACTCGTCTCTGCTACGACCGCTGGCCCAGCAGCTCGAGGCGCGGGCCGTCAGCGCGCGCGGCCTGTTCCGCATGCTGCGCGTGGCCCGCACGCTCGCCGATCTCGACGGGGATCTGGCGATCGAACGAAAGCACCTGCTGACCGCCGCGACGTTTCGCGCGCTCGACGACGAAGAGTGACGGTGGTGGAGCGAGGCTCCACACCACACCACACCACAAGGGGGAAGAGGGACATGTCGATTCTAGCCAAGACCAAGGAGCGCCTGCGGGCCGTCGCGACGGCGATCTCTGCCATCGAGAAGCAGTTCGGCAAGGGAGCGATCATGTCGCTCGACGGCGCGGCGGCCAATGAGGTGCCGGTGATCTCCACCGGCTCGCTGTCGCTCGATCTCGCGCTCGGCATCGGCGGGTTGCCGCGCGGCCGCGTCATCGAGATCTACGGGCCCGAGTCGTCGGGCAAGACGACGCTGACGCTGCACGCGATCGCGGAGGCGCAGCGCGCGGGCGGGACGTGCGCCTTCATCGACGCCGAGCACGCCTTCGACCCGAACTACGCCCGCCGCCTGGGCGTCAAGCTCGACGAGCTGCTGGTGTCCCAGCCCGACTGCGGCGAGCAAGCGCTCGAGATCGCCGACCACCTGGTCCGCTCGGGCGCGGTCGATCTCATCGTCGTCGACTCGGTGGCAGCGCTGGTGCCGCAGGCGGAGCTCGAGGGCGAGATGGGCGACTCGCACATGGGCCTGCAGGCGCGCCTCATGAGCCAGGCGCTGCGCAAGCTCACCGCGGTGACCAACAAGCAGAACGCGGCGGTCATCTTCATCAATCAGCTGCGCCAGAAGATCGGCGTCGTGTTCGGAAATCCCGAGACGACACCCGGCGGCCAGGCGCTCAAGTTCTACGCATCGGTGCGGCTCGACATTCGACGCATCGGTCAGCTCAAGCAGGGCGAGGAGCAGGTCGGCTCGCGAGTCCGGGTCAAGGTCGTCAAGAACAAGTGCGCGCCACCCTTCCGTCAGGCGGAGTTCGAGGTGTTGTTCGGGCAAGGCGTCAACCGCGCTGGCGAGATCCTCGATCTCGGCGTGGCCGCGGGCTTCATCGACAAGTCGGGCAGCCACTTCGTCTATGGCGAGGAGCGGATCGGCCACGGCCGCGAGCGCGCCTGCGCGACGCTGCAGGAGCGGCCGGAGCTCGTCGAGGCGCTGCGCGCGCGCATCCTCGAGAACGCGCAGCGCGGCACGCTGCCGGTCGCGATCAGCGAAGAGGAGACTGCAAATGCCGCGTAGTGCGATGGCGCCAGCTGCGGTGCCTGGGACAGCGAGGAACACGCAGCTCCGTCTAAGCAGCCGTGCCGACTGGTACCTCGTCGCTGGACGGCTGCCGCCGCGCGCGTTTCGCACGCCAGACGTCGCTGAGACCACGTTCGACGAGCTGTTCGGCCACGCCATCGAGGCCCTGCGCCTCCGCGGCGGTACGACGTTGGTACTTCCGGCCGGTACCCTGCAGGCCGATGACGTCCCGTCGTTGGTTCGCGCTGCGCAGCGACTCGGCGAGCGCTGCACGCGCGCTGGCCTCGATCTCCTGGTTGCGGGCGACGTGTCGCACGGGGAGGAGTGGGCGCCGATCCGCCCCTCGCGAGAGTGTCTGCTCTTCGGCCTCAGCCAGGGAAGCTGGCGGATCGGCGGTGCACCGCCCATCGAGGCGCCGCATCGGGTTCGAGCCCGCCACCTGCGCGAGCGCGTCCTCTTTCTCGGCGGACGACGCGCCCTGGCGTTGATGGGCAGCGAGCTCTTCTCGAAGGGGCTGCGCGAAGCGGTCGCTGCGACGGAGGTCGAGGTGCTGATCGTCCTCTCCCATCACGCGCCGACCCGACGATGGGAGGACACGCTGAGTCTGCTGCGGGAGGTCGCTCCGACGTTGGTGGTCAGCGCGATGCAGAAGCCGCGCACGCTCGACGGGGAGACGACGAGCTGGGAGCAAGAGCGCATCGTCCAGCAACCCGAGCTGGCGCTCGATGCCCTGTGCCTCAGGACGAGCGGCGATCCTTCATGATCTCCGCCTCGGAGCGACGGATGTAGTGGGGCGTCGACGACTCGAGCGAGTCGCGCTCGCCAGCCTCCAGACGCACCAGGCCGAGGCGGGCCAGCTCGCCCGGGTGCGGCGAGCCGTCCTGATCGATGAGCCGACCGAGCGCGGTCAGGGACGGGTATCGCAGCAGGCCGTCTCCGACGAGC
Organism: uncultured Polyangiaceae bacterium; assembly: GCA_964585665.1. Taxonomy (GTDB): domain Bacteria; phylum Myxococcota_A; class Polyangia; order Palsa-1104; family Palsa-1104; genus CAZPEY01. The sequence continues at coordinate 25,110 of CAZPEY010000010.1, read as the reverse complement.
TGGAGCTCCGCCTGGCCGCGCAGCTCATCGAGGAGCAGCGACGGTGCGACGACGCGCTCGGGGCGGAGCGGCTTGGGCAGTCCCCCCTGGACGTCGTAGTGACCGACGTAGACCTCGTCCTTGTAGGCGTCGAGGATCGCCAGGCACTCGCCATCGCCAGCGCGGGCTGCGAGCGCCGCGAGCGATGAGACGAGCACGAGGGGACAGCCGATCGACAGCGCGAGCCCTTTGCAGGTCGCGAGGCCGATGCGCAGGCCGGTGAACGAGCCGGGGCCCGCCCCGCAGACGATCCCTTCGAGCTCGGTGGGCGCGAGGCCCGACTCGGCGACGACCTCGCTCACCATCTGCAAGAGCTCGTCGGAGTGCGAGGTGACGCGACCGCGGCGAACGTGGATCGCGCCGTCGGTGACCAGGGCAACACCGGCGGTCAGGGTCGAGGTATCGAGGGCGAGCACTCTCATCGCGGCAGCAGGCGGATAAGGTCGTTGATCGAGGCGACCGCGAGCAAGAAGAGAATCAGCGTCAGTCCAGCGATGGTCGCGCGCCGCACCAGGCGCTGCGAGGGAGGCCGGCGTCGTACCAGCTCGTAGAGCGCCAGCGTCGCCTGGCCTCCGTCGAGGATCGGCACCGGCAGGAGGTTGAGCAAGCCGAGGTTGATCGACAGCACGGCGGCGATCTTGAGGAACTGATCGACTCCGTGGCTGGCGGCCACGCCCGCGATCTCATAGACGAAGATCGGGCCGCCGAAGGCCGACGCGGGCAGGTCGCGCATCAAGATCGCAAACAGCGAGCCGAACAGCAGCGTGGCCGCACTCGCCACGCCGTTGAGCCCGATGCGCACCGCCGCGACGACGCGTGGCTCGAGCGGCTCCTCGGCGATCGGCTCGGCGGCGCGGGCTGGCCGGATCCCAACCGTCCACTGCGACAGCTCTGCTTGGTATTCGTCGAGCGCCCGCTGGCGCTGCGGCCTCAGCACTGCCTCCTGCTCGTCGGCAACCCCCGTCCCCCAGGCCGGACGCCAGCGGACCCGATGCGACTGCTCGTGCCGATCCTCGAGGAGGCGACTGACCTGCTCCCAGCTCTCGGCGGCGGTCCCATCGACGGACACCAACAGATCGCCAGACTTGAGCCCAGCAGCCTCGGCCGCGCTGCCACGATCGATGCTGAGCACGAAGAGCTCGGCGGACCGCACCCCGAGCTCGTAGCGCGTCTTGCCATCGACGGTGATCGCCTCGGGCACGACCTGCAGGGCGAGCGGCTCCATGCGCTCGACGAAGCTCGTCTCGTCCGTGGTGGAGCGCAGCACCGTGACGACCGACATCGCGCCGCTGCGCGGTCGGATCAACACGTCAAGATCCTTGACCGTTGTCACGGGTCGGCCCTGCACCGAGATCACGATGTCGAACGTCCGCAACCCTGCTCGGTGGCCCGCCGATCCGGCGAGCACACCGATGCGGGGCAGCCGCCGCTGCGGATCGATGCCGAGCACGCCGACCCGCTCGATGCCACCGAGCATTCGACGGCGCTCGCGGCCACGCGGCGTCACGTACTTGGTGATCGGCCGTGCCTCTCCTGGTCGCTCGACCGTCACCTTGATCTCGCGCCCCGCCGATGCTGCGACGATCGCTTGCACCTCGGACCAGTAGCGCACCGCAACCCCGTCGACGGCGACGATGCGATCGCCGGCGCGGATGTCGGCCTCGGCCGCGGCCTGCCCGGCGACCGCCCACCCCACCTCGGAGCCTGGTGCCGTCCTGACCTCGAACGCCAGGCTCAGGAACACGACGATCGCGAAGGCGATGTTGGCCGCCGGGCCGGCGAGGATCACCGTCAGGCGTTGCCAGATGGGTCGACGGTGAAAGCAGGCCGCGAGCTCTGCTTCATCCGCCGGATCGGCCCCATCCTCGCCGAGCAAGCGGACGTAGCCGCCGAGCGGCAGCCAGCTCACCACGTACTCCGTCCCGCGCAGCGTGCGCCGATACAGCGTCGGTCCGAGCCCGATCCCGACGCGCATCACCCGGATCCCGAACGCCCACGCGGCGACCAGGTGTCCCGCCTCGTGGACGGACACCAGCACGACGATGAGCAAGAGGAACCAGAACAGATTCACGGCGACCCGGCAGGATAGCAGTTGCCTGCTCGGCGTGGTATTGTGCCGAGGCGTGGCGCTGCAGTCGAAGAACACCGATCAACCGGTGGACATCGAGGAGCTGCTCAACGAGCTGGGCCACCGCCTGGATCGGCTCAAGCAGCTCTACGAGATGTATTTCCTCGGCATCGAGAAGATCGAGCCGCAGGTCGCGCGCAAAGAAGTCCAGCGCACCATGCTGGCGATGCAGCAGCTCAACATTCGCAACACGGGTCTGCGCTTCAAGTTCAACGCGCTGCTGCAGAAGTGGAACATCTACCAGACGTACTGGGGACGCACGGTCCGCGAGATTGAGAACGGGACCTACGTGCGCCACTTGCAGCGGGTGCGCCGCGCCGCCGAGCGCGACGGCAAGGAGCTGCCGGCCGAGGTGATCCGGATCCGCGAGCGCCTGCTCGCCGGCGGAGCCGCGGCGGCGACCTCCGGCGGGGACGCCAAGGAGGCCACCAAGGGAGCGGTGGGCCCCACCGCTCCCGCCCCCGCGGCTACCGCGGTCGCACCCTCCAAGCCGGCGAGCGCGGGCGGCTCGGGCTACGAGGAGTTCGAGTCGTTCAAGAACTTTCTCGACGATGACACCGGCGCTTTTCCGAAGGTCGAGGACGACGAGGCCAGCTTCACGGCCCCGCAGAAGCCGACGCCGCCCCCGCATCGTCCACCACCGCTCCCCGTCGCTGGATCGGCGCCACGGCCGGCGCCTCCGCCCCCTTCGGGCGCGCGCCCTGCGGTGCCCCCTCCGCCACCCGCCGCGGCCTCACCGCCGCGAGCCAAGCTGCCAACCCCGCCATCCGGCGCTGCGCCGCAGACACCACGACCGGCCGCTTCTACGCCACCGGCAGGCACGCCTCCCTCGATTCCGGGGATGAACGAGTCCGATCTGCGTGCGCTGCACCAGCGCTACGTCGCGGCCAAGCAGACCTCCGGCGACGCGACCCGCGTGACCTACGAGAGCCTGGTCGGCTCGCTCGCCAAGCAGGTGCCGAAGATCCTCGAGCAACCAGGCGTCAAGGGCGTGCGCTTCGAGGTCACGACCAAGGACGGCAAGCCGATCGTCAAGGCGATCCCTCAGAAGGGCTAGCCTCCTCGTCGAGCTCGCCTCCCGTCGCCGCCTCTTCAGCATCGATGAGACGATCCTGCGCCCACAGCCGCCGCTCGATGAGCCGCGTCAATGGCTCCAGCGTCGCGTGCTCGACCGCGCTGATCGCGACCGCATTGACCCCGAGCGCCGTCGTCCCCGCTCGCTCGATCTCCGCGTCGAGCAGACGTCGCCCGTCTTCGTCGAGACGATCGCACTTGTTGTAGACGAGCACCCGCGCCTTGCCCGACAGCTCGAGCTCCTCGAGGATCTGCTCGACGGCCTCGATCTGTCGCTCGTGGGCCGGATCGGACGCGTCGACGACGTGGAGCAACAGATCCGCTTCGCCGAGCTCCTCGAGCGTGGCGCGAAACGCCGCCACGAGATCCTTGGGCAGATCGCGGATGAAGCCCACGGTGTCGGTCAGGACGATCTCGCGCTCGGAGGGAAATCGCAGCCGACGCGAGGTCGGATCGAGCGTCGCGAACAGCTTGTTCTCGGCCAGCGCCTCGGCGTTGGTGAGCGCGTCGATCAGCGTCGACGTGCCCGCGTTCGTGTAGCCGACGATGGCGACGATCGGGATCGAGGAGGACTTGCGCAGGCTACGCCGCTGTTCGCGTCGCTTGCCGAGCTGCTCGATCTGCGTCTCGAGCAGGTGGACGCGCTCGCGGGCCCGTCGCCGATCGATCTCGAGCTTGGTCTCGCCCGGGCCGCGACCACCGATACCGCCGGTGAGCCGCGACATCATCGTGCTCTTCTCGTGCAGGCGTGGGAGCGTGTACTTGAGCTGGGCCAGCTCGACCTGAAGCTTTCCATCGCGGCTCTGCGCGTGCTGCGCGAAGATGTCGAGGATCAGCATCGTGCGATCGATGACCTTCAAGTCGACGGCGTCCCCGATCGTGCGCGCCTGCGCCGGTGTCAGGTCCTGGTCGAAGACGAGCAGAGAGGCGTCCACCTGCAACGCCTTCAGCATGATCTCTTCGAGCTTGCCCTTGCCGATCAGGTACTTCGGATCCACCTGAGCTCGTCGCTGCGTGACCTGATCGAGGGCCCGCACGCCGGCGGTGCGACAGAGCTCGAGCAGCTCGTAGCGACGCGCCTGCGACTCGTCGTCCGTCATGCGACCGATCTGGACGTGCACGACGACCGCGCGCTCGCCACCGCCGCCGACCTCGCGCACCTTGGCGAGCGTCGCGGCGGTCTCGTCCTCGATGGACCGGACCAGCTCGATCGGATCGAGATCGCTGTCCCGATAGAGGTGGTGCGCGGGGATCGGATCGAGGACCCGCCACATCTGCTGCTCGGGGTTGGGCGGCAGCAGGTGCGCCACCGAGAGGGGACCTGGTTGTCCGCTCACCGACATGACGATCACCGCGACCAGATCGAGGCGGAGCTTGGCGAGGTCCATCAGGTCGTCGTGACTGAGCGGCTCGCTGCGCAGATGGGTGTGCAGCAACCGCACACCGCGCAGGCGTCCGATGCCGCCGCCGCGCCGCGGCCCGAGGTCGGGCAGGAAGAGCTTGTGCATGTCGCCGACGACGACGTGCTGCACGTCGCCCTTGCGGTCGACGATCAGTCCGACCTGGCGGCCGATGGTGCGCGACGCCTCACACAAGAGCTGCGCGAGCTCGGGTGGCATCACGACGTGTGGATCGATGCGGCGCCGCGCCAGCCGCTCGAGCAGCTTGCGATCAGCGGGCCCGAGCCCCTGCAGATTTCCGGAGAGTATGTTCATGGGATGGGCTCGCGCCTTGGCGCGAGGTTCTACTACGAGGACTTGTCGGTTTCAGGCGCAATCTGATCGAGGAGCGCGACCGCGACCGCCAGCGCACGACGCGCGCGATCCGCGGCGGCGGCATCGGCGAGGACACGATCGGCGAGGCGCTCGAGCTCGGCGATACGCACCGTCAGCTCCTTCTCGCGGCTCGTCGCCGCCGCGATCTGCGCGACCATCTCGCTCTGTCGGGTCGTGTGTTCGACCGCCTGCCGCTTGGCCTCTTCGAGCTGCTGACCGAGCGCCGCGAGCTGCTGATCCTTGCCCTCGAGCTCCTCGGAGTGCTCGGCCTCCTTGGCCGAACGATCCGCGGCATGCTGCGCGCGGAGCTCTTCTTCTGCTTGCTGCCGAGACTGCTCGAGGAGGCTGATCTGCGTCTCGTGGTTGCGCCGCTCCTCCTGCAGCTTCGCCTCGAGGTCCGCGGCCGCCTTCGCCTCCGCCTTGTGCAGCCGCGCCGTGAAGTCCGCCTCGAGCGCGACGCGCAGCTCATCGGACCGCTTCTGCACGTCGTGGCGCTGGGCCTCGGCGGCGGCGACCTCGGCGCGCAGCGCCGCGAGCTGCTTGTCGCGCTCTGCCTCGAGCGCCGCCAAGCGCTCTGCGGCCAGCCGCTCTTGCGCCTCCGCATCCGCCTTGTGCTTGGCGATCCGCGCCTCGGCCTCGGCGAGCAGCGTCTGCTGCGCCGCCTCGAGCTCGGCCCGCTGCGCCGCGATGGCCGCAGCCGCCTCCTGCTGAACCTTGGCTTCGATGGCGGCCGCGTCGCTCTGCCGCTTCTTCTCGATCACCGCCAGCTCTTGCGCCTTCTCGAGCTGCGCCTCCTCACGGAGGGTCCGCTCCTGCGCCGAGAGCAGCTGTCGCGTGCGCTCCCCCGCTGTGGCGAGCTCGGCCTGGTACTTCTTCTCGACTTCGGTGAGCGCGCGCGAGCTCTGCTCCTCGGCTTGCGTCAGCTCGGCCAGCCGGCGCTCGTCGGCGAGCTGCAGCTCGCGAGCGCGCTTGCCTTCGAGGCTCGCGATCTCACCGAGGCGCTTGGCCTCGGCCGCCGCGAGCTCGTTCTGGAGCTGTGCCTTGAGCGCCGCGAGCTCCTCGGCGTGCTTCTGGTTCACCGTCGCGAGCAGCGCCTGGGCCTCGCCCTCTTTCTGCGCCAGGAGCTGCGCTTGCTTCTGCAGCGCCGACTCGACTTGCGCCTGACCGCTGCGCTGCGCCTCTTCGAGCTTGGCCTTGAGCTGGCGCTCGCGATCGCTGGCCTGCTGCAGGGCCTGCTGCAGCTCGTCGGCGCGCTCGCGCTCGGACATCCCCTGGCGCTCGAGCTCGAGCAGCTTCTCGTCGAGGTCTCGCCCCTTGCGCTCCGCCTCACGCACGCGATCCTTGCTGTCGAGGATCTGTCGATCACGCGCATCGAGCGCTTCGCGCAGATCGAGGAGCTCCTTCTCCTTCTTGTTGATGACCTCGCGGAGGCTGAGGAACTCCTTCTCGCGCGACATCGACCCGGTCGCGGGCGCCTCGGCGCGCGCGCGCTTGGCGCGCTCGAGCTCTTCCTGCAGGCGATCGCGCTCCGCTCGGAGCGACTGGACCTCGGCCTCGAGCGCCCCGTGATCGACCTGCGCCGCACCGCCATGGAGCGAGAACGGCGACGACTGCCGTCGCTGCCGCACCGGCTCTTCGGAAGCTTGCTTCGCCACCGCGTCGAGCCCGAGCTCAGCGGCAAGACCGGTGGACGGCGCTTCTGGCACCTTGATCACACCGGTGATTGGGTTCTCGGAGGTGGCCAGGGACGCGGGCTCGCTCTTGGCAGCCACGGGCGCGACCGGCGCGACCGGCGCGGCCGCCGCTCCGGACGAAGCCGCGACCACGGCAGCGACGGCGGCGGGTGCCGCGACGCTCGACGGCTCCGCCGGCCTGCTCCCCGAGATCATCGCGGCGACCTGATCGCGAGAGATCCCCTTGTGGGTCGGCTCGTTCGTAGGCGAGTCGAAGACGCGGTTCGCGTCGGCCTCGATGTCCGCGTCGAAGCGCATGCCGATGCGGGTGCTCTCGTCTTCGAGAGACAGCAGATCGGCGCTCTCCTCCTCGACGAGCACCTCCTCTTCGACCGCGATCTCGTCCCCATCGAGCGAGACCTCGCTGTTCGAGGGCACCGGCAACCCGAGGAGCCCGCACACGCGCACGACCAGATCGCGCGGCGTGAAGGGCTTGTGCAGGTAGTCCTCGGCGCGCGTCTTGAGCTTGCGGTGATCTTCGAAGTCCTTGGCGGTCGCCTCCTCGCTCGTGATGATGAGCGGCAGGCTCTTGTGCGCAGGCGACTTGCGCAGACGGTTGCACACCGCCCAGCCGGTCCGCTTCGGATCGATGCAGAGCACGATCAAGTCGGGCAGGTTCGGGGCGCCTTCGGGGCGTTGCAGCAGCTCGTTGGCATCCACGTGCGCTTCGCAGCGCAGGCCGACCCCCGCGAGCTCGGACGCAAGCCTGGCCAGGAGGTCGGTGTCGGCATCAATCACAGCAACGGAGCGAGACATGGCGATTACCCGCGTAGCGACGTCAGTCGTCGTCGAGCTAACGATTGTCGCCTGCTTCGCGCCGCGGCGCAATGGTCTCTACTGGCAGTCCAGACAGCGGCCGTGGGCCTGCGCGTCGGCCAACGGAGTGAGCTCGAAGTGGCCATAGCGCCCCCGGTACCAGAGGCACTCCGGTGGTCCCCGCAGGTCGACGCGCTCCGCCTCGTAGGTGGTGCCATCGACGTAGCGGGCGACCCAGCGGTGGGTGGCGGCCTCGGTCGCCTGCAGCCAGCCACCCTGAGCAGGTGTCACCCGCAGCGGCGGCGCGCCGTCCAGGCTGAAGAGGAGGGCCCGGTCGCGATAGAGCCGCGCCGACTCCGGGTACCCACGGTTACGCTGCAGCCGCAGGCGATCGACGCAGAGCCGCGGCGGCGGCGCCTCGGCAGCCGCGACGGAGGCAATGAGCAGCAGGAGCGCAGGGACGACGCGCCGGCTCATCCTGCCCCTGCCCTGGCGAGCGCGTCGACCAGCGCCCGGCGCATCACCTCCACCGGCGCCTCGACGCCGGTCCACAGCGAGAACGCCCGCGCGCCCTGGTGCAACAGCATCGCCTCCCCGGTGTGCGCGGCGAGCCCAAGCTGACGGGCCGCAGCGACGAGCGGCGTCATGGGCTTGACGACCAGGTCGACGACCACCGCGGTGCGCGGCAGCCGTGAGAGGTCGACCATCGGCGGCTCCCCCTGCAAGCCGCGCGGCGTCGTGTCGACGAGCAGATCGCAGCCCGCCAGCAGCTCGCCGTCGATGCCCTGGACCTCGCCGAAGGCATGCGCTCGATCTCCGACGGTGAGGATGCCGGCGCGGCGACTCGCGATGGTCAGGTGCTCAGCGCGCTCGGCCAGCTCCGCCACTACGGCGCGCGCCGCCCCGCCAGCCCCGAGCACGACGGCGTGGCGCGGCCGCTCGACCCTCGCCTCGTCGAGGAGGCACGCAAAGCCATGGCGATCCGTGTTGTGGCCCCACCACCGATCGCCGTCGCGCACCAGCGTGTTGACCGCGCCGATCCGACGCGCCTCCGCGTCGACCGCGCACAGCGGCAACACGCTCTCCTTGTGCGGCACGGTGACGTTGAGCCCGACGACGGACAGCGCCAGCGCGCCGGCCAGCGCGTCGCCGAGCTGCGATGGGGCCACGGCGAAGGGCACGTAGCAGAAGTCGAGCCCCAACGCCGCGAAAGCGGCGTTGTGCATCGCCGGCGACAAGCTGTGCGCCACCGGCCAGCCGATCACGCCGACGATCCGCGTGGCGCCGCCGATCACCGCGGCTCCGGCTCGCTGCCGTCGACGCGGCAGGCGATGCGACCGTCCCGGACGCGGACGTTGAGCGCGTCTCCCGGCGCGACCTCACGCACCGAGGTGACGACGTGGCCCTGCGCGTCGGTCGGCACGGCATAGCCGCGCTCGAGCACGGCCAGCGGCGACAGGGCAGACAGACGCCCGACGCTCTCGGCGAAGTCGCGCCGCGCGCCCCCGAGCTTGCGCTGAGCGCTGTGCTGAAGCCGTTGATAAAGCTGCTTGACCATCTCGCGGCGCGCGCGCACGACGCGCTGCGGGCTCGCTGCGGTCAGCCGTGAGTGCAGCGCCCGCAGCGCGCTCTTCTGCGCGCGGAGCTGCTCCGCGGGGTGCCGCTGCAGGAGCCGCCGATCGATCGCCTGCAGCTCCTGGCGTCGACGCTGGAGCAAGCGCTGCACCGCCACCGTGCCGCGGTCGACGGAGGCATCGACGCGCTGGCGCGCCTCGCCCAGCCGCCGCACCATCGCCGCCTGCAGGCGCAGGCGCTCGCGCTCGTGCGCCGCCTCCGCCTCGGCGAACAACGGCACCACCAGCTCGGCCGCCGCCGACGGCGTCGGCGCGCGCAGATCGGCGACGAAGTCCGCGATCGTGAAGTCGACCTCGTGCCCGACCGCGCTGACCACCGGCACCGAGCAGGCCGCGATGGCGCGCGCCACCGCTTCGTCGTTGAAGGCTGCCAGGTCTTCGGCCGAGCCGCCGCCGCGCGCGACGATGATCACGTCGACGTTCGGCTGCCGCTCGACCAACCGCAGCGCGGCGATGATCTCCGCGGGGGCCGTCGCGCCCTGCACCTGACACGGCGAGATCAACAATCGAACGCGCCCGCGCCGCTCGGCGACGCGCTGGATGTCGCGCACCACCGCCCCGGTCGGCGAGGTGACGACGCCGACGGTGCGCGGCCAGCTCGGCAGGCGGCGCTTGCGCTGCGCATCGAACAGCCCCTCGGCCTCGAGCTTCTTGCGCAGCTGCTCGAACGCGAGCTGCTGCGCGCCGAGCCCGATCGGCTCGAGCTCCTCGACGTAGAGCTGAAACTTGCCCTGCTGATCGAAGATGCTCAGCTTGCCGCGCGCGCGCAGCGCCTGCCCGTCGGCGAGCTGAAACCGCAGCCGCTGGGCCGCGGTCCGGAACATCACGCACGGGAGCTGCGCGCCTGCGTCTTTGAGGGTGAAGTAGACGTGGCCGGAGCGGGGCTGCGACAGGTTGGAGATCTCGCCCTCGACCCACACCGAGCCAAAGCGCGCCTCGAGGAGCCGACTCGCTGCCCGCACCAGCTCCTCGACGCGAAAGACGCGCGGCGCCTCGGGCGCGGCCGCGGCAGCGACGGGAGGAGCCGGCGCAGCCGCCGCTGGCGGCGGCGCAACGACGGGAGGAGCCGGGCGGCCGTCCTCGTCCGGCGCTGGCCGCTCGAACAGCTCCGCCGGGGGCGCGTCCCCACGCCCAAAGTCAAAGCCGATCTGCCCGCCCTTGGGCGGCTTACGCGCCGTCACCTTGCGCCAGCTCGGCGATCACCTGATCGGCGGCGCCGCGCGTCGACAGAGTGCCCCCGAGATCCTTGGTGGTGTGGCCCTTCCTCACGCTGCGGGCGACGGCAGCGTCGATGCGGTCCGCGACCGGGTCCTCGCCGACATGCCGCAGCAGCAGCGCCAGCGAGGAGATCGCGCCGAGCGGATTGGCGAGGCCGCGGCCGGCGATGTCAGGGGCCGAGCCATGCACGGGCTCGAAGAGCGAGCAGCGCCCCGGGTGGATGTTTCCCGACGGCGCGAGCCCGAGCCCACCGACGATTGCGGCGCCCAGATCGGTGAGGATGTCCCCGAACATGTTGGAGGTCACGACCACGTCGAAGCGATCCGGCGCGCGCACGAACTCCATCGCCGCGACGTCGATGTAGAGGTGCGACGCCTCGACGTCGGGGTACTCGGCACGCATGGCCGCGAAGGCGCGTTGCCACAGCCCGTGCGCGTAGGTCAGCGCGTTCGCCTTGTCGCTCATGCACAGCTTCTTCCGTCGCTGCCGCGCCAGCTCGAAGCCGGCGCGCAGGATCCGATCGACGCCCTTGCGGGTGTTGAGGTCCTCGTTGATCGCGACCTCATCGGGCGTGCCACGCTTGAAGTTGCCGCCGATCCCTGCGTAGAGGCCCTCGGTGTTCTCGCGCAGCACCACCATGTCGATGTCGCGCGTCGTCCGCCCCTGAAGCGGCGTGAGGCGATCGTCGAGCAGCTTGACCGGACGGAGGTTGATGTAGAGGTCGAGCGTGAAGCGCAGCCCGAGCAGGATGTCGCGCGCATGGATCTGCTCGGGCACCCGCTTGTCCCCGAGCGCGCCGAACAGGATCGCGGCGTAGTTGCTCGCCAGATCCTCGGCCGCGCCCGCCGGCAGCGTCGTGCCGTCGCGCAGGTAGCGCTCGGCGCCCCAGTCGAACGTCACCGTCTCGATCGGCTGCCGCAAGAAGGGGCGCACCGCTTCCAGCACGCGCAGCGCCTCGGCTACTACCTCGACTCCAATGCCGTCGCCGGGAATGACCGCGATTTTCACGATGAAAAAGGGCTAACAAGTTGCGATCCGCGCGTCAAACGATTGTGGTAGGAATCGCGCATGGCTGACGGACCAGACGAGGTCGAGACCGAGTCGGAGACAGACCTCCGACCGCGGCTGCAGAAGCCTCGTCCGCTGATCGCCGCGACCGTGATCGCGCTCGGCTCCCTGATCGTCATGCGCCTTGGGCGCGACCTGCCCTACGCGCTGTCCTCCCGCGCTCCGACCCCGATCGACAGCAGCAGCGCCGCGACCAAGGCGCCGCTTCCCGACGACAAGTTCGCCTCGCTCACCGGCCTGCCGGATCGCCGCAACGCGCTCTATCTGTCGCAGAAAGGCAGCAAGTCGGCGCTGCTGTTCTTTCGACTGCTCGGCTCTGAGTCGCGCCTCTTCGTGCGCGCCGCTCCGTCGACGACCAAGATCGATCCGGTCGAGCGCTGGCAGGGACGCCTGGTGCGCTTCGACGCGCTGCCGTACGCCGCGACGCTGCGCGAGTTCTACGAGAAGCGCGTGTCGGCACGGCGCTATCTCGACCTCCCGCCGCTGTGGACGAGCCTCGCCGCGTCCCCACCGAAGTTGGTCAACCTGCTTGACCGCACGGCCCGTCCCATCGAGGTAACGAGCGATACGGAGGTCGAGCTGAGCCTGGTCTTCTCCGACCAGCTCAGGATCTTGCTGCCGCGCAGCAAATATCCCACGTCCGACGACGCGATCCACGAGGTCGAGCGCCTCGGCCTCAAGCCGATCGCGCTGCCCGAGCAGGACGCCGCCAACTTCGTCGCGCTGGTCGCCGCCAAGCCCGCCGATCGCGACGCGCTCATGCAGAAGCTGGAGGCGGCGCAGCTCGTCGTCCGCCTGCGAGACCTGCGCACCAAGGTCAAGCTGGGCCAGCTCTCCGTCGCCACGCAGGAGGGCGGGCAGCAGCTCGTCGTGCCGGCGGATCTCGCGCTCCTGTACGCCGCCGACGCGGAGGGCAAGCTGGTGCGCACGACGCGCCTACCGCTCGCCGCCGTCACCGCGCTCAGCATCGACGAGCCGGTCAAGATCCCCGCCGACGCGATGGTCCTGCTCGAGGACGAGAGCCCAGCGACGATGTGGTGGGTTCCCGTCGTCGCGGGCATGGCGCTCCTCTTCGTGCTGTTCAACCTCTTCGTCTTGATTCGCTCGCTGCGCAGGCCCGCATGAGTTCTGTCCGCCTCTTCGACTCGCTGACCCGCAAGAAGGTCGACTTCGTCCCTTGCACGCCCGGCCAGGTCGGCCTCTACGCGTGCGGCCCCACGACGTACAACTACATTCACCTCGGCAACGCGCGCCCCGCCGTCGCCTTCGACGTCGCGGTCCGCCACCTGCGGCAGCGCGGCTTCAATGTCACCTACGTCCGCAACATCACCGACGTCGATGACAAGATCATCAAGCGCGCCAACGAGCTCGGGGAAGATCCGATCGCGCTGGCCGCGCGCTTCACCGAGGAGTATCGCAAGGACATCGGCGCGCTGCAGTGCCAGGCGCCGACGCACGAGCCGCGGGTGAGCGAGACGATCCCTGAGATCGTCGCGCTGGTCGAGCGCCTCGTCGCCGTCGGCGCTGCGTACCCGTCCGAGGGCGATGTCTACTTCTCGGTGCCCGACTTTGCCAGCTACGGCGCCCTGTCGCACCAGCCGCTCGACGATCTCAAGGCCGGCGCCCGCGTCGAGGTCGGCGAGCGCAAGCGCGCTCCCCTCGACTTTGCGCTGTGGAAGGCGGCCAAGCCCGGCGAGCCAGCGTGGCCATCCCCGTGGGGCCCGGGTCGCCCGGGCTGGCACATCGAGTGCTCGGCGATGTCCGAGAAGTTCCTCGGCAAGACCTTCGACATCCACGGTGGCGGGATCGATCTCGCGTTCCCGCACCACGAGAACGAACGCGCCCAGTCGCTCGGCGCCAACGGCGAGCAGACCTTCGCGCGCTACTGGCTGCACAACGGCTTCGTCACCTTCAACGGCGGCAAGATCTCGAAGTCGGACAAGGACGCCAAGCTCCTCTTCGATCGCGCCTTCAAGCTGCGCATCTTGAACGAGCGCCACGGCGGCGAGGCGATCCGCGGCTTCCTGCTCACGACGCAGTACCGCAACCCGATCAACTTCGAGGTGATCGTCGAGGGCGACGACGTAGCGACCTCCCCGCTGCGCTTCCCCGGCCTCGAAGAAGCGGAGCGGTTCCTCGAGTACGGCTACACGACGCGCGCCCGGCTCGCCGCGCAGCTGGCCGTCGGCAAGCCTGGTGGCACCGGACCCATCGCCGACGAAGCCGCGAGCTGGCTACGCGAGCTCGGCGAGGCGCTCGACGATGACTTCAACACGGCCGGCGCCCTGGCGGCGCTCAACGTCGGGCTCGGCGTCGCCAACCGCCTGCTCGACGGCAAGCTCGCGGTCGCCAAGGACGTCCGCCGCCGGACGCTCGAGCGGCTCGCCGAAGATCTCGGGGCCGCGGCGCGCCACCTCGGGCTGTTCGAGCGCGATCCGAATGACTACCTCGCCGAGCTGCGCGACCGACGCTGCAAGCAGCACCGGATCGACGTCGCCTGGGTCGAGCAGCGCCTCGCCGATCGGGCGTCTGCCCGCGCCAGCAAAGACTTCGCGCGCGCCGACGAGCTACGCAAAGAGCTGGCCGCGGCGCGCGTCGAGATCATGGACACGCCGACCGGCACGACCTGGCGCGTGACGGAGTAGGCTTCGTCCCAGTCGAGTCGACGAGGGCGCGCTACTTGTCTTTCGCGTCCTCGGAGAGGTAGGCCAGGATCACCTCGTCGAGCGAGCGCTCCGAGATGAGATCGGAGCCGAAGGTCTTGCCGCGCGGCGGCTGCGCGCCCGGCGTCGGCGGAGCCGCTTCCCCGCCGACTTGATGCCAGCGGTTCGAGGAGCCGGCGCCGCTGCGCGGGTTCGAAGTGCGCGAGGCGGCCGCGGGCGGAGCAGAGCCGCCGATCACGACGGCAGGGCGCGCCACGACGACACCCTCGGACGTCGGCTTGACCACGCCCACCGAGGACGACTGCCGCTTCGGGATGTTGGGCTCCGTCGGCGTCCGCGCCCGCTGGCCCGTCGCCGGCTCTGGACCGCGCGTCGGCACGCGCAGCGGCGTCGCATCCCGGCGCGGCGGCGTCGCCGGCGTCGGAGCACTCGGCGGGGCCTGGGGAGTCGCGGCGCCCGGCGCGGCGAAGATCGGGATCTGGCTCAGCGGATCGTCGCTGGCGTCGGGGGGCTTCGTCGTTCCGGTGGGCGTGCGGACGGGTCCCGAGCCGCGGGCGTCGAGGGGACGTTGCCCACTCTGGGACGGTTGGCGCCCCGGAGGTGTCGTGCGCGGCAGTGACGTGCCGCTGATCGGCGACGAGCCGGGGGGCGTGGTGCGCGGCAGCGACGTGCCGCTGATCGGCGAGGCAGCGTGCGCGTTGTGCGACGGCGAGGACGGTGGCCGCACGGGCGCCGTCGGGCCGCTCGTTGGTCGTCCGGCCGGCCCACCAACCGGCGCCTGACGAGCGGGTACCGGGTTCGGTGCGCTGACCCGCGGCACGCTTGGCAGCGACGGTTGGCGCGGCATCGGCACGTCGCGCAGCGAGGGCTGGCGCGGCACAGAAGGCACGGGCGGGATCGGCACCGAACCGCCAGCGGGATGGGCGCTCGGCGAAGGAGGATGCGGCGCAACGGGCGCAGCTGCAGCCGGTGGCGAGGCGGCGGCGACGGGCGCAGGCGCAGGCGCCGGTGCCTCGGTTGGCAGCTGAAACGTCCCGGGCTCGACCGTGATCTCGAGCGAGTCCTCGTTGTCGAAGTCCGCCGGCTCCGCGATGGGCAGCGTGACCGCTGGCATCGACGGATCGGTCATCGGGCCAGGCAGCGGCTCCGCGGGGCGGAGCAGGCTCTGCGCCTCGGCGAGCAAGGTCGCGGAGCGCCCGATGTCGACGACTGTCGCAGGCGGCGTCGGCGGTGGCAGATCCGGCGGCGGAACCTCCGCCGGGACCGGCTCGGCGCCCTCCTTCTGCACGGCGGTGCCGAAGAAGCGCCCGATCTTGTCGTCGAACGCGCCGCCCTTGAGCTCGCGCAGGAGCTGCTTGTGCTGCTCCTGCATCAGCTTCTGGACCGCACCAATCTCGAGCGTCGCATCGTAGTCGCTGCGCTTGGTCGCGAGGATGGTCCCCTCGTGAAAGAGGTGCGTGAAGATGCGCGGATTGCTGACGCCCGAGTCCTCGGTTTGGATATGCCACAGGCGTCCGGCATAGCGAACGTTGTGGTTGTAGCCAAGAATGGGCGAGCGCTTGATGCTCATACGGAAGCCGGTGCACTAGCGTACAACAGGATCGCTTCAAACACTACGGCCGACGCAGCAACAGTCATTGCCAAACTTTCTCGTGCCGAGTTAAAACGCAATCATGGACGCCAAAGAGGCAGAGCGGCCTTTCGTCGAGCGGATCGGGGAGTACCTGTTGTCCCTGCCGTACGACCTGAAGGTGCTGCAGGAGGCCGTGACAGATCCCGACCTCGACCGTCGGGCACGCGAGATCGCCGCAGGAACGATCATTCATACGCTCATGCCACAAGAAGGTGAGCCCGGACCGCTGCGCTACGTCGACGACGTGATCTTCGTGCGCGCTGCGCTGCGACGCATCGTCGCCGACGGGGGCGAGGGGGCCGACGCCTTCGCCGGTCGCTTCACCGAGATCTACAACAAGCTCGACGACGATCACGAGATCTTCGGCGCCTTCCTCGGGGCGGTGTGGCCGTGGGCGACGACGAAGATCGAGGCGTTCGCCAAGCTGCCGTGGAAGGGCAAGAAGTCCGCGCAGTATCTCGACGACGAGGAGGCTGCCTCCGCGCTCTACGAGGACGGGCTCGAGTTCGAGACGAACTACCCAATCAACGACGAGATGGTCAAGAACCGCGTCAAGCGCAGCGAGCCGATCCTCGAGCTCTTGCAGAAGCGGCACGCCGAAGACGCCAAGAAGAAGGCCTAGAGTCATGCGCACAGCACTCCTCGTAGCTCTCGCATTCGGCGCAATCGCTTGTGGCAAGGAGACGACGAGCTCGGTCGGTAGCCGCGCCTGCGTCTCCGTCGCGTCCTGCCAGCTGTTCGATGTCAACGTCAGCAACTGCAGCTTCGGCGTGCATCTGCTCGGCATCGACTACGTGTCGAACGCCTTCAAGATCACGCCCGAGCAGGTGACGTGCATCGCCGCGGCGGGCTCGAACTGCGACAACGCCCGTCGGTGCCTCAACAACGGCAACGCACCGTCGAGCTGCTCGGGCGGCCGCCTGTGCGAAGGCACGACGCTCATCATGTGCGAGGACAACCTCGCTGCGCCTGGAACGCCGGGCACGCGCCGCTTCGACTGCGCGTCGGTGGGTCTGTCGTGCATCGCCAACGGCAACACGCTCGACTGCGGCACCGCGAGCTGCTCGGGCCTCAACGCCTCCTGCAGCGGCAACGATCTCATCTACTGCGACGGCAGCGGCGTGCAGAAGAAGTACCCCTGCGGCGACTACAAGGCGACGTGCATCACGCAGGGCATCGTCCCGCACTGCCGCGGCACCGGTCCGGCCTGCTCGCAGACGAGCAACAACCCCTTCAACCCACCGACCATCCGCTGCGACGGCACCAAGATCGTCTACTGCGTCGACGGGCAGGAGGCCTACCTCGACTGCGGCACCTACGGCCTCGGCTGCTTCTCGAACGGCGACAACGGGTACCAGTGCGCGTTCGGCGCGGAGTGCGATCAGGGCTACGACGCGACCTGCAGCGCCGAAGGCAAGCTGACGTTCTGCAACGGCGGCAAGGTCGACACCTTCGACTGCAAGGGCGCCGGCTACGCGTCGTGCGATCCCGACAACGGCGGCCGCTGCGTCAAGTAGCGCGCGCCAGCCCCCTCTTACAGATCTGCGTGCTCGACCTGATCGAGGTGCCGCCCCAGGAAGCGGCTGCCCACCTCGTCGATGCGCGCCTCGTCGGTGACGAAGCAACGTAGGCGCCCCACCGGGGCGCTCGCGCGACCGATCTCGTCGAGCTTGGCGTCGACTGCGCGGGCCATCGCCTCGGCCGAATCGACCAGCGTCACCGGGTGGCCAAACACCTCGGGCGCGACTCGCGCGAGCAGCGGCCGAAACAACGGGTAGTGCGTGCACCCGAGGACCAGCGTGTCGAGGGTCGGCGCGTCGGCCTTGAGCTCGCCGAGGTAGCGACGGGCGACCAGCTCGGGAACCTCCCCTTCGGTCCAGCCCTCCTCGGCCAGCGGCACCAGCAGCGGGCACGCCTTGCTGGCGACCTTTACCGTCGGGTCGAGCGCGGCGATGGCGCGCACGTAGGCGCCCGATCGCACCGTGCCGAGCGTCCCGATCACCCCGACCTGGCCGTTCTTCGTCGCGGCGACCGCTTCGGCGGCCCCCGGCCCGATGACGCCGAGCACCGGCACCGGCAGCTCGGCGGTGAGCGCCTCGACGGACACGGCGGACGCGGTGTTGCACGCGATCACCAGCAGCTTGACGTGCTGCTGGAGGAGGAAGCGCGCCGACAGGCGCGAGTAGCGGAGCACGGTGTCGGCGCTCTTGCTGCCGTAGGGCAGCCGCGCCGTGTCACCGAGGTAGACGAGGGATTCGTGGGGGAGGCGCTGGAGGAGGGCACGCGCGACCGTCAGCCCGCCAACCCCGCTGTCGAAGACGCCGATGCTGAGGTCTGGGGGCAGGGTCATTCGACTCCGGTGCGGTGACTAGTGGCCCAGGCTGGCCGGCGGCTCGCCTGGCCGGCCATCGCCGCGACTCTTGCCGCCGCACCCGTACTCGGCCTGGAAGGCCCAGAGAAGCTGCAGGAATGTCGCAGGCTTGACGCGCATGTCGCGGTAGAACCGGCAGATGCCCGGGAAGTTCTTCTCACACTCCGAAAGGTCCCGGTCAGTGATGAAACCGCGCATGCTAGACTCTGCAGCAAGGCCGGTGCCGAGGAGACCTTCCCCTTCGTCGCCGGTTTTTGGTTGACTCAAGCGGGACAAGCTCGTACTCGCGTCTGACGCGGTCGTCAAGAAGATCCGAGGAGTGAACCATTCAGTCCAGCGCCTTTACGGAAGAGGTCGACCGCAGCCAGCCCGGCTGGCCGCTCAAGGTCGCGCGCCTCTGCTCGCAGACGCAGACCCTGCCCAGCCCCGAGCTGGCCGCGGCGGCGCGCGCCGACAGCGAGCGTGAGCGCATCAAGGCGCTGCCGCCCGAGGTGTATCGCGACGAGGTCGAGGCGGTGCTCGTCGACAAGGGCGTGCACCTGGCGCTGCAGTGGATGCACGAGGCGCGGCTCTTCGACTACTGGCTGCCCGAGGTCGAGGCGACCGTCGACTTCTCGCAGGAGGCGGGCCGTCGGCACAAGGACGTCTGGGAGCACACCAAGATGGTGGTGCGCCAGTCGGTGCCGCGGCCGGCGGTGCGCTGGGCGGCGTTGCTGCACGACATCGGCAAGGTCAAGACCCGGACCTATACCCCCGACGGTGGCGTGCACTTCCACCGCCACTCGGAGGTCGGCGCCCGGATGTTCGAGGACGTGTCGCGGCGGCTGCGCTTCGACAAGCCGACCAAGCAGAAGCTCAAGTTCTTGATCTTGCACCACCTTCGCCCGAACCAGTACGACGGCTCGTGGACCGACTCGGCGGTGCGTCGCTTCGGGCGCGAGCTCGAGGCGCACCTGCAAGATCTGCTCGACCTGTCGCGCGCCGACATCACCTCGGCGCGGCCTGGCAAGCGGCAGGCGGGGCTGCGGCAGATCTCCGAGCTGCAGGAGCGGATCTTCAAGCTCCGCGAGGAGGACGCGATCCAGCCGCCGCTACCGACGGGGATCGGCAACGTGATCATGGAGCACTTCAAGCTCCCTCCGTCGCGGCTCATCGGCGATCTGAAGAAGCGGCTCGAGGCGGAGATCGAGGCCGGTACGCTCGAGGCGCGCCGCGAGCCCGAGTACTACCTGCAGCACGTCTCGACGCTGCTGCAGACCATGCAGGGCGGATAGGGCCGTGCTGGCGGCGGTGGCGACGGCGCTGCGCGGCGTGGTGCAGCGGCTGGCGCCGTCGGCGCTGCAGTTTCGCTACGAGCGCTGGGGGGGCATCGTGCACCTGGCGTGGCCCCGCGCCCTCGTCTTCGTGTCGCGCCGCATGGCGCGCCGCCTCGGCTACGACGGGTCGCCGCGCTGGCGCGGGCCGGACGATGGTCAAGTAGATTTACTTTCGGCGCCCCTCGAGGCGCACCTCCAGATCACCAACCGCTGCTCGGTGGGCTGTCAGGGCTGCTACACCGCCGCCACGCCGCAGGGTGCGGCGGGCGAGTGGGGGCTCGACGAGTGGCGGCGGGCGATCGATGCGCTCGCGGCGCGCGGCGTGTTTCACCTGGCGCTCGGTGGCGGTGAGTCGGCGGAGCTGCCGTGGCTGCCCGAGCTGGCGCGCCACGCGCGGGCGCGCGGCCTGGTGCCGAACCTGACGACCAGCGGCCTGTACGACGACGCGACCCTCCAGCGGCTGGTCGGCAGCGCGCGGCTGTTCGGCCAGATCAACGTCAGCCTCGACGGCGTCGACGACGCCTATCGGGCGGTGCGCGGCGTCGACGGCTTCGCGGCAGCCGATCGCGCGATCGTCGCGCTCCGCCGCGTCAACCGCCACGTCGGCATCAACTGCGTGGTGACGCGCCACAACTACGACGCGCTGCCTGAGCTCTTCGCGTACGCGCGCCGACGGCGCCTCTCCGAGATCGAGCTCCTGCGCCTCAAGCCGAGCGGGCGCGGCCGGCGGGTCTACGACTCGCTGCGCTGCTCCGACGCGCAGCACCGTGCGCTCCTGCCCAAGATCCTCGAGCTCTCGCTGCGCCACCGCATCCGCGTGCGCCTCGACTGCTCCTACACGCCGATGGTGACGCACCATCGCGTCGACGCGCGCCTGATGCGCTGGCTGTCGATCTACGGCTGCGCCGGCGGCGACATGCTCGTCGCCAGCAAGGCGGACGGCCGCCTGTGCGCGTGCAGCTTCGCCGAGCCGGTCGGCGACAAAGTCAAGGTGGTTGACCTTCCGACCTACTGGGACGAGGCCGAGGCGTTCGGCCCGTTCCGTCGCTGGGCGACCGGCGCCGAGGAGCCGTGCCGCTCGTGCGACTACCTGGCGCTGTGCCGCGGCGGCTGCCGCGTCGTCAGCGCGCACGGCACAGGATCGTTGGCCGCGCCCGATCCGGAGTGCCCGCGCGTCGTCGACTACCGCGCGAGCGCCGGTTTCAGCTACCATCTGCCACTCGTGTCATGAGCCAAGCCCGTCAGCTCTTCGTCATCTCGGACGCTACCGGCGAGACCGCCGAGAAGGTCGTGCGCGCGGCGCTCCTCCAGTTCTCGAACGTGCCCGTGGTCATCCGCATGTTCACGCGCGTGCGCCTCGAGCAGGAGATGCGCCAGATCGTCACGCGCGCCCACCGCGAGAGCGCGCTCGTCGTCTTCACCGTCGTCTCGACGACCCACCGCGAGATCCTGCGCCGCCTGTGCGATGAGGAGAACGTCGAGTGGGTCGACCTCATCGGCGCGCTGATGGCGAAGCTCTCGTCGTTCCTCGGCGCGCAGCCCCGCGGCGTCCCGGGCCTCCTCCACACGATCGGCGACGACTACTTCCGCCGCATCGAGGCGGTCGAGTTCACGGTCCGCAACGACGACGGGCGCGAGCCGCGCAACCTGCCCAAAGCGGACCTCGTCCTCGTCGGCATCTCGCGCACCTCGAAGACGCCGCTGTCGACCTTCCTGGCGCAAAAGGGCCTCAAGGTCTCGAACGTGCCGCTCGTCCTCGGCATCCCGCCGCCGGCCGAGCTGTTCCAGATCGATCAGGCCAAGATCTTCGGGCTGACAATCCGCGCCGAGGAGCTGCTGCGCATTCGCCAGAACCGCTTGAAGCACCTCGGCATGACCGCCGACACCAACTACGCCCAGCGCGATCACATCAACCAGGAGATCGCCTACGCGCAGACGATCTTTCGGCAGAATCCGTCGTGGCCGGTCATGGACATCACCGGTCGCGCCGTCGAGGAGACCGCCGCCGACATCCTCCGCCTCAAGAAGGATCGCGACGCCCGCCGCAACCCCGAAGCGGGGCAGAGCGCGTCGTAGCCGCCGCTCAGTCGATCGTGCTGCCGAGGGTGACGTAGTACTGAAAGGCGCGCGACTCGATGCCGTACGCGAGGTCCACGCCAACGAGCGGCAAGATCACCCCTTTCAGATACAGCCGGATCCCGCCGCCCAGGCCGTTGTTCCACGACTGGCGCACGACGCCGCTTGGCGTGTCTGGCAGGAAGTTGCGAAAGCTCGCGCCGCGCGACTCGATGCGCGGCTGCCCCGACTCCTGCGCCGGCAGCTTGCGGAACCACGTCAGGTTGGTGTCGTAGAACGCGATGGCGCGCAGCGAGAAGCCGCGCACCGTGAACACCGGCACGATGTACTCGATGGTGGCGCGGAACGACGTGTCGCCACGAAACTGTCGATAGATGTAGCCGCGCAGCTCGCCGCCCCCCGCCTCGACCTCCTGCTTGAAGGGCGGATCGAAGGAGACGTTCGCCCACGCCTTGAGCAGCAGGTTGTGCTCCTTCCAGAAGCGACGCCCGTAGAGGAAGCGCAGGTTGAGCAGGTGGTAGTCGCCGCTGACGTTGCCGAGCCAGCGCGGCCCGTAGGTCCACTCGGCTCGCAGCAACAGCCCCGCGACGATGCCGGCCACCGTCGAGCGACCGTCGTACGCTGCCTGCACCGCGAGCGTGTTGTCGAAGCCCGAGCGCGCCGGCCGCAGGCAGACGCCGCCCTGCTCGGCGTTGACGTCGGGAGTGCCGTAGCCGTTGGCGGTCTGCGTGTTGAAGCAGGTCGGGCGATTGACGCGCTCGTAGTAGATCTTGAGGCGCGCGTCGATCTTGAGCTTGCGCCATGCGTTGACGCCGAACACCAGCCCGACCCCAAACGTGTCGAGGTCGGTGGCGCGCGCCAGGCGCGGCGCCCCGAGGTGACCAGCCGCGTACTCGTAGATCCGATCGCGGCGCGCGATCGCGTCGACGCGCCAGTACATCGGCGTCGTGCCGATGTGCGGATCGAGGAAGTAGAGGAGCAGCATCTTGTCGACGCTGGTCCACGTCCCGTAGACGAGAAACTTCATGTTCTTGCCGACGAAGTTCGCGTCGGCGAAGGCGATGCCGCCGCCGAAGTTGGGGGGGCTGTAGGCGAGGGTCGGCGCGATGATCCACGACAGCTTGTCCTTCGCCGAGATCACCAGGCGGACGCCCTCGATCTCGTCCTTGTTCATCCGCTCCCAGTAGAGGTTCACCGCCTTGAAGAGGCCTGCGGCTTCGAGCGCCCCCTGCACGCGATCGATGAGCTCAGGGGTCAGGAGGGTGCCGAGCTTGACCGCGGCGAGGTACTCGACGGTGTTGCTGTCGGTCTTGGTGTTGTCGACGACGCGCACCGCGAGGATCGGTCGATCGAGCAGGTTGAGATCGCCCTGGCGTGCGAGCTGCTCGCCGCGCGGCAGCGAGGGTGCCGCGCCCGCCGGCGCCTCCCCTTCGCGGATCTTCGACAGGCCGTCGCTCGACGGGGCCGGCATCGGCAGCGTCGTCGGATCGGCGGCGCCAGGGGGCGGGGCCCCCGATGGTGGCGAGGGCGGCGAAGTCGGATCGAGCGGCGCGAGCGCCGGCGGCGGGGACGGCGCCATGTCGAGCGGAGCGGGGCCCTGGTCCTGCGAAGGAGGAATGACCGGCTCGATGCGCGACTGTCCCTGCGCGCTCATCGCCATGGCGACGAGCGAGACGGCGATCAATCCGTGGTATATGTCACGCGGTCGCACCAAGCTTGTCGCCTATATTGTAGACGGAAGGGGAATCTTCGTGCGTGTGATGAAGATCATGAAATCGGTTTTTCTCGTCGCTGCGACGAGCCTGTACTTGGCCGCGCTCTGCCCCTCCGCACGCGCGGAGGGTGATCCGATCGAGGCTGCCAAGCGCGAGTTCGAGGAGGGCAAGGCGTCCTTCGAGCGCGGTCAGTACGAGGCCTCGCTCGACCACTTCCTCGCGGCGCAGCGCATCGCGCCGGCGCCGAGCCTGACCTACAACATCGCGCTGGTCTATGAGCGCATGGGTCGCTACGTCGACGCCGCGAACACCTTCGACAAGTATCTCGAGGAGCTCCCGGCACCGACCTCCCGCGACGAGCGCGACTTCCGCGACAAGCTCAAGCAGCGCAGCAAGGCCAACCGGCAGCGTGGGCAGAGCGCGACTCCGCCGCCACCGACGACGCCGCCACCGCCGACCACGACGACTACGCCGCCACCGACGACCACGCCGCCCCCACCGACGACGACCACACCACCACCACCGACGACGACTACGCCGCCCCCACCGCCGGCGACCACGCCGCCGCCCCCCAACTACTACCAGCAGCCGCCGCCCGCGTATGGCTACCAGCAGCCCTACAATCCGTACGGCTACTACGCCTACCCGATCCCGCAGAAGACGCCGCAGGAGAAGATCTCCGAGGCGCGCGAGCGCCGCGGCCGCGCGATTGCGTTGCTCGTCGTCGGGACGACGCTCAATGCGATCGGCATCGGCGTGCTCGCCTATGGTCTGACCGCACAGCAGTGGGGCGGCCCCAAGGAGCTTCAGAACATCGCGCTCGACGTTGCCGGTGTCAGCTTCTCGATTGTCGGCATCACGCTGTGGGCGCCTGGGGCTTCCTCGTTCGTGCGCTCGTCCAAGGACATCGCCGCGGCGCAGCGCGAGCTCGACAAGCAGGAGGAGCAGAAGCGCTCGCCTGCGCGCCCCCCGACCGCCTACTTCCTCAACTCACCCACCATCGCGTTCTAGGGGCTGTCCCTAGCTAGGGGCAGCCCCTAGGGCGATCCCCTCCCAGCACCGCGCCGTTTCGTGATACCAACGGCCAGCGGAGGGAAGCATGTCTGCGGTCACAGCAAGCTGCCAGCACATCGAACGGGCGTTGGGCAAGAGCCCGGCGTTCTCCAAGGTCGACGACGGTCTCTACGTCATCAAGCAGGGATCGAGCTTCGTCATGATCAGCGTCGTCGGCACCACCAAGGGCAAGCCCGCGGAGCGCGCGGTCGTGCGCCTGATCGCGCAGGTCGTCCAGGGCGTGCGGGCCGAGCCATCGCTGATGCGGCAGCTCCTCCTGCTCAACGCCAAGATGCGCTTCGGCGCGTTCGCGTACACCGAGGAGAACGAGACGGTGCTCTTCGTGCACAACCTGCTCGGTGGCGCGGCGATGGACGAGAAGGAGCTGGTCGCCGCGGTCCATGACGTCGCGCTCGTCGCCGATCACTACGATGATCGCATCGTCGCGCGCTACGGCGGCTCGCGCATGCAGGACGTGGTCGAGCGCAACGCGCTGGCCAACATCCTGGGTGGCAACGATCTGCTCGATGAGGATCTGGCGTGATGAAGGGTGCCTCAGCGACGGTGATCGACGCCATCGGCGGCACGCCGATCGTCAAGCTCAACAAGGTCGCCGCGCACGTCAAGAGCGACATCTACGTCAAGCTCGAGTTCCTCAACCCGGGCGGCTCGATGAAAGATCGCGTCGCGCTCAACATCATCCGCGACGCCGAGCGCCGTGGCCTGCTCGGGCCGGGCTCGACGATCATCGAGGCGACGTCGGGCAACACCGGCGCGGGCCTCGCGCTCGTCGCGGCGGTGCGTGGCTACAAGTGCATCTTCGTTATGCCCGACAAGATGTCGAACGAGAAGATCGCG
>CAZPEY010000009.1:32682-42148 GCA_964585665.1 uncultured Polyangiaceae bacterium | reverse complement strand
CCTGCGTCCCCGGCACGTTGGCCCTCCGCCGTCCCCGCGCCCACCAAACGAGCACGCCCACGGCTCGCGGCCCGCCCCCCACCAGCCGCTGCCACGCCGCGCACGTTTCGGTGTAAGATGCGCGCCATGCTAACCTTCAGCTCCGATCCTGAGGTGGCCGAGAACCAGATGAACTCGGTCATCTTCTTCCTGACGACGTTCGGCTACATCGACGGCGACTTCGACCAGAGCGAAAAGAGCTACGTCAAGAAGCAGATCCAGCAGCTCGTCGCGGCTCGGGTCGACTCGGCCAACCTCGCCGATCGCGCGGTGCGCGACGAGCTCGTCGAGAAGTACACCCGACACTTCACCGAGGTGTTCGAGAACATCGACGAGCGCGTCAAGGACCTGCTCACCGAGCCGGTCGCCGAGAACGAGGAGCCGGGCGTGTTCGCCACGGCGCGGCTCAAGCAGCAGTGCTTCGAGATCCTGAAGGGCTACGACAAAGATGGGCAGGAGCAGCTCCTGCAGATCATCGATCAGCTCATCAACGCAGATGGCGAGGTTCACCCCGCCGAGGTCAAGTTCCGCGCCGAGATGGCCGAGCTCCTCGAGGCCGACCTCGAGATCGAGATGCTCGAGGAGCCGAGCGAGATCAACCGGCCGCGCATCGAAGCCGTGGCGCGCCCTGGCGATGCCAGCCTGTCGCCGTTCTTCGACCCGCTCGAGGCGCACTACGCCAAGGACCCGTCGGTGATCGCGTCGCAGCTCGCCGACGATCGGGCGCTGCTCGATCGCGCGCTCCGCTCGCTCGACCTGCAGCGCGCCGACGGGCAGGGCAAGCTCGCCGGCCACCAGAAGGTCACCGACTTCGCCGGGCAGAAGCCATTCCTCGACGGGCACGTCTACGTCCTGCCGACGCAGCCCGGGCGCAGCTACGAGATCCTCGCGTTCGGCGATCTCCACGGCTGCTACAGCGTGCTCAAGGCGGGCGTGCTGCAGTTCCAGTTCTTCGAGAAGCTCGAGGCCTTCCGCCGCGATCCGCGCAATAACCCGTCGCCACACATCGTCTTCCTCGGCGACTACATCGATCGCGGCCTGTTCAGCTTGAACGGCGTGCTGCGCACGGTGCTGCAGCTCTATGTCACCGCGCCCGATCACGTCCACGTGCTGCGCGGCAACCACGAGTACTACATCGAGCACGAAGGCAAGATCTACGGCGGCGTCAAGCCCGCCGAGGCGATCAACACGCTAAAGCCCCACGTCCCGATGGACATCTTCCGCCACTACATGAAGCTGTTCGACGCGCTGCCGAACATGCTCTTCTTCGATCGCATGATGTTCGTGCACGGCGGCATCCCGCGCGATCGCGACGTCAAGTCGAAGTGGCTCGATCTGTCGACGCTCAACGACAAGGAGCTGCGCTTCGAGATGATGTGGAGCGATCCGGCGCAGGCCGACGTCATCCCGGCGATGCTGCAGGAGAAGACCGTGCGGTTCTCGTTCGGTCGCCACCAGTTCCGTGCCTTCATGCAGCGCATCGGGTGCCACACGATGATCCGCGGTCACGAGAAGGTGAACGCCGGCTTCCAGGCTCTCTACTCGGGCGAGGAGGGCACGCTGCTCACGCTCTTCTCCGCGGGTGGGCGAGACAACGAGGATCTGCCGCGCAGCTCGGGCTACCGCTCGGTCACGCCGATGGTGCTGACGGTTCGCCACGACTCGCGCGGCGTTTCGATGCAGCCCTGGCCGCCGGACTACAAGATGTTCAACGACCCCGGCCGGAACGGCTTCTTCCGCGTCCCGCCCGAGATCGAGCACCGCGCCGACTAGGCGGAGTCGCCTTCGCTCCGGCTTCGCTCGGCTCGTCGCCGCCCGGCCACAGCGCCACCCACCACACCCACGCCAGAAACACGGCCTGAAACGGCAGCCGCACCCAGAGCTGCAGCGGCGTCATGCTCGTGCCCGGGATGCTGCCGCGCCACGCCGCGAAGACGTTCGCCGGGAAGACGGCGATGAGCAGCGCCACCAGGCCCCAGCCGGCCCAGCGACGGAGACGCGGGGACAGCAGCCCTGCGCCGCCCGCGATCTCGGCCACGCCGCTCAAGACATTGAGCGCGTCGTGGGCCGGGAGCTGCGGCGGCATCATCGCCAGGTAGAAGGCGGGATCACGAAAGTGGTTCAGGCCCGCAGCGACGAAGAAGACCGCCGCGGCGATCCGTCCGGAGCGTCGCCACCGTCGCCACGGCGAGCTAGCAGCCAAACGACTCCCCGACGCACCGCGCATAGCGCGTGTCCTCCGCTGCCTTGGCGAGGCGGAAGAACATCGCGCCGAGCGTGTTGGCGGTCGAACGGTTGACGATCCACGCGGGCAGCGCGCCGCCTGGATCGGTCAGCCCACGATAGTCGACGAGCGTCGAGCCGTCCGCCTGTGGCGTCAGCAGCCAGCGCCCCTCGGTGCGGACCATGCGCACCATCTTGCTGGTCGGCGCCGGGCAGCCCTCCTCGGTAATGCGCCAGACGTCCTCGATCTGGCCGGTCGGCAGCCGCCGCACCTTGATGTGCACACAGTAGTCGCGCTTGCGCACGACGGGCGGATCGACGACGACGTAGAACACGCTCTCGTTGCCGCGCGTCCAGAGGCGCCGCGTCTCGATCGCCGGCGGCATGAACTCGGGGTAGTGCGGAACGTCGGTCAGGGTCGCCAGGAGCCGCTCGGCGGGGATCGGCAGGATGCCGACGCCGCGGATCTCCTTCATCTTGGTTCCCTCGACGGGACGCCAGGTCACCGACAGCCCCTGCTTGGTGTACACCTCGCTCCAGTCGGCCTCGGCCTGCGCGTAGCTCGAGGCCGGCGACGCGAGCGCGGCGAGCGCGCCGGCCAGGATCGGTCCCAGCCGGAGCGGCGAGCCAGGTGGTGTGAGTCGACGGGACAAGCCTTGAATAGTGATCGGATCGGGCGGGCAAGGCAAGCCACTCGGTCAAGTGGGCTGGAGATTGTCTGCCGGATTGCCGCACGAACTGTCGGGCAAAGGCACCTCGGCGTTATGATGCCCAGATGGCAGGGTTGGTAGCTTGTCCCGGCTGCAAGAGGAATACGCCCGCAGGGATCAAGTGTCAGTACTGTGGCGCGCTGCTCATCGAGCAGATCGCCTGCGAGGGGTGCGGTCGGAAGCTCTCGGGGCACATCACCCAGTGCCTCTACTGCGGCAAGCGGCGCCAGATCTCGGCGGGCGCGCACGCGGCTGCACAGGCGGTCGGGCAGCGGCAGGGCCTTTCCGAGCAGGATCTGGTGCTGCAGCTCAACCGCGCCATCGCGCTCATCGATCGGGGGCGGTTCGACGAGGCGGAGCAGATCTGCGCAAGGCTCGAGCAGCTCGCGCCGAACGAGGCGCGCGCGACGCGGCTGCGCGCGTTCCTCCACCAGAATCGCGGGGAGCTCGATCTGGCCGAGCGCTACTTCCGGCTCGCCGTCAAGCAGGCGCCCGACGACGAGCATGGCTGGGTGACGCTCGCGGCCTTCCTCAACATCCTCAAGAACTACCCCGAGGCGGTGATCGCGGCGAATCGGGCAATCGCGTGTCGCGCCACGTTCGACGAGCCGTACATGATCCGCGCCGAGGCGCTGCGCGGCATGCGCGAGCTCGACGAGGCGCAGGAGTCGATGCAGAAGGCGTGTCAGCTCGCGCCCCGGTCGGCGCTCAACTGGTTTCGGCTCGGGGAGCTCGAGGTCGATCGAGGTCAGATGGGGGCCGCGCTCAAGGCATACCTGCGCGCTGTCGCTCACCTGCCGGAGGAGCAGCAGGAGCGACGCGCTGGCATCGGCAAGGCGATCCTCGAGCAGCTGGCGGACTACCCGGAACGGCAGCTCGTCAACATGATCGCGCTGCTCGTCCGCCTCGCGGAGGCTGGGCAACCCTATCCGCCCAACCTGATCGCGCACCTCGAGGGCGCCGAGCTTGGTGCCGACGCGGATCCTCCCGCTCCGGCCGTCGCCTCGTCGGTCGCGGCGGACGAAGCGCGACCTGCGCCCGCGTCGGCGACAGGGCGCACCGCGACGCCTCAGCGGATCGTCGGGACGGCGGGCGCCTATCGCGTCCACAAGCTGCTTGGCCGCGGCGGCTTCGGCGAGGTGTATCTGGTCAGCGATGAGGCGCACGGCGACGTCATGGCCCTCAAGCTGTTCTCGTCCGACGACGATCGGGCGCGCGCCATGTTTCGACAGGAGGCGGAGACCTGGGTTGGCCTTGGCGCCCACCCCAACCTCGTTCGCGCGCACCTCGTCGATGAGAAGCACGGACGCCTGTTCATCGGCATGGAGTACG
Source organism: uncultured Polyangiaceae bacterium (assembly GCA_964585665.1). Taxonomy (GTDB): domain Bacteria; phylum Myxococcota_A; class Polyangia; order Palsa-1104; family Palsa-1104; genus CAZPEY01. The sequence continues at coordinate 37,844 of CAZPEY010000009.1, read as the reverse complement.
TGGCGCCGAACGGGCAGGGCGTCAACTCGCTCGACGGCCTCTTGCAGCGCGGTCGCCTCGATCTCGCCCAGACGCTGCGCCTCGCCATCCAGATCTGCCACGGCCTCGAGCACGCCTACGCGCATGGCGTGCGCGCCCACCGCGACCTCAAGCCACAGAACATCCTCCTCGGCGACGAGCTCCGCCCCAAGGTCGCCGACTTCGGCCTGGCGCTGGCGGGGTCGAGCGACGGCGGACCGGGCGGCACGCCCACCCACATGCCGCCCGAACAGTGGCGGGGCGGTACCGTCGATGAGCGCGCTGATGTCTACGCGCTCGGGGTGATCCTGTACCAGATGCTCACCGGCGAGCTGCCGTTCCTGCCGAGGACAAACGATCGCCAGCGGCTCCTCGCGGAGCTGGCGGCGATGCACGAGCGCGCGCCGATCCCGAAGACGGGGAGCAAGCTCGATCCGATCGTGTCGCGCTGCCTGCAGAAGGCGCCAGAGCAGCGCTTCCCGTCGGTGCGCGCGCTGCGCGGCGAGCTGCACGCGCTCTACAAGGCGGAGACCGGGCAGATCCTGCCGCCGCCCGATCCGCAGAAGCTCGCGATCGAGGAGGTCTTCAACAAGGCCGTGTCGCTCGAGTCGATCGGCAAGCTCGAGGACGCGATCAAGGTGCTGGAGGACGTGATCCGACGCGAGCCGACCTACCAGCTCGCCTTCATCGCGCTCGGTCGCATCCTCGGCGATCTGGGGCGGCTCAAGGAGGCCGAGGAGCGCCTCGCCCAGGCCGTGCGCCTCAACCCGCATGAGTCGACCGCGTGGACCACCGTCGGCAACGTCAAGATGAAGCGCGGCGAGGTGCAGCTCGCGCTCTCGGCCTACGATCGCGCCATCGAGCTGCAGCCGGGGAGCGGCATCGCGCACCGCAACCGGGGCGCGGCGCTCTTCAAGATCGGGCGTGTCGAGGAGGCGATCGCGGCCATCGAGCATGGCCTCAAGCTGGATCCGTCGTCGAGCGCCGGCTGGACCAACTTTGGCTTCTCGCTTCACCAGCTCGGCCGCTATCGCGAGGCGATCGCGCCGCTCCGGCGCGCCTGCGAGCTCGATCGCAACAACCTGCAGGCCCTGTCGCACCTGGCCGAGTGCCTCGCGCGCACCCAGCAGTTCGACGAGGCGCTGGGGATCTTCGATCGCATCATCGCGCTCGATCCCGACACGCCCGACGGCTACTCGAACAAGGGAATGATCGTCGCGCACCTGCAGCGCTACGACGAGGCGATGGCGCTGTTCACCAAGGCCATTGCCCTCATGCCGGGTCACCCGATGATCCTCAACAACCGCGGCCACTGTCTGCTCCAGATGGGGCGCTACGTCGAGGCGCGCCGCGACTTCGAGAAGGCGCTCGCCGTCGATCCGGGCTTCGTGCTCGCGCTGCGCAACCTCGGCAAGCTGCACCTCGCCGAGGGGCGTCCGAGCGAGGCGCTGCGCTACCTCAAGCTGGCGCTGCAGACGGATGGGCGTGACGCGCCGACGCTTCGCATGGCGGGCGAGGCGCTGCACCGGATGGCGCTCTACGACGACGCGCTCACCGTCTACGAGCGCGCTCAGTCGATCGCCTCGGACCGGGCCACCGCGGCACGCCTGGAGCTGTGTCGGCAGCGCCGCCCGCTACCGTGAGGCAGCCAGGAATCGGCGCGCCGCGACCTCGACGAGCGCGAACGTCGAGGCTGCGCCCGCGAGCAGCAGCGTCAGGTACCAGGCGTGCGAGGGGAACCAGGCGGTCCACCCGCTCGGCACCGCGAACGCGACGTTGACGTTGGCTGCCGGCGGCGTCGCGACGCGCGTCGTGACGAGGAGCAGCAGCGCGGCCACCCACGCGAGGAGCCACGCGGCGCGCGGCCAGGCTCGACGTCGCAGCCAGGCCAGCGCGCAGGCGGGCGCGAGGAGGTGCGTGCCGAACGACGTCCACAGCAGCTCTCCGCCGGTCGCCAGATCGAGCAACCACAGGGGGGTTCCGAACGCGATCCACGACAGTCCAACCGCGACGAGCCGTGGCCATGCGCCGAGGATGCCGAGCGCGATCCACAGCGCGCCGACGGTGCAGAACCAGAGGAGATCGTGGGTGGTGTGGCGGTGAACGTGGTTGCCGGCGTGCAGCAGCCAGGCGCCGAGCGCGATCGCGCCGAGCGCGCGATCGGCGGGGAGGCGCGACTCAGTTGAACTCTTTGGCAGTCGCCCAGTCCTTGTCGAAGGTGTCGAGCATACGCTTGACGCCCGCGGCCTCGGACGCCCCGCCGATGAACAGGCCGACCTCGCGGTTCTTGGTCATCGAGGTCCAGCTCATGTTCTGCGAGCCGAGGTAGGCGCGCTCGCCATCGACGACGATCGCCTTGACGTGCACGCCGGGCGTCGACATGTAGCGCGGCTTGACGTTCTGGATCTGCAGGTAGTCGGCGGCGGCCTGGTTGGCGTCGATCCACGACGGCGCGGCGAGCAAGACGCGCACCGCGACACCGGCCTTGGCGCGCTCGGCGATGGCGGCGCGGATGTCGGTCTCGGCCATCTGCATCGACTCGACCTCGAGGGTCGTCGTGGCGCTGGCGATGAGCGACAGGATGCGCTCCTTCGAGTTGATCGGCGAGACGAGCAGGCGCGTGCAGGCGAGCTGCAGCGGCGTGCCATTCCAGTCGGCGTCGAAGATCGTCTTGAGGTCGGCGACGTCGTTCGGATCGTCGACGTGCGAGACGAAGTTGCGCTCGCGCTCGACCGAGTAGGTCTTGGAGTAGTTGCCTGTCGACACCACGGCGCGCACGTCGTCGACCACCATGATCTTGGCGTGGTAGTAGGTGAACGACGGATCGCTTCGCTTGACCGAGCAGCCGGCGTTCTTGAGCAGCGTCTCGTACTTGTCGTTGGCGGTCTGGCCTGCGTCGAGGATGATCTTGACGTCGAGGCCCGCCTTGCACTTGGCCTCGAGCGTGTCGAGGATGCCGCCGTAGCCCATCAGGTACGCGGTGACGCGGATGCTCTTGGTCGCCGTCTCGAGCACGTCGACGTACGGGGGCTCGCCGTCCTCGGGCAACGCGAAGACCTCGACCGGATCGGTACGCGGCGTGAGCGGCTCGCAATGATCGCCAGAGACGACCGCGCCATCGCTGTTGGGGGTGCTGGGCGACGCGAGGTCGACGTCGCTGGGCGCGCCGAGGAGGTCTGGGTTCTCGGTGTCGATGGGATCGCCGCCGAGGTCTTGTTTGGCTTGCTCCGCTCGGCAGGCCGAGAGAACAACGAGCAGAGCGAGGCCGAGCGAGCGGTACATCGTGAACCTCCGACGGTGGACTACTGGCGCGGCTGCGGCGCCTCGGTGTTGATCCAGCGCGGGGCGTTCCAGAAGATCCAGGCCTCGTGGGCCTGCTGCGAGAGGTCACCGCTGGTCCCGAACCACATCGGCTTGCCAAACGGCAAGTCCTCGCGCGGGATGGCGACCCGCGCGTTGGTGAGCGAACGGTACGACGGCAGGGCGCCGCCAAAGAGCTGGTTGAGCTGCGGCAGCGCGGCGTTCCAACCCTGGTACGCGTTCGTCTCCGATGGATGCGGAAGGCTGATGTGCGTTCCTCCGAAGCTGATCGTCGAGAAGGCCTGTTCCGCGACGGAACCGACGGTGATTACCACAGGGATTTGCTTCTCGCCTAGCAGTTTGGCGAGGAGCTGGTTGCGGTAGGTCACCAGCGACGGAGCCTGGGCGAGACGGGCGACGTCCTCCGGGGCGACGTTGGCGGTGTTGTACGGGAAGGGGCTGATGACGATGTAGTCGAGGCCGACGCCAACGCCCTGCAGGAGGTGCTGCACCTTCTGCCCGGCGTCGCCGATCGCGGCGCGCCCGGCGATGAACTGATCGACGCCGTAGTCCTGCAGGATGACCACCGCCTTGGGCGCAGTCGCGCTGTCGAGGCGGCCGCGATACCAGACCGGCGCGATGAAGTCGTTGGCCACCGTGATGCCGGTCTCTTGCTCGATGAGCGCCAGGGCCGGCGTGGAAGCGAACAGCTCCGCGTAGGTCTTGCCCGGGCCGGCGTCGTGGCGGAAGGGGCGCGCCTTGGGCGGCTCCCACGCCAGCTCACCAGGCTCGAGCGCGATGCCGGAGTACTTGCGCTGCGCGGTCGTCGGATACGCGACGGTGGGTGCCTCGTACCGGACGCCCGCGGCCGAGCGCAGCTGGACCTGCATGCCGCTCTGCGCTCGCTCGCTCTTCGTGCCGCCCCGCCCGATCTCGGGCTGGAAGCCGTACGGGAGATCGACGTACGGGATGTCGGCGCTCATGTAGTAGTACTTGCTGCGCTGATAGGTCGGCGCGCCCGCGTCGCCCTTCAGCCACGCCTTGTTCGCCTTCTTGTAGCCCCAGATCTTGGCGTAGCCGTTGGCGAAGCTCTGCATGACGGCGTTGAGCGCGGTCGGATCGGCGGGCTCGGTGGAGCCCGGCTTGGGCTGGCCGACGGCGGCCGCGCCCGGGTGGAGGAAGGTCACCCACTTGACGTTCGGCGGGAACTTGCCGCCGAGCTTCTCGTCGCGGAACTTGCGCACGCTGTCGTGCGCCGCCGAGCCGAAGCTGATGATGAGCTCGATCTTGCTCTCGTCCCACGCCTTCTTCATCACGTCGTTGCGGAAGTCCTTGATCTCCGTCGACATGGCGAGCTCGTCGGTGAACTCGTCGTACTGTTCGTAGATCGAGTAGATGAAGGTGTTGACCGCGACGTAGCTGCGGGTGATGCCGATCTGGTTGAGGAGGTGCTGCACCTTCTGGCCGGTGCCGCCGACGAAGGCGCGGTGCACCAGCGCCTCGTCCGTCGCCGCGTCCTGACCGACGACGAGGACGCGCGCCGTGCCGTCGAGCCGGCCGCGGTAGAAGATCGGCGCCATCTCGAAGCGGAACTTGTCCTTCTCGAGCGTGTACTGCGGGATGGGCGTGAGCGCGGGCACCTTGGCGGCGCGCGCCTCGTTGACCGTCTGCAGCTTGGTCTTACCGTCGGGCCCCGGGACGAGCCAGGTGGCACCGACGCGGCGCGAGATCTCGCGGTAGTTGGGCACCTTGGCGAAGAGCTCGCTCCAGCCTTGGTTCGGGCCGACGTCGTACTCGGTCGGCGAGCCGGCGTAGTTGTTGTACCAGGCGGTGTCGGCCTTGCC
>CAZPEY010000009.1:0-32582 GCA_964585665.1 uncultured Polyangiaceae bacterium | reverse complement strand
CGGGAACGCCCACTCGGGCGGCGCGCCGCACTGGAAGAACGGGATGATGTCCTTGACCCCGTCCTTGGTGAACGTCGCGGTCACGTCCGCGAGCGTCTGCGTGCCGAGGACCTGCGCCGGATCCTGGTCGACCAGGCCGCGCGACGAGCCGCACGCGTCGACGGTGGTGAAGGTCTTGACCTCGTGCATCGCGAGCAGCTCGGTGGTGCCGTAGATCGGCTTACCAGAGATGAGGGTCAGCAGCACCGCGTCGGGCTTGGCGTCGATGATGGTGCGGTAGGGGCGCGACTTCGGCCCCTTGATGAAGACCAGGTCCGCGTAGTAGCCGGGGGCGATGCGGCCGATCTTGTCGCCGAGCCCGACGATGTCGGCCGGGTTCGAAGTCGCCATCTCCCAGAGCTGCTTGTCGGTGAGGAAGCGGCCCCACTGCTCCTTGTTGACGCGGTCGGCGACCTTGAGCTCGCCGAGCAGGTTCTGCGAACCCGACGGCGCCCAGTCCGGCGCCAGCGCCACCTTGACGCCGGCCTTGACCGCCGCCGGGATGTTCGTGGTCTTGCCGTAGAGCATGATGTTCGACAGCGGCGACCACACGATCTTCATGCCGATCTTGCCCATCTCCTGGAGCTGCGCGTCGGTGAGCGCCGTCGAGTGGATGCCGACCGTCTGCGGCTTGAGGAGGCCGAGGCCGCGGAGCTGCTCGAACTCGGCGCGCGACGCGTCATCGATGCCCTCGGCGAGGTGAACGAGGAAGGCGGCGGTCTTGCCGTTGGCGTACTGGGCGTTGATCTCGGCCGCCTCTTCCGGCGTGATCGACGAGATCGCGAGCACGTTCTGGCGGACCTTGTCCTGGCAGAAGTTGTAGAACTCGACGTTGCGCACGTACGAGCGGGCGCACTTCAAGTCGACCGACCCCTGAATCGAGGTCGTCCCACCGACGGCGGCGCGGTACTCACCGTACTTGAGCGCCTCGCACATGTGGTTGGCGCCCTTGACCGCGTTGTACGGCGTCTTGACGTACGTGCCGTAGTCCTTGGCGCGCGCCCACTGATAGCGGTTGTCCCACTTGCGGCCCGAGTTCCAGAGCGGCAGGAAGTTGTACGCGACGTGGTTGTGCAGGTCGATGAAGCCAGGGGAGATGATCGAGTCGGTCTCGATCACCTTGGCCGTTGGCGGCACCTGGTCGATCGTGTCGACGACCGCGGTGATGATCTCGTTCTTGACGACGACGTAGCCCTTCTTGGAGCCGGTCGGCAGCAGCAGCGTGCCACCGTAGGCGCGCTCCTCGACCGCGGCGACCTTGCAGGTGCCGTCGCTCTTGCCATCGGTCGACTCGACCGTCGAGTCGTCGTTGCCCTCGATGTCGAAAGGCTCGTGCTCCACATCGAGGCAGCCGGCCAGACTGAACGTCGCCACCAACATCGCTACCAGGGTGCGTTTCATCGTTGTTCTCCTGCCTCGGACAGAAAGCAGGGGATGTGCCATGAGGTAACTATCTGAAAAGATTTGAGCGAGGGTGCTTTGTCACCAGACAGTGACAAGCCGAGGGGCCGCTGGAAGTAGGGAATGTAGTCCCCACGACAGGGATTGCTGCGGAGCGGAGCCGTCGTTAGATGCCGATGCCGACCTTGCGAACGGGCTGGATCTTGGGGGCCTCGGTCAGCGGCAGGAACTGGTTGGCTTCGGGGTTGAAGAAGAACACCTGCCCCGTCTCGATCTTGTAGACCCAGCCATGGAGCGCCAGCTTGCCCGCGGACAGGCGCGCCGCCACCGCCGGGTGGGTGCGCAGGTTCTCGAGCTGCACGAGGACGTTCTCCTCCACGGCGGCGATGGTGCGCGCCTCCTCGTCGAGGCCGTGGTAGTTCTCCTCGATGATGCGCGCGGTCGCGTCGGCGTGCCCGAGCCAGCGCTGCAGCGCCGGCATCCCCTTGAGCGAGCCGGGGTTGAGCAGGCCCTTGATGGCGCCGCAGTGGGTGTGCCCGCAGATGATGATGTCCTTGACGTCGAGCCCGGCGACCGCGAACTCGACGGTGGCTGCCTCGCCGCAGCCGTTGGCCGAGTGCGGCGGGATGATGTTGCCGGCGTTGCGCAGGATGAACAGCTCGCCGGGCCCCGTCTGGGTGATGAGGTTGGGGTTGATGCGGCTGTCCGAGCAGGTGATGAACAGCGCCTCGGGGTTCTGCCCCGCCGCGAGTCGCTCGAAGAGCGCCCGCTGCGAGTCGAAGACCTGCGATTGAAACTTGTGTAGACCCGCGATGAGTTTTTGCATCGTTGCTCCTTCTTTACGCCACGGCTTTGCGCGGGCTCGTCCACTCTGCCGTCTCGTCAATCGTGACCACGCCACCGGAACGCTGGTGGCTCGCCTTCCACGCGTGGAGCGCTTCGAGCGCGGCCTGATCGACGAGCGTGAGGTTAAGGTCGATGTCGACCTGGGATCCAGGGGGCAGCGCACCGAGCGCTGCCGAAAGTTTGGGGACCGTGAGGAACGTCAGGGCGCCTTCGACGTCGACCAGGTGCTTGTCGCCCGCCTTGCGCACGTGGATCTCGACCTTGGCCAGCCGCCACACGAGCTGGAGCAGCGCGACCGCCAGCCCGAGGCCGATACCCTGCAGCAGCCCGAAGAAGACCACTCCCCCGACGGTGGCAACATAAACGGGCAGCTCTCCGTGTCGTCGCACGTCGCGAATGTGGCTCGGGTTGACGAGGCGCACGCCGACGACGATGAGCAGGCCGGCCAGCGCGCCGAGCGGCACCAGCGCCAGCAGCCTCCCGAGCAACAGCACCGCCACGAGTACCCAGACGCCATGCAGGACCGCCGACCAGCGCCCCTTGGCGCCCGCCTCGATGTTGGCGGTCGAGCGCACGATGACGCCGGTGATCGGCAGACCGCCGAGCAGGCCCGAGACGAGGTTGCCGAGGCCCTGAGCGACGAGCTCGCGATCGAGGTTGGCGCGGCGACCGCTGTGGAGCTGGTCGGTGGCGACGGCGCAGAGCAGCGACTCGGCGCTGGCGACGAGGGCGATGGTCAGCGTACCGAGGAGGATGGTGCGCCACTCGGGGAGCGTCGAAGGCAGCGCTGGGTGGACGATCGCCGACCACAGATCCTTGGGAATCGTCACGCGCGGCGCGCTCATGCCGGGCAGCACGATGGCCAGGGTGCCGAGCACCACGGCGACGAGCGGAGCGGGGATGGGCAGGCGCTTGAGCGCCGGCACGCGCGGCCACAGCAGCATCACGCCGATGGTGACCACGGCAGCCAACGCGGCGCCCTGGCTGCGATCGAGCATGCGCGACGGGAAGGCGCGCAGGTTACCGACCGCCGAGCCGAGCGGTGTGAAGCCAGCGGCGACCTGGAGCTGCGCCAGCACGATCTGGATGCCGATCCCGGCGAGCATGCCGTGGAGAACGGCAGGTGAGATGGCGAGCGCGAGCCGCGCCACCTTGCGCTGGCCAAGCACCATCTGCAAGACGCCAGCGCCTGCGACCATCGTGCAGACGGCGGGGAAGCCTATCTGCTCGACGTATCCGAAGACGAGGACGGCGAGCCCGGCGGCCGGGCCGCTGACCTGCAGCGGCGCGCCCGCGAAGCCGCCGACGAAGATGCCCCCGACGACGGCGGCGACGAGCCCGGCGACGATCGGCGCGCCGGACGCGAGGGCGATCCCCATCGAGAGGGGGAGCGCGACGAGGAATACGACGATGGAGGCGGGCAGATCGTGTCGCCACGTGCCCGCGCCACCTGGGATGGTGCGCATGAAGCTCTCCTGCAAAAGGTCAAGTAGGTTGACTTTTTGGACGGCGGTTGCCGTCGGAGAGTGCTAGATCAATCGGCGCGGGAGGTTGGGCCGGCGGTCGAGCGGAGCGGGGACGTGTGCCAGATCGGCGCGGCGGTGGGTGCGCAGATCGCGCTCATGCGTCGTCTCGCGCACCGCCTCCGGCTCGGGCGGTGCAAGCTGCTCCGCCAGACGGACGGTCTTGTGGTTCTGCTCCTCGTGCTGCTCCTCCTCCTCATCGGGCGCCTGGGGCGAGCCGGGCTGCGCGCTGAAGATCGCTTGCTGGCCGGCACGCAGGCTCGCCGCGATCCCGCTCCAGAGGAACAGGGCCGCGAGGAAGATCGTGAGACGCTTGCCAGCGAGGCGGTGCAACATCGAGACTTCCTACCTTGTAGCACGATCGATCGGGCCGGCAAAGTAGCGGTTTGGAAACAAGCGTCGCAGTTCGAGGGAGCGGGCGGTCGCGAGCAGCGCCTCGTCCTCGCCGCGCCGCCCGACCAGCTGGACGCCGATCGGCACGCCTTGGGGCTGCACCCCGAGCGGGAGGCTGACCGCGGGGTTGCCGCTGGCGTTGAAGACGGCGGTGAAGTAGCCGAGCGGCGCGGTGCCGAGGAACTTCTCTTCGGGGCCGGCCGCGGCGAACTGACCCACCCGCGGGGGCGGGCCGGCGATGGTCGGAAGGAGGCACAGGTCGGCCTCCCCGAACCAGGCATCGACCCGCGCCTGCAGGTGGCCAAGGGCGGCGCGGGCCTCGTCCCAGGTGACCTGCTTGCCCGCCTTGCGCAGCCACTGGGTCAGCGGCTCGGTGTAGCGAGAGAAGATCACCGGCGTGTACGTGGCGGCCTTCTTCCAGACCGGCATGAACTCGGACAGCTCGCCCTTGATCGGCGGCCCCTCTTCGACCGTGTGGCCCAGGGCGCGCAGCCGCTCGGCGACGGCGAGCACCGCGGCGGCGATGCTCGGATCGACCGCGCCAAACGGCGGCTCGATGGCGTACTGGACGCGTAGGCGCGGGCGCGGTGCCGGCAGCGCGCGGTAGGGGTTGTCGCCGCGCAGCACGAGCGAGCAGGCGAAGGCGTCGTCGACGTCGGCGGCCAGGGCGCCGATGGTGGAGATCGCGAGCTTGTCGAAGGGCTCGAAGGGCGACGGGATGCGGCCGCGCGAGGCCTTGTAGCCGACCAGGCCGCCGAGCGCCGACGGGATCCGGATCGAGCCGCCGCCGTCGCCGCCGAGCGCGATCGGCACCAGGCCCGCGGCGACCGCGGCGCCCGATCCGCCCGACGATCCCCCTGCGGTGTGCGCCGGCGAGTAGGGGTTGCGCGTCGGCGGATGAATGGCGGTCTCGCAGATCGGCAGGATGCCGAACTCGGAGGTCGCGGTCTTGCCGACGACGATGAAGCCGGCGCGGCGCAGCGCCGTCACCGCGGCGTCGTCGAAGGGCACGCGCAGGTGGCGATAGGCGCGCGAGCCCATCCGGAGGTGCATGCCGGCGACGCGGTGGAGGTCCTTGATGCCGATCGGCACGCCGGCGAAGGGGGGCAGCGCGACGCCGGCCTGCCGGCGACGGTCGATGGCGGCGGCCTCCTTGCGGGCGCGCGCGGCGCAGAGCTCGACGAAGGCGCCGAGCTCGCCATCGTGGGCGGCGATGCGTTGGAGCGCGTGCTCGACGAGCTCGGTGGCGGTCAGCTCGCCCGACCGCACCTTGGCGGCCAGCTCGATCGCCGAATGAGCGAACAGCGGCGCGCTCATCGGCCTCGCCCTGCGGCTACGTTATCGCGCGCCGTTTCCACCGCGACAATGGTATATCGCGCGCGTGTCTGTGTCGCCCTCCATTCTGGCCACGATCCACGAGCTCGTCGACCTGGTGCTGCGATGGATCCACCTCATCGCGGGCATCATGTGGATCGGCAACTCGATGCTGTTCAACTGGCTCGATCGCAACCTGGTGACGCCGCCCGGGGGGCCTCGGGATCGGCTGGTCGGCGAGATCTGGATGCTGCACTCGGGGGCCTTTTACCAGGTCGAGAAGAAGTTCCTCGAGCCGCAGGGCATGCCGAAGATCCTGCACTGGTTCAAGTGGCAGTCGTACACGACCTGGCTGACGGGCGCGGCGCTGCTCGGCGTCGTCTACTACACCGGCGATGCGGCGCTGATGCGCGATCCGGCGGTGGCCAAGCTGTCGGGGCCGACGGCGATCGCGATCGGGGTTGGCTTCATCGTCGGTGCGTGGGTGCTCTACGACCTGCTGTGGCGGGTCGTCGGGCAGCGCAACCAGATCGGCGTGCCGCTCCTGCTGCTGCTGCTCTTCGGGGCGATCTACGGCTTCACGCACCTGCTGTCGGGTCGGGCGGCGTTCCTGCACACGGGCGCGCTGTTCGGCACGCTGATGGCAGGCAACGTGTTCTTCCACATCATCCCCTCGCAGAGGGAGCTGGTCGCGGCGACGCTGGCCGGGCGCGAGCAGGACCTCGCGCTCTCGTACCGCGCCAAGCAGCGCTCCATCCACAACAACTACCTGACCTTCCCGCTGCTGTTCACGATGCTGTCCAACCACTTCTCGGTCGCCTACAGCCACCCGCGCAACTGGCTCATCCTCACGGTGCTGTTCGCCGGCGGCGCGACGGCGCGCCACTGTCTCAACGTGCGCTTCGGCTGGCCGTCGTGGAAGCCGTGGTTCGCCGCGACGCTGGTCGGCACCGTCGTGGTGACGTTCGCGCTCGTCCAGCCGACGGCGCCGGCCGCTGCCGCGACGGGGAAGGTCGAGTTCTCGACGGTCGAGCAGGTGATCCGGACGCGCTGCACGCCGTGCCACTCGGCGACGCCGACGGACACGACGCCGCCGCTCGCGCCGGCCAACGTTCGGTTCGACAGCAAGGACGACATCAAGCAGTGGGCGACGCGCATCCACGCGCGCGCCGCGCAGCAGAAGACCATGCCGTTCGCCAACAAGACGGCGATGACCGACGAGGAGCGTCAGCTCCTCGGGCGCTGGTTCGAGGCCGGCGCGGTGGTCGAGTAGCGGGCGCGATGCCGCGCAGCGCTCCGCCCGAGGCGCCACCGCCCGCCGCCGACGCGGCGCCGGCCGCCCCGTCCGCCGCGCTCGACGCGACGGACTCGGGGCGCTCGCTCGTCGTCGATGGCTTCTCGCTCGTCGTCGTGCGCGGCTCGCAGCGCGCCAAGCGCCGGGAGATCGTGGTGCGTCGGCCGCTCTGCCGGATCGGCAAGGCGCCGGGCCTCAACGACGTCGTGCTCGACGAGGACACCGTGTCGCGGCAGCACTGCGAGATTGCCCGCGACGGACGCGGCTGGCTGCTCCGCGACCTCGGCTCGACCAACGGCACCCTGCTCGACGGCGCCGAGATCCGCGAGGCCTACCTCCGCCCCGGCAGCCTGGTCACCGTCGGAAATGTCCAGCTTCGCTTCACGCCGATCGAGGATCGGATCGCGATCGCTCCGGCCGTCCGGAGCTCGCTCGGTGCCCTGGTCGGCGAGTCGCGCGCGATCCGCGAGGTCTACTCGATCCTCGAGCACATCGCGCGGTTCGATGGACCCGTGTTGTTCGAGGGGGGGCCGGGCTCTGGCAAGCGCACCGCAGCGACGGTGCTGCACGGCCTGTCGGCGCGCGCCGCGGCGCCGTGCGTGACGGTCGACTGTCGCGCCTCCACGAGCGAGCTCGCGGCGACGCTGTTCGGCCAGGACGGCGGGCGCGGGGTCTGGAAGAGCACGCCCGCGATCGAGCGCGCCGCCGGGGGGACGCTCGTCCTGGCCGAGGTGTGCGACGCGCCCGTCGCGCTGCACGAGCCGCTGCTCCGCCTCGTCGAGCGGCGCGAATGGCGGCGGAGCAAGAGCGCAGCTGCGCCGCCCCAGCGGGTCGAGCTCCGGGTCGTGGCGACCGCGTCGCGGCCGCTCGAGGCGGAGGTCGAGCGCGGCGCGTTTCCGGCGGCGCTCGAGCGCGCGCTCGGCACGCTGCGCTGTCGCATGCCGTCCCTCGCCGAGCGCCCGAGCGACGTGGCGATCCTGCTGCGCCACTTCGTCGGGGAGCCGCGGCTCGACGAGGGCCTGGTGCGGCTGGTCGAGGGCGTGCCGCTCGCCGGCAACGTCGCCGATCTCGAGCGTCTGGCGCCGCTGTTCCTGTCGGCGGGGAGCGGCGCGACCGAGCGTGAGTTTCGCGACGGCGAGCCCTATCGAGACAGCAAGGCTCGCTTCGAGGCGGCCTTCGAGCGGCGCTACGTCCAGTGGCTGCTCGGCCGCAACGACGGCAACATCTCACGCGCCGCGCGCGCCGCCGACATGGACCGCAAGTATCTGCACAAGCTCTGCAAGAAGCACGGCGTCGAGCCGTAAGCGCAATTTCTCCACCTTCTCGTCACCGTCTTGGCCCGGCGCGCGTGGTATAGGTTGCGCGTGGACTCGGTCAATCACGTCGACACGTTCGTCATCGAAGGCGGCCATCGGCTCTCGGGCACCATCACCGTCGAGGGTAACAAGAACGCCGCGCTGCCGCTCCTCGCCGCGACCTTGCTCTCCGACGAGACGGTCGAGCTGTCCAACGTGCCGCGGATTCGCGACGTCGGCACGATGCAGCGGCTGCTTGTCGACCTCGGCGCCACCGTCCTCACCGATGGCAGCGTCGTCAAGGTGACGGCGAGCGGCCCGCTCGGCACCGAGCCGAACCCGACGCTCTGCCGCGAGATGCGCGCCAGCTTCGCGCTCGCCGGGCCGCTGCTCGCGCGGTTCGGGCAGGTAACCCTACCAGCGCCGGGCGGCGATCGGATCGGCCGTCGTCCCGTCGACACGCACATCAAGGCGCTCTGCGATCTCGGGGCCGAGATCGAGGTCGAGCACGACCGCTACGTGATGCGCGCCAAGCGCGGCCTCTCCGGCTGCGATCTGTTCCTCGAGGAGATGTCGGTCATGGCGACGGAGAACGTCGTCATGGCGGCGTCGCTGGCGCGCGGCACGACCGTGATCCGCAACGCCGCGAGCGAGCCGCACATCCAGGATCTGTGCAACCTGCTCGTGCAGATGGGTGCCTCGATCTCCGGCATCGGCTCGAACACGCTCGTCGTCGAGGGCAAGGAGCGGCTGCACGGCGCCCGCTTCGCCGTCGGGCCCGACTACCTCGAGGTCGGCAGCTTCATCGCGCTGGGCGCGATGAATGGCGGCGAGCTGCTCATCAAGAACGCGCGCCCCGACGACCACCGCATCACCGCGATCGCGTTCGGCCGCCTCGGCGTGCACTGGGAGAACCGCGGCAACGACATCTTCGTGCCGGCCAACCAGGAGATGGTGATCCGCCACGGTCTGCACGGCGCGGTGGCGCGCATCCACGACGCACCGTGGCCCGGCTTCCCCGCCGACCTCATCTCGATCGCGGTCGTGCTGGCGACGCGCTGCCGCGGCACGGTCCTCATCCACGAGTGGATGTACGAGTCCCGCCTCTACTGGGTCGACAAGCTGATCGCGATGGGGGCGCGCATCGTCGTCTGCGATCCGCACCGCGCGATCATCGAGGGGCCGAGTCGCCTCTATGGCAAGACGCTCGCGTCGCCCGACATCCGCGCCGGAATGGCGCTCGTGCTCGCGGCGCTCGCCGCCGAAGGGACGAGCATCATCCAGAACGCGCAGCAGATCGATCGTGGCTACGCGAACATCGAACACCGCCTCCGCGCGCTCGGGGCGCACATCGAGCGGCGCTAGACGTCGATGAGGTTGACCCGCTTGGGCGGTCCGCTCCTGCTCTCGTGCCTCGCGCTCGGTGGCTGCGAGCCGGCGATCAAGTCGAGCTTGCCCGACGGCGGCGCTGCGCCCGATCTGACGGCCACCATCGACGGCGCGCTGCCGGATGGCAACGCCAAGGACGGCGGCGCGCCGGGCGATGGCCCTCTGCCCGACGGCGGCCCCGATCTGGCGGGCGCGACGAGCAGCGGGGCGGCGCGCTATCCGCACGGCGCGGTCACCTCGCCGATCACCGCCTCCGTCGCCGAGCGACTCAAGACGATCGCGAGCGCCAGCGCGACCCGCGAGCCCAAGGTGTTCATGAAGGTGGGTGCCTCGGGCACCGTCTCGACCAACCTGCTGTTCTGCTTCGCCGGGGCGGCGCAGCCACAGTACACGCTCGACCTCGACGGGCGCGACGCGCTGCAGGGAACGATCGACCACTTTCGCGGCGGCACGATCGGCAGCGCGCCCGATCAGACGACGCCCTTCGATCGGGTCACGCTGGCGGCCAAGGTCGGGCGCACCGCGAGCTGGGCGATCAGCGGATCGCCCTCGCCGCTCGAGCAGGAGATCACGGCGAGCAACCCGCGCTTCGCGTTCGTCAACTACGGCACCAACGACATGGAGCAGGCGTCGAGCTATCAGGCAGCGCTGTTCCCCTTCTATGACAACCTGTCGACGCTGCTCGACACCCTCGAGGCCGGCGGCATCGTGCCGATCGTCTCGGGCCTCAACCCGCGCTCCGACAAGGCCTCGGCGGCGCTGCTCGTGCCGACATGGGACGTCGTGACGCGCGCCATCGCCGAGGAGCGGCAGCTGCCCTACATCAGCTTGTATCGCGTGTCGTCGCCGCTGCCCGACCTGGGGCTGCTCGGCGACGGGCTGCACGGCAACGTGCTGGTCGACTCCGGCAAGGTCCAGCCCTGCGTGTTTACCCCCGACGGGCTGCTCTTCAACTACAACAACCGTAACCTGCTGTCGGTCGCGGTGCTCGACGCGGTCAAGCGCCTCGTCCTCGACGGGGCGGCCGCGGTCGATGTCGGCCCGACGGCGGTGGGAGGCAAGGGGACGGCGGCCGATCCGTTCGTGATCGACGCGCTGCCGTTCTCGCACGCGTTCACGACCAGCGACGGCGAGCGGCTGCTCTCCACCTACCCGGGGTGCAACGCGACCCAGAACGAAGCGGGGCCGGAGATCTACTACAAGCTCAGCCTCCCGACGGCGACTCCGCTGCGGGCGCTGCTGTTCGACCGCGGCGCGGTCGATGTCGACCTGCACCTGCTGACGGGCGCGTCGTGCGTCGAGCGCAACGATCGCATCGTCGAGCGCACGCTGCCGGCCGGGGAGCATCGCATCGTCGTCGACAGCTTCGTCTCAGGGGGCGTCGAGCACGCCGGTCGCTACCTGCTCGTCGTCGTCCCGTGTGAGGCGGGTGACGCGAGCTGCAGCTGAGCGGACGGCGCGGCGCCTTGCACGACGCCGAGGCGCATCGAGGCGTCTACTTGCACTCGTACGTGGCGGTGTCGCAGGAGTGGCCCGACGCGCAGTTCTGCGGGCGAGAGCCGCACAGACAATAGATCGAACAGCAGCCGCAGTTCGTGTAGCACTGCGGATCGCTGTTTCCGTCGACGTAACAGGCATACGTGCCGCAACCGCCGAGCGCGATCTGTGATGGGCACGCGCCGTTGTTGCAGGTCGACTTCGAGAACTTGTAGTTGCCCGAGCAGTAGCCGACGGCGCAGATCTCTCCATTCGGGTGGTTCGAGCAGGACGCCTGGTTCGCCGAGACGACGCAGTCCTGGCACGGGGAGTTACACGCCGTGCCCGTGACGGTCTGCGTGCACGCGCCTGCGGCGTCACAGACGGTGTTGCTCGGTGTCCCGGAGGCGCAGCTCGCAGCGCATGGGGTGCCGGCGTTCGCGCTCCGACAGCTGCCGCTGCCGTTGCACGCACCGGGGCTGCAGATCGCGTTCGATCCGCTCCCGGCTGGGCAATCGCCGTCGGGATCCTGACCATCGGGCACGTTGGTGCAGGTGCCCGGCGTGACCAGGCTGCAGGTCCGGCACGCGCCCGTGCAGTCGTTGTTGCAGCAAACGCCGTCGACGCAGAAGTTCGACGTGCACTCTGCTGCGTTCATGCAGCTGGCGCCGTTTGGCTTGGTGCCGCAGGACTTGGCGGCGTCGCAGGTCTGCGGCGCCTTGCAGGCGGTGTCGTCGTCGCAGTGATCCCAGCAGACGGAGGTGTCCTTGCAGACGTACGGATCGCAGGGCATCGGCGTGACGTTCGTGCAAGCGCCGTTGCCGTCGCACAGCGACGGGGCGGTGTAGCTGCCCGATGCGCACATCGAAGCGCGGCACACGGTGCCGAGGGGATGGAGTCGGCAGCCGCCGGCTCCGTCGCATGTCCCGTCTCGCATGCAGGTCGAAGGCAGATCGGGCCCGCACGATCCGTGCGCCGGGCTCGCTCCCGCCTCGAGGGGGCGACACTCGCCGAGGTGTGTCGGTACATTACAGGCGGTGCACTCACCGGTGCAGGCCGTGTCACAGCAGTAGCCATCGACGCAACCGCCTGCGGTCGCGCACTCCCCTGAGTCCGTGCACGCCGCGCCTTGCGCCTTGAGCGGCACCAGATCGAGCGTCGCCAGGTCGTCCACGACGCTCGGTAGATCGCTCGTGTCGGGCGCGCCAAGCGTGAGGGTCGCCGCGACGGCGCGCGCCGGCACGAGCGTCACGGGGACCGCCGCGCTCTCGGCGAGGACCGCCTTCCCAGCATCGAGCGCGAGCGCGGTGAAGAGGAGCTCTCCGCTCGAGACGCCCGGGATGTAGTGCACGCGGACGTCGCCCTGCCGCAGCTTCGCGCCACCGCCTTCGAGATCCTTGAAGTAGGCGGTCGCCTCGCCGTCGACCCGCAGCCGAACGGTGTCGATCAGCGCGCGCGTCGCCCTGGGCAGGGGGTCGCCGACGATGGTGAGGTTGACGCCGAAGCCGCCTGGCGGTTCGACGGAGCAGGCCGCCAGCGCGAGCGCCGCCGCGAGGCAGATCGGGCGCATCAGAACCTCACCTCGAGCCCGCTCTTGCTCCCGGGGCCGACGTCGGGGACGTTGCTCCACTGCCGCGGGCGCGTCCCCAGCACCGCTCCGGCTGCGACACCGCCGGCGACGACGACCCCGACGATGGTCCACAGCCACCAGCGCTTGTAGACCGGCGGCTTGGACGCGACCGGGGCGCTCGTCGCGACGACGGTGCGCGCCGGTGCCTCCGGCTGGCTCGGCGTCGGCTCGACGGTGCCGATCGGCTGCGCGGTGCTGGCGCGCTCGGCGCTGGCGAGGGCCGCCTTGAGCTTGTCGATCTGGGCGCGGACCTCCGGCGCGTTCGCCGCCCGCGGATAGAAGACCAGGTAGTTCTTGTAGAGGACGAGCGCCTTCTCGAGCTTGTTGCCGAGACGGAAGGCCTGGGCGGCGTTGTAGAGCAGCGCGGGGTCGTTCTTGGCCTTGTAGGCGAGCTGATATTCGGCCGCGGCCTCTTCGAACTCACCGACCGCGAAGTGCCCCTTGGCCTTCTCGAAGTGGGCGCGCGCCACCTCGCGCTGCGCGGTGTCGCGATCGGCGCCCGCTCTCTCGACGACGAGCACCGCGGCGACGAGGACGAGCCCCCGCAGCCAACGGCTGTTGGTCGCTAACGAACGCCCCCACGAAGAGCCCACGTCTCTTCATTCTACTTCGGTCGCGGCGCGTCGGTCTACTCGGCGCAGCCGATGCGCGCGCCGTCGACGATCAGCTCATCGACGTAGAGCGTCGCGGCGGTGGTGCGATCGGTGGTGTAGCCGACGAAGAGGAAGTCGGTCGCGCCGACGGGCGCGGGCACGGCTTGTAGATCGGTGAGCTCGACGTCGTTGAGCCAGACGTGGGTCTCGCCCTGCGCCTGGGTGGCGCCACGCTTGACCTGCCACTCGAGGCAGAACCACTGATCGAGCGGCAGTCGACTCGTCGACGACTGGTAGAGATTCGGAGTCGTGTAGCCGTAGTCCTGCAGCGTCACGTAGCGGCCGTCGTGGGCGAGCAGGTGGCCCGTGCCGCCAGCGCTCGGCCCGGCCTCGCCGAGCTGCGCGTAGTCGATCCCCGGCCCGACCAGGTAGAAGAACGCGCGGACGTAGAACCCGGAGCTGAGCGGCGTCAGCAAATCGCTGTCGGAGATGCCGCCCGAGAAGCCGCTCGCGCTGGCGGCGCCCTCGACCCGCATCGCGTAGCTGCCCCGGTACACCTTGCCGGTCGCCGCGGTGACCGTCGAGACCGTGGCGGCCGTCTGCGACAGCCCCCAGCGCGCGCTGCTGATTGCCCCAGACTCGAAGTCCTCGCAGCGCGCCCGGGTCGAGGTGGCGCAGCTCGCGGCGGGCGGCAGATCCGTGCTCCGCAGATCCGTCGCTGGAGCGGCGAGGAGATCGGGGGTGAGGCCGAACAGATCGGCGGGGGGGCCTGCGTGCAGATCGACCGGCGGCGCGCCGCTCAGATCAGGGGGCGCCACGCCAGTCAGATCGAGGGTGACCCCCGTGAAGTCGAGGGGCGTTCCGGTCCCGAGATCGACGAGGGCTCCGTCGGGGCCGGCCGCCAGGTCGTCGCCGCGGCAGGCGTTGCCCGTGCCCGTGGCGCCGTCGTCGAGCTGGTCGGCGTTGGCGAAGGCGGGGCAGTTGTCGACGGAGTCGGGGATGGTGTCCTGGTCGCTGTCGATGGTCGCGGCGCTGAGCTCGAGGGTGGCGTTGATCTGGCGGTGGGGGTGGACGTGGAGGGTCGCTGCGCCGAGGCGCAGCATGCCCGCGCCAATTCCCTTGACCACGACGCGGATCGGCTGCTCGCGCGCCGGCAAGTCGACGATGACGATGCGACCCGGCGGCGGCTGACGGATGCGGTGGTCGAGGTCGAGGCCCCCTTCTGCGTCGTAGACGCTGACGAGCAGCGACGGGGGCGCCGCCTCGCCGTTGGCCATGCGCACGTCGAGGAGCAGCGTCGTCGGGCCGTTGCAGCCGGCCACCCCGAGCCCCAGCCCGAGGACGAGGCCGCACCCGAGCAACGTGACGGCCCCGGGGCGAAGCGACCCCGACGAGCGCGAGGCGAGGGGCGGCATCATCCGAGACTGCATCAGCGCATGCTCCATCTTACACGAAACGGGAACTCGCTGATTGCAGTCGCGCTTTTCTCTGTAGTAACCTCGCCCCGAGTCGTGTCGAGCGCATAGGGGACCCATGGCTACCGAGCGTCAAGCAGCAGACCAAAAGGGCTTCCGCCGTCTCAACTTCTTCAAGGGGTTGGTGACGACGGAGAAGGACTGGATCGACGAAGAGGCGTATCGCGCCGAGAAGCGGCGGCTGCACAATCGCGGCCTGCACCGCGCCGGCATCGTGCGTGGCTCGGGCGGCGATCTGCTCACCTCGGCGCGCGGCGATCTCTCGATCGAGATCCTCGACGGGGCGGCGGTGGACGGGCGGGGCCGCGAGGTGGTCCTGTGGGAGCCGGTGATCAAGACGATCTCCGTCGAAGCCTACAAGCCCATGCAGTGGGTCTATGTGACGCTGCGCTTCGAGGAGGTGCCGACCGACTTCATCGCCTACCGCAGCAACCTGGCGGTGCGCGGCCATCGCCGCATGATGGAGACGTCGGTGCTCGAGATCGGGCAGACCGAGCCTGACCTCGACGACGCGGTCGAGATCGCGCGCTTCATGCTCGAGCCGAACACGAAGACGCTGCGCGATGCGCGCGACCCGGCCAACCCGCGGCCCAACGAGCTCACCCAGGCGTTCGCGCCGCGCGCCGGCGTGGCGGGCTCGCACTGCGACGGGGGATCCCGCGTGCTCATCGCCACGACCATGCGCAACCTGAGCCGGTCGCTCGCGCTCCTGCTGCGCGAGGGTCAGATCCAGATGGCGATGGTCGGTGTCTCCATGCTGTCGCAGACGGCGATCATGTACGGGGGCGAGGTCTTCGACCGGCGCCACTTCTTCGAGCTGTCCGAGCAGCTGTTGCCCGTGCTCGAGGACGCGCTCAAAGAGATCATGACGTACAACGCCCGCATCCGAGAGAAGAAGGAGATCGGCGACGTTCGTCAGGAGCTGGTCGTGCTCAAGGCGCACCTGGCCGATCGGCACTTCGGGCCCAAAGAGGTCGAGCGGTTGTGCGGAACGCTGCAGAAGATCGCGGACGCGATCAAGGCCATCTGGCCGTACGCGCGGACGACGGAGAACGTGAAGATCTAAACAGGAACGCGTGGAAGAAGATCCAAAGGAAGCGTTCCTGTTTAGCCTGTCTTGACGGGGCGTGCCGCCCCGCCCCGCCGGCAAAGCCGTCGGGTCCCCACCCCTGCTTGCGCGGCGACCTCGCCGCGACGCGGCCTGCCGGCCGCTTGAATTTGGATCGCGCTCCGCGCGTGTCTGTGAAGCTAGGACAGGCCCATCTCGTCGAGCTCGTCTTCGTCGAGGCCGAAGAAGTGGCCGACCTCGTGGAGCAGCGTCACACGCACCTCCTCGGCGACAGCGTCGTCGCTGTCTGCCTCCATCTCGAGGTTGCGGTGGAAGAGGTGGATGGAGTTGAGCGCCGGCGGCGCGCCCATCGTCTGCTCGGGGAGCGCGGGCCCGACGAAGAGGCCGAGGACGCGCGGATCGACGCCGTCCTTGACCAGCGCCTCGGAGGGATAGTCCTCGATCAGCACCGGGACGTTGCCGATGAGCTGGCGGGCCGCGTCCGGCAGCGCCTCGAGCTCCTCGTCGGCGATCTCGGACAGCTTGTCGATCGAGATCTGGTACGGCGAGCGCGGCGCGGCCAGATCGAGCTGGCGGACCTTGAGGAAGTGCGTGACTCGCTCGGCCTCGCGGCCCTGCAGCTCTGCGCAGAAGGCCAGCCCGTAGTAGGCGTCCGCCGCCTCCGGGTCGCTGTGCACCGCCATCTTGAAGTAGCGCTCGGCGTCGCCGGCGCGGTCGAGCTCGAGCAGCAGGTTGCCGGCGCGCACCGCGAGGTCGGGGTCCTCGATGTCGGCGGGGGGAAGCTCGGCGATCACCGCCGCGGCGGCATCGGGGCCCTCGGCCTCGAGCTCGAGCTCGGCCTTGAGCAGCAGCGCGTCGAGGAAGTCCTCCTCCTCCTCGACCTCGTCGAGCGCGCGGTCGAGCAGCTTGCGGGCGCGGGCCGCGTCGCCGGCCGACGAGGCCAGCTCGATGGCGAGGCGATAGGCGGCGAACAAGGTCGGGTCGAGCTCGATGGCCTTGCTCGCCTCTCGCTCCGCCCGCTCGTAGTCCTCTTCGCCGACGGCGACCGTCGCGGACAGCAGCAGCGACTCGGCCTTGCGCTGCGACTGCTTGGCCAGGTCGTCGGCCGCGCGGCGCGCGTCCTTGATGCGATCCTCGTCGAGGAGAGCCATCGCGTGATCGAGCGCCGCATCGAACTGTTCATCGGTCATGTGTCTCGCCTCGGGCAAGGGTTCGCGCTACAACCTGCGCGTGATCTCGAAAATCGCCGCGAACATGCCCCGTCTCCTCTCACGGTGCAAGCCGCTCTGCCTGGTGCTCGCCGTCTGCGGCTGCCCCAAGCGGTTCGATCCGCGCGCCGAACCGGCGCTGACGTCGCCCGACAGCCGCGCCAACGACGAATACCAGCTCGCGCGCTCGCTGCTCGAGCGGCAGCAGAACGCGGAGGCGGCGCAGCGGTTCGCCACGTTCGTCGAGCAGCACCCGCGCGATCCGCTCGCCGATCTGGCGCGGGTCAACCAGGCGCGCGCGCTCTACCTGCTCGGAAAGTGCGATCAGGCGATGCCGCTCGTCGCGCCGCTCGCCAGCCAGCCGCTCGTCGACGACGTGCAGCGCCGGATCGTGCAGCAGAAGGCGCGGCTCCAAGAGGGGTTGTGTGCACACCGACGCGGCGATGCGCAGCTCGCGGCGCAGCGGCTGTCGGAGATCGCCGAGCAGATCGCGCCCGGTGACGACGCCAACGAGCTGCACGCCGTGCTCGCCGACGTGTATCTGCAGCGCGGCGACATGGCGCAGGCCGAGCGCGAGTTCCAGCGCTTCTCGGGGTACGCGACCCCGGGGGAGCGCGCCTACATCGCCGAGCAGGCCAAGCGCTTCTGCCAGAGTCGGCCCGGTTGTCTCGAGCGGTTCTCGACGGGGGACACCACAGCGATCGACGGTCCGCGGCGCGAGCGTGGCCAGCTCAAGGTCGGCCTGGTGCTGCCGCTGTCGGGCAAGAGCAAGGGCCTCGGGGAGCGCGCCCTGCGCGGCGTGCTGCTGGGCCTCGGGCTCGTCGACGGCGATGCCGGCAAGATCGAGCTCGAGGTGGCGGACACGCGCTCCGATCCCAAGCGGGTCGCCGAGCTGGTGCGGGCCCTCGGGCTGCGCGGTGTCGATGTGCTGATCGGCTCGCCGGACAAGGGGGAGGCGATGGTCGCGGCGTCCGTCGGTGACAGCGCGCCACTGGTCAGCCTGGTCGCGGAGGACGGCAGCACGCGGGCCGGGCTGTTCCACGCCGTGGCCGGGCGCGCCGCCGCGGCGCGGGCGCTCGCCGAGCATGGTCTCTCCGTCGGCAAGCGCGCCGCGATCCTGGCGCCCGACTCGACCTATGGCCGGACCCTCGGGCAGGCGTTCGTCGAGCGCTGGCAGCAGGGCGGCGGAGTGATCGTCGCGGAGCTCAAGTACAAGGAGTCCGCGACGACCTTCGTGCACGAGGCCAAGAAGCTCCGTGCGGTCGGTCCCGAGGTGCTGTTCGTCGCGGCCCCGGCGGGGCAGCTGCAGCTCATCGCGCCTCAGCTGGCGTCGACGGGGGTCGTCGCGATGGCCAACGTGCCGGCGCAGGGCAAGCCGGCGCAGCTCCTCGCGATGGCCGATGGCCTGCAACCGCAGCAGCTCCTCGGCATGGGCAAGTACATCCAGCAGGCAGTGCTCGGCGTGCTGTTCGCCAGCGCCGCCGAGGATGCTGCGACCGTCGAGATGTGCAAGCGCTACCGCGCGGCGTTCGGCGAGGAGCCGTCGCTGCTCGACGCGGTTTCGTTCGACGCGGCGACGGCGACACGCCGCGCGCTCGAGCAGGTCGGCGACGATCCGACGGCGGTCGGGCGCAGCCTGGTCGCGCAACGCTTCGCGGGCGCGACCGGCGAAGTGGCGTTCTCCGATGCGGGTCAGCGGGCTGGCAAGGTGCGCCTCTTCGTCGTGCGCGGCGCGGCGCTGCAACCGCTGCCGTAGCAGCCGACGTGAGCACGACCCCGTTTCAACCGCCGACGCAGCGGTGGCTCGCCGGGAGCCTCGGCGAGCCGACGCCGATCCAGGCGCTGGCGTGGCCGCGGCTGGCGTCGGGCGCCTCGTGCCTGCTGGTCGCGCCGACGGGGAGCGGCAAGACGCTCGCGGCGTTCCTGGCGGCGATCGATCGGTGGCAGTTCGCGGCGGCGCGCGGCCCGGGGTGCAAGGTCGTCTATGTCTCGCCGCTGCGCGCGCTCGCCCACGACATCGAGCGGAACCTCGTGCAGCCACTCGAAGGGATCGTCGCCGCGGCGGAGAGCGACGGGCTCTGCCTCGAGCCGCTCACGGTCGCGCTGCGCACTGGCGACACGAAGCCGAGCGAGCGGCAGCGCTTCTTGCGTCGCGGCGCCTCGATCCTCATCACGACCCCCGAGTCGCTGTTCTTGTTGCTGCAGTCGTCGGCGGCGCGCCACCTCGCGACGGCCGAGACGCTGATCGTCGACGAGCTGCACGCGCTGTATCCGAGCAAGCGCGGCTCGCACCTGCTCGTGACGATCGAGCGACTCGAGGCGCTGGTCGGCCGTCCGCTCCAGCGGATCGGCTTGTCGGCGACGGCGCCCGACCCGGCGGCGATCGCGCGCTACCTCGGCGCTGACGTCGAGGTGGTGCAGAGCCGCGAGCCGCCGCGACTCGAGCTGCAGGTCGAGGCACCGGGCGAGGTCGCGCCCGCCCCTGCCTCCACGACAGCGGATGCTCCGGCGACGACGCGTCCGGCGGGCGCCTGGCCGGGGCTGCACGCGCGGCTCCTCGAGCTCATCCTGGGGCACCGCTCGACGATCGTGTTCGCCAACAGCCGCCGCCTCACCGAGCGGCTGGCGCAGGCGCTCAACGACCTGGCGGTCGAGCGCCACCCCGAGCTCGCCGCCCCGCTCGTCCTCGCGCACCACGGCTCGCTGTCGCTCGAGCGGCGCCGCCACCTCGAGGCCGAGCTCAAGGCGGGGCGGGTGCGCGCCCTGGTCGCGACCTCGTCGCTCGAGCTCGGGGTCGACTACGCCGCGGTCGAGCTCGTCGTGCAGATCGAGTCGCCCGGATCGGCGACGCGTGGTCTGCAGCGCGTCGGACGGGCCGGCCATCGGCGCAGCGAGACGAGCCACGCGCGGCTGTTCGCCAAGCACGTCGCCGAGCTCCCAGAGCTGGCAGCGGTGGCGATGGCGATGCGGCGGGGTGAGCTCGAGGCGATGGTGGCTCCGCGCCAGCCGCTCGACGTGCTCGCTCAGCAGCTGGTCGCCATCGTCGCCGCCAGCGACCAGCCGGTGCCCGTCGACGATCTGTGGACGCTCGTTCGCCGCGCCGCTCCGTACCGCGAGCTGCCGCGCGAAGAGGTCGTCAAGTTGCTTGACCTCTTGTCCGGACACGAGGCGGCGCTGCCCGAGCTGCGGCCGCTGCTCAACGTCCAGCGCGTCCTCGGCGGGGCCGAGACGGTGACCGCCCGGCCCGGCGCGCTGCTGGCGCTGCGCTCCTCGGGGGGCACGATCCCCGATCGAGGGCTCTTCTCGGTGCGGCTCGCCGATGGCACCAAGATCGGCGAGCTCGACGAGGAGATGACCTACGAGAGCCGCGTCGGCGATACCTTCCTGCTCGGCGCGAGCACCTGGCGGATCTTGTCGATCGGCGTCGATCGGCTGGTGGTCGAGCCAGCCGGAGGTGGGGCAGGGCGGATGCCGTTCTGGCGGGGCGATCGTCCTCCTCGTCCCATCGAGATCGGCGCCGCGATGGCCGCCTTGCTCGCCGATCTCGAGCGCGATCCGCCCGAGGCGAGTCGGCAGCGGCTGCGGGACGAGGCCGGGTTCTCGCCGGAGGCGGCCGAGCGCCTCTTGCAGCTCGTCGCCGAGCAGCGCCAGCAGACCGGGCGCCTGCCGTCGCTCGAGACCATCGTCGTCGAGCGCTTCGCCGACGAGATCGGCGACGATCGCGTCGCGGTGCTTTCGCCGTTCGGCAGCCGCGTGCACGCGCCCTGGGCGCTGCTCGTCGCGGCGCAGATCGAGGAGGCGACCGGGGTTCGCCCCGAGGTCGTGTGGAGCGAGGACGGCCTGGCGCTGCGCTGGCAGCGCGACCTCGGTGACGTGTCGCTTCGAGAGACGCTGTTCGGGGATCCGGAGAGCGTGCGCCGCCGGCTGCTCGAAGAGCTGGCGCACACGCCGCTGTTCGCGGCGCGGTTCCGTGAGTGCGCAGCGCGTGCGCTCTTGCTGCTGCGGCGACGGCCGGGGCGGCGGCGGCCGCTCTGGCTCGAGCGGCGCCGCGGCCAGGCGCTGTTCGCCCGCGCTCAGGTGGTGCCCGACTTCCCGATCACCCGCGCCGCGCTCGCCGAGTGCCTCGACGAGGTCTACGACCTCCCGGCGCTCGAGCGCCTGTGGCGCGACGTCGCCTCCGGGGGGATCGCGGTGCATGAGGTCGAGACCCCCCGCGCCTCGCCGATGGCCACCGGGCTGTCGTTCGCGTACATGGCGGCGCTGCTCTACGCGGATGACACCCCGTCGGCGGAGCAGCGCGCCGCGCGGCTCCAGCTCGACGAGGCGACGCTCGAGCGCCTCGTCGGGATCCCCGCCGAGACGATGGATCCGGCGCACCTCGCTGCGGTCGAGGACGAGCTGCAGCGACGGCAACCCGGGCTGCGCGTCGAGAGCGCCGATGAGTTGTTCGACCTGCTGCGCCAGCTCGGTCCGCTCGATCGTCCGGCGCTCGCAGCGCGGGCGGCGGTCGACGTCGCGCCGCTGGTCGACGCGCTGCTCGCGACCGGCCGGGTCGAGGAGATCGGCGATCGGCTGGCCGTGGTCGGGGAGCGCGCGCTCGACGACGCGGATCGGCTCGCGCGCTTTGCGCGCACCCACGGCCCGTTCTCCCTGGCCGAGGTCGCCGCGGCGCTCGGCCTCGCCGAGCCCGAGGCGCTGTCCCTCCTCAGCGCCGCGCCCGATCTGCAGCGCGCGCCGTTCGCGCTCGCCGATCGCTACGCTGCGCCCAGCGTGGTGCGTCGCATTCGTCGCCGGGCCGCCGAGGCGAGCATGGCCGCTGCCCGGCCGGCGACGCGGCGCGTGCGCCTCGGCTTCGTCGCTCGCTGGCAGGGGCTCGGAGCGCCGCGGCCTGTCGAGGCGTTGCTCTCGACGCTGACGCAGCTCTCGGGCTGGGTGGCCCCGGTCGAGGCCTGGCTCCACCACATCGTCCCTGCCCGGGTCGCGGGGGCGAGCGTGGCAGGGATCGATGCGCTGTGCGCGAGCGGCGAGCTCGGCTGGCGTGGCGCAGGGCGCGGCCGCATCGCGCTCGGGCTGCGCAGCGAGCTGGCGCGCCCCAGCACGGCACTCGAGGAGCCGCTCTCCGACGAGGCCCAGGCCATCCTCGTGGTGCTGCAGGAGCGGTACGCCTGCTTTGCGGCCGAGCTCGTCGCGCGCCTCCCGCAGCTCGGCAACGTCGGGCTGCAGCGCGGCCTCTGGGAGCTGGTCTGGGCGGGCCTGGTCAGCAACGACTCGCTGCAGCCGCTCGCGGCGTACGACGAGCGCGCGCTGGCGTCGCTCCCTTCCCGCGGCGCGCGCCTGTCTCCGATGGTGGCGGGGCGCTGGTCGATCCTGCCGGAGGCGTCCGTCGACGGCCGCGGCGATCCCATGGCCGCGGCGCTCGCGGTGGCGCGCCGTCTCGTCGAGCGCTGGGGCATCGTCGATCGGCCGCTCGTCGAGGGGAGCGAGGGCCTGCGCTGGGCCTCGGTGGGACGCACGCTCAAGCTGCTCGAGGAGCGCGGTCGGCTTCGGTGTGGCGCGTTCTGTCAGGGCGGCGTTCAGTTCGGCAGCGCCGCGGCGATCGAGGCGCTGCGCCGCAGCGACGATCCGTCGCCGACCGAGGCGCGATGGGTGCTGTCGGCCCACGATCCGTGGTCGACCCTTGCACTGGCGGAGCTCGAGGCGCCGTCGCACGGCGAGGCACTGCACCGCGGCCCGCTCCACCGCGCCGACCTGCTCCTCGTCGACGAACTGACGCCGCTGGCGCTCCACGATCCTGCCAGCGGGGCGTTGCGGCTGCTCGATCGCGAGCGCGCGACCGCGGACCGACTCTGGCCGCTGCTCGGCAGGCTCGGCGGCGCCGAGGTGCAGACCATCGACGGGGAGCGGGCGCTGCGGTCACGGCTGGGCGCGGCGCTGCTGCGTCTCGGGGCGCGGCCCCTGCCCGGCGGCCTCGTGATTGACGGCTCGTCGCAAAGAGGATAACAAGCCGGCCGGCCATGCGCGTCTCCATCATCGTCCCGGTCTACAACGAAGCGGCCACGGTCGCCGAGGTGCTCGAACGCCTCCCGGCGCTGCCGTTCGACAAGGAGATCATCGTCATCAACGATGGCTCCACCGACGGGACGAAGCAGGCGCTCGCGCCGTTCGAGACCCGCCCGGGGTACCGCGTCCACCACAGCCCGGTGAACCTCGGCAAGGGCTCGTCGCTGCGCATCGGCTTCGGCATGGCGACGGGCGACATCATCACCATCCAGGACGCCGACCTCGAGCTCGATCCGCTCGAGGTGCCGCGGCTGCTCGAGCCGGTGATCGCCGGGCGCGCCGACGTGGTCTACGGCTCGCGCTTCCTCGAGGGCGGGCGCAAGGGGCACTGGGCCTTCTACATGGCCAACCGCAGCCTGTCGGGGCTGACCAACCTGCTCTACGGCAGCCATCTGACGGACATCGAGACCTGCTACAAGGTGCTGCGCCGCGACGTGCTCGAGCGCCTGACCTTGCGCGCCTCGCGCTTCGAGATCGAGCCCGAGCTGACCGCGCAGCTGCTCAAGGCTGGCGTCGAGATCCTCGAGCTGCCGATCAGCTACAACCCGCGCAGTCGAGCGCAGGGCAAGAAGATCTCGTGGCGCGACGGCGTCGCCGCGGTGGCCATGCTCGTCTCGCAGCGCCTCTGAGCCGGCACGAGGCTCCTAGTAGATGATCGTCGCGCAGCCGAAGACGATCTCGATCTTGCCGGACTCGTCGTTGCGCACCTGATCGCAGAGCGCCGGGCAGAGCTCGACGCGCGTCGGCGCGCTCGGGTTGTCGTAGCGCCAGCCGCCGCCGAAGGCGCAGTCCGGCGAGCTCGGCACCGTGCCCTTCATGCCCGACGACGGGGTGTACTCGACGTTGACCTTGGCGAAGTCGATCACCGGGTCGGTCGTCGGATCGAGCTTGGGGATGTCGAAGGCGCAGGACAGCGTCGAGCCACGGATGCTCTCGAGGGCCTTCTGGAAGTCGGCGCTGGTCTTGGAGGGATCGCCGACCGAGACGATGACCGCGCTGGTCGTGCCGCCGCCGGTGGCGATCTCGTCGAGGCCGGGGATGTTGTCGCCGACGCCGATGACGTAGGTCGGGATGGCCTTGCTCTGCAGGACCTTCTGGCACTCGGTCGAGACGTTCTTGACGCTCGACTCGCAGCCCGCGGGCTCGCCGTCGGTGACCAGGACGATCGCGGTCCGATCGCTGGTGGTGATCGCCTGCTGATCGACCGCGTAGTCGATCGTGCCGATGATCGCCGGCAAGGTCGGCGTCTCGCCCTTGGGCGACGTCGCGGCGATCGCGGTGCCGAAGGCCCCCGACGGCAGCGGCGTCATCCCGGTGGCGGGGAAGTAGTAGGTCGACGAGTTGCAGATGTCGTTGTCGGCGGGAAAGAACTCGAGCGAGGCCCGCAGCCCCTTCGACTTCGGATCCGCGAAGAAGGACTCGAGCGCGGAGGTGACCGGGTTCCACTTCTTGGTCGCGTCGCCGTTGATCCCGTCGCCCATGGAGCCGGAGCGATCGAGCAGCACGACGAGGTCGACGCGGTTGAGCTTGGCTTGCTGGGTGACCTCGGCGCACGCCGGATCGATCGTGCCGAAGTCGTGCACGTTGCCGTCGGTGTTGGCGCTGCCGTCGCCACCGCCGCCGAGGTCGTTGTGACCACCGGCCGCGTCGTGCTTGCACGCGGTCGACGCCAGCGTCAGCGAGAGCAAGGCGAGGGCAGCGAGCACCAACGTGCCCCCAGGCGGGAGAGGAACAGAGCGCATCGCTCCCCAGCATATCGAGGCGGAGCGGCGGTTGCCAGCCGTCTGCGCGCGCGGCTTACGTCGGCGATCGTCGTGGCGTGGTGGCTTACACAAGTCTCATCGCGCCTAATGTGCGCCTGGCGTCCGCGGGGGAAATCGGCGCTCACCGACGGGAACTCCTTTGACAACTACCACGCGTTTGTGGGAAAGTGAAACGGTTGCCGGTGATCTCGCTCGCCGGATCTTAAGGACACCAGCCGCATGATGCGCGTACACCCGTTGTTGTTCGTCGTCGGGATCGGGGTGGTGCTGTCGATCGCAAGCTGCAAGCAGGACAAGACAGGCAATGCTCCAGATCTGGCGAAGCCCGCCGATCTGGCCGGCCTGCCGGTCGACCTTGCCGTCGGAGAGGACCTCTCCGTGCCGGGCGACATGACGCCGCCGCCCGATCTGTTGCCGCCGCCGTGCACGTCGGAGGTCACTTCCTGCGCCGGACTCTGCGGCAAGGTGATCGACAGCTGCACCGGCGCCGTCTTCCAGTGCGGAGGTTGCGACGGGGCGCTCGTCTGCGATCTCGACACGCACACCTGCATCACGCCGAAGATCAAGTGCGAGGACTTCGCCGCCCAGTGTGGCGAGATCAAGAACAGCTGCGGCAAGCGCCTCGACTGCGGCCAGTGTGCTTCGGGCAAGGAGTGCGATCCCGACACCAAGCAGTGCACCGACTGTCAGACGGTCACCTGCGAGGACTACGGCTACGAGTGCGGCAAGGCCTGGCTGGGCTGCGGCAGCCCCGACAACCCGAGCGATCTGGTCGACTGCGGAACCTGCGCCGACGGGACGGTCTGCAACGAGGCCTTCCATGTCTGCGAGCCAGCGTGCACGCCGCCGGCGACCACCGACGAGATCAACGCCTACTGCGCGCAGAAGAAGGTCGATCAGGGCGTCGAGTGTGGCTACATCTCCGACGGCTGCGGCGGCCTGGTCTTCTGCGGTGACTGCGGCCCGGGCAAGAAGTGCGGTCGCCGCGGCGTCGCCAATCGCTGCGAGCCCGACGAGGTGCCGGTCGAGTGCCAGGCGCTCGGCAAGAACTGCGGCACGCTCGAGAGCAAGTGCGACGCGCAGCTCATCTATTGTGGCGACTGTCCCGATGGTCAGGTCTGCAACGTCAACGGCGTGTGCGGACCGCCTTGCCAGCCCAAGGGCTGCGCCGAGCTGCTCGCCGGGGCCGAGTGCGGTAACTTCGCCGACGACGGCTGCGGAGGGCCGCTGACCTGCTCGTGCGGCGCCAACCAGCTCTGCGGCAGCGACGGAAAGTGCGCGCCGATCCTGGCTTGCGACGCGTACACGACCGGAGAGGCGAGCAAGCCCTGCTCGAACGGCTCGAGCCCCGCCTTTCCGAAGGGCGACGGCACGAACCTCGACTGCCGCTGCAACGGCAACCTGCTGTGCACCAACGCCAAGATGGTGGTCGGCGGCAGCGACTCGGGCACCTGCTGCCAGGACACCGGCGCCAAGTGCGCGGGCACGAACGGCCTCGGTGGACCGTGCACGAGCGTCAACACCTGCACCGATCAGATGAGCGGCTGCTGCACGGGCAACAACAAGTGCGACGATCGCGTGAGCTCCGCGTCGATCGACACCTGCATCCCGAAGTGCACCTACTACGACGCGACGGGTACCGTCGGCAAGCCGTGCTCGACGACGGGGCGGGCGTACTTCGACGGCGCGACCTGCGGCTGCGGCGGCAACCTTGTCTGCGTCGGCGAGACGGCGGGCGCGCCGGGAAGCTGCTGCCAGAACACCGGCGGCTCGTGCAGCGGCAACAACGGCCTCGGCGGCCCTTGCTCAGTCACCAACACCTGCACCAACGCGGTGACCCAGTGCTGCACCGGAAACAACTACTGCAACATGACCCCCGATCCCGATGTCTGTGCGGCGAAGAAGACGTGCGGCACCTACGGTGCCAACGGCGCGTCCGGCAACCCGTGTTCGCGCGGCCCGTCGTCGAGCTTCCCCGACGGCAGCGGGACCAATCTGACCTGTGACTGCGGCACCGGCTTCCTCTGCGTCACCGGCTCGCCCGGTAACTACATCGTCGTGCCCACCGACGGGACGACCGGCACTTGCCAGGCCACGGCGCAGGTCGATCCGAACGACGGCCAGACCAACTGCCTCGTCCAGGGCGGGTACTGGAACGGCTCGTCGTGCTGCTTCAACTCGACGTGCGATGCAGCGCAGTGCGGCATCAAGATCAGCAACGCCTGCACGACAGGCACCAACGCGGCGGGGCAGTCTCCGCCGGCGCAGATCTCGTGCCGCGACTGCCAGTGCACCGACTACCTGCCGCGCGGGGCTGGCAACAACTGCTCGACCTCGACGACGAATACCCTTTTCCCAAGACGCACGGACGGCGGCAGTAGCGCGTTCCTCACGTGCGGTTGTGTCGGCTCCGGCCTGACCTGCATCAACACGCTGTCGACGGGCGACGCCTCGGGCAACGGCGTCTGCTGCGCGACGGGGCAGAAGCTGCAGACCGGCGAGACCTGCTGCACCGAGACGGCGACCTGCACGGCCGACTCGTGTAACACGTCGGTCGCGTCGTCCTGTGCGGGTAACCCGAACATCGCGTGCAACTGCACCGGCGGCAAGTCGTGCAACACCATGACGAACATGTGCGTCACGACGAAGACCTGCGCGAGCTACGCCGGCGTGGCGCTCAACGCCAGCGGCTCGGTGGACGCGGGCAAGAAGTGCTCGGACTTCAACTTCTACGACAACGGCTCGGGCGGCGCGGGCGACTTTGCGTGCAAGTGCTCGACGAACGGTGGCTACGCGAACCAGACCTGCACCGGCGATGGCACGAGCGGCGCGCCGGCCGAGGGCACCTGCAGCTGCACGCCCAAGGCGGCTTGTACCTCGTGCAGCGACGATGGCACGTCGAATGGCTGCGGCGGCGCGATGGACTGCTGCGCGGCGGACAAGGTCTGCGTCAACAACGGCGGCAGCCCCGTCAAGTGCTGCACGCCGTACAACTGCAGCAACCTGCCGCCGATGGCGCCGTACAACCAGTCGGGCGGCTACTGCGGCGTCGTCAACGACGGCTGCCAGGCCGCCTTCAACTGCTCGTGCACGGGCGGCGACATCTGCGACTCGGGCACCCACCACTGCCGCCCCGCGTCGACGTGCGCCTCGCTCGGCAAGACCGGCGCGATCGGCTCGATGTGCAACGACACCGCGTACTACGATCGCGGTGACGGCACCAAGCTCGCGTGCCCCTGCGACACGAGCGGCGGCAAGACGAGCAATGTCTGCACCGGCGACTCTGCGGGCGCGGAGGGGACGTGCACCTGCGTGCCCAAGACCTGCACCGAGCTCGGAGTCGGCACCTGGCCCGACGGCTGCGGCAACACCAAGACGTGCTCGGGTTGATGGAGACGCCGATGCCCATGCGAACGATCAAGAAGTCAATCTGCTTGACCATCTTTGCGAGCTCCCTGGCGGCGCTGCCTGCGTGTAAGGAGATCCCGCCGGACTCGTCAGGCGCCGACCTCTTCGGCTGGACCGATGACGCCGACCCGAACGCCAAGGATCAGTCGGTCAACGGCGACGGCGGAGTCGACTTCGCCACGACGTTCAACTTCGATCTCGACGCGTGCGTGTCGAGCTCGAAGCAGACCGAGGTGCTGCCGCTCGACATCTTGATCGCGCTCGACACCTCGTACTCGATGGACTTCGACGGCAAGTGGCCTGCCGTCAAGTCGGCCTTGAAGTCCTTCACCAAGAGCCAGAAGTCGGTCGGGCTGTCCCTCGGCCTGCAGTACTTCCCGCTGCGACGGCAGTGTCGGGTCGAGGACTACGCCTCGCCGGCCGTCGTGCTGGGCGAGCTGCCGGGCAACGAGGTGGCGATCACCACGTCGCTCGACGAGCAGCTGATGAGCGGCGGCACGCCGATGGTGCCGCTGCTCGAGGGCGCGTACCAGTACCTGAAGGACTATCAGGCGACCAACCCGAAGCGGAAGGTCGTGCTCGTGCTGGCGACCGACGGTATCCCCGACGACAGCTGCATCAAGGTCGGTGATGGCGGCATCGGTAACTCGCTCGCCAACGCGGTGGCGCTCGCGTCGCAGGCGCAGTCGACGCAGCCGAGCCTGCAGACCTTCGTCATCGGCGTGGGCAGCGAGCTCGGCGCGCTCAACGAGGTTGCGGCCGCGGGCGGGACCGGCTCGGCCTTCATCGTCGACACGGCGTCGGACACGCAGACCGCCTTCTTCACCGCGCTCGACACGATCCGCCAAGCGGCGCTGCAGTGCGAGTTCGAGATCCCGACGCCCGAGGAGGGCAAGGCGATCGTCTACGATCAGGTCAACGTCAGCTTCACGACCCAGACCGGCGTCGAGTACTTCGCCAACGTCCAGAGTGCCGACAACTGCGCCACCGGAGGCGACAAGGGCTGGTACTACGACAACCCGGACATGCCGACGCGCGTCCGCCTCTGCCCCGGTGCTTGTGACAAGGTTCGCTTGACGCAGGACTCGCGGATCGACGTGCTCTTCGGCTGCGCGACGATCATCCCCTGATCGCGGATCAGCGGCGCAGCAACGTCTCCATCTCGCTCGGCGGCAGCGGCCGCGAGTACCAGTAGCCCTGCGCCAGATCGCAGCCAAGGTCGCGTAGGCGATCGCGCAGCTCCGCGGTCTCGACGCCCTCGACGAGCACCTCCATGCCGAGGCTGTGCGCCAGCGCCGCGATGGCGCGCACCAGCTCGTTGTACTGATCGAGCCGGACGACGAACGCGCGATCGATCTTGATCGACTGGACGTGCAGATCAGGGAGGCTGCTGAGCGAGGACAGGCCAGTGCCGAAGTCGTCGATGCAGGTCTTGCCTGGCAGGCGGCGGAGCGCCTCGGAGACGACGCCCGGATCCTTGAGCAAGACCTTCTCGGAGAGCTCGATGCGCAGCTGCTCGGCGGGGAGGCCGTGGCGATCGAGCAGCTCGCGCACGAAGGCCGGCAGATCGGGCTGGAAGAACTGCGGCCGCGCGACGTTGACCGAGAGGACCAGGTTGGTGCCGAAGCGGCGGTTCCACTCAGCGACGGTCGGCACGGCCTCTTCGAAGATCCAGCGCCCGATGCGGTTGATGATGCGTGTCTCTTCGGCGACGCGGACGAACTCGTTGGGCATGACCAACTCGCCGGGGCGACGCTGCCAGCGCAAGAGCGCCTCGACGCCGGCGATCCGTCCGGTGCCGAGCTCGAGGATCGGCTGGTAGTGCAGGCGCAGCTGCTGCCGATCGATCGCGTAGCGCAGGTCGTTCTCGATCTCGAGCCGCTCGAGGTTCTGCTTGTGGATGTCGCGATCGAAGATCTCGTAGCGCGCCTTGCCGCGCTCCTTGGCGCGATACATCGCCGCGTCGGCGTCGCGCATCATCTGATCGGCAGTGTCGTACGCGGGGTTCGACAGGAGGATGCCGATCGAGCCCGAGGGGACGACCTCGTGCGTGCCGATCGCGAAGGGCTGGCGCATCGCTTCGCTGATGCGCTCGGCCAGCACGATCGCGTCGTCCTGTGACATGAGCTGGCTGGCCAGGATGGTGAACTCGTCGCCACCGAGGCGCGCCGCGACGTCGGTGGTGCGCAGGCAGGCCGACAGGCGGCGGGCGATCTCGATCAAGAGCGCGTCGCCAGCCTCGTGCCCGAGGCTGTCGTTGACCAGCTTGAAGCCGTCGAGATCGATGAACAGCAGCGCGAACTGGTGGCTCTGATCGCGTGCCTGCAGCGCCAGCTCGCGGTTGATCAGCTTCAAGAAGAAGGCGCGGTTGGGCAGGCCGGTCAGCGCGTCGTGAAACGCCTGGTGGCGCAGCTCTTCCTCGAGGCGCTTGCGCTCGGTGATGTCGCGCACGAAGGCCGAGAGCACCTGGCGATCGCCGACGTCGACCGGCGCCATCGCCGCCGCGGCCAGGAAGGTGCGCCCGTCGCGCGACTGCACGGTGAACTCGACGCGGCGCCGCGCGTCCTCGGCGCTCGACTGCAGCGCGGCGAGGATCGGCGTCGGCGCGTTGGGCGCCATCGTCGAGGGCAGGATGGTCCCGACGACCGGGCGCCCGACCGCCTCCTCGGCGCTCCAGCCGAAGAGCTGCTCGGCCTGGGGGTTCCACTCTTCGATGATGCCGGACGCGTCGGTGGTGATCACCGCGTCGAGGGCGTTCTCGATGATGGCGCGCAGCCGCTCTTCGCTCTTCTTGAGCGCCAGCTCGGCCGAGGTGCGGCGCTCGGCCTCGATGGCGAGCGAGAGGAGCTGCCCGATCGAGACCGCGAAGTGCTGCTCGGGGGCGGTGAAGACCCGGGCCGGCCCGACGTGCTCATGGCAGAGCACGCCGACGAGGAGCCCCCCGACGTAGATTGGTACGTCGAGCAGCGACGAGATGCCGAACTGCTGCAGGTAGCCGGTGCCGAACTCCGAGGTGCGCGGATCGGTGTAGGCGTCGTTCGCCGCGATGATCTCACCGGTGCGCAGCGAGGCGAAGTAGCGGGGGGCCGCCTGCTCGCCGATCTCGGTGCCGCGCTTGACGGTCGGGTCGTTCTGGTCGACGATCGCCTCGCAGCGGATGGTGGTGCCGTCGTGCTGGAGCGACCACAGGCTGCAGCGGGCGATGCCGAGCTTGCGGCCGTTCTCCGCGAGCAGGTGGTGGACCGTCTGATCGAAGTCGCGGTTGTCGTGACGGAAGAGCTGGAGCAGCGTCGCCTGCTGCTCGGCCAGCTCGGCCATCGCGTCCATGCGGTGATCGAGCGTCGCCGCGACGAACCGCCAGCCCTGCGCGTCGGCGAGCAGCGCACCGCACAGGCGGCGCCCCGAGGCGCTGTGCTCGAGGTGCAGGGGCCCGAGCGCGGTCGCCGCCCCATGCAGCACCAGGAAGTGCCGGGCGAGGGGATCGCGGAGGGGAACGTCGGGGAACGCGGCGCGGAAGGCGGGGCTGACGGCCTCGATCTGCCCGGCTCCGTCGATGCGCAGCGAGAGGGGGAAGACCGCCTCGACCTCGGCGGCGGTGAGCGTGAGCGGTTCCATGCGAACCGTAGCATGCCTGCTTCGCGACCCTTGCCCAACCCTAAACGGCGTCGCCGGCTTCAAAGGACGCTGGCGGCCGGCGCTCCAGCCCTGGGGTGGGACTTATCGATGGACTTATGAGGGTGGGCGGGGAGGCGAGCCAGGCTTCACTCCGCCAGCGACATCGCCCTTCGAAGCTGTTACGATGACAAACCCTCAGAGTGTCGGAGCCTTCCACGTGGCAGCGAGCGACAAGAACAAGAACAAGAAGTCGTCCTCCCCTAGCGGTCCCACCAAGCCCCCCCCTGACGAAGCCGCCCCGGGGCTCGGCGAGGGCGAGGAGCTCGACGAAGGCTTCGACCTCATCGACGAACTCTTCACCGATCAAGGCAGCGAGTTTGCCGATGAGACCACGGGCGTCACGGCGCTGCCTGACGGACTGCCAGCGAGCACCGAGGAGGAGCCGGCGGCGGCCGCGGCTGCCGCGCCTGCCCCGAGCCCTGCGCCGACGCCGGCTGCCGCGCCGCCGCGCGAGCGCAAGATGAGCTTGCCGAGCTTCGATGAGGACGACGTCAAGATGGGCACCGGCCCGATCGTCGTTCCCGACTCGGTGCGCGAGCGGCGGGCGAGCCAACCGGCCGAGGTCTTCCGGGCCGCCGAGCCGCAGCCCGAGCCGGCGCGCGATCGGAAGGCGAGCGCCCCGGCCGAGCTGTTTCGCGCGCCCGAAGCTCCGGCTGAGGTCAGCCCCGCGCCGCGTGAGCGTCGCCCCACGGCGCCCTCGGAGCTGGCCGAAGCGCCGCGCGAGCGCCGCG
>CAZPEY010000008.1:0-44983 GCA_964585665.1 uncultured Polyangiaceae bacterium | reverse complement strand
TCGGACAGCGAGTCGAGCTCCATGCCGAACTTCGACGAGGCGTCGAGCATGCGAGCCAGACGCCCGTCCATCATGTCGCACAGCGCAGCGGCGAACATGAAGTAGACCGCGTGCTCGAAGCGCTTGTCAGCCGCCGCGATGATGGCCAGAAAGCCGAGGGCAATGTTGGCCAGGGTGACGACGTTGGGGACCAAGTGTTTCGGGCGCACGGATCCAATGCTACCGATATGCACCCCGGTGTCTACCTCGATTCGGTGGTCACGACCCGGGCGCGCCCGTGCTATCTTCAGGCCATGAAGTGGGCCACTGCGCTCTCGCGACGGGATGCCTTCCCTGCGGCAGCGCAAGAGGCGACTCAGCTGCTGCGTGAGGCGCTGGGTACGACTCCCGATCTCGTGTTGATGTTCGCATCCGGATATCCGGATGCGGCGCCGAGCCTCGTGCGCAATGTGCTCGACGGGCCGCGCCTCGTCGGTTGCAGCGCCGGCGGGGTCATTGGCGGCGGGCAGGAGGTCGAGAAGGTCGCGGCGCTCTCGCTGGTCGGCGCCTCGCTCCCGGGGATCGGGCTGCACCCGTTTCACCTCGATCCGGTGTACACGCCGCGCTTCCCGAACGACCACGACGGGTGGCACCGCCGCATCCCCGCGCCCGTCGACACGACGCGCTGCATGTTGATCTTTCCCGATCCGCACACCGCGGACTCGCAGCTCATCCTCGCCGGTGTCGACGAGTCGTTCCCGGGCATCACGGTGCTCGGCGGGCTCGCCTCGGGCGACGCGCCCGGCCGGGCGGCGCTGTATCTCGACGACGAGATCCTGCACGTCGGTACCGTCGGCGTCGCCTTGTCGGGCCCGCTCGCCGTCGAGACCTTGATCTCGCAAGGCTGCCGACCGATCGGGCGGCCGCTCGTCGTCACCGCTACCGAGGAGAACTTCATCCTCGAGATCGAGAAGCGGCGGGCGCTCGACGTGCTCAACGAGATCTTCCGCGCCCTGCCCAAGGACGAGCAGAAGCGCTTCGCGCGCTCGCTGGTCGTCGGGCTCGAGACGGACAAGAGCCGCATGGATTATCGACCGCAAGAGCTCCTGGTGCGCCACGTCCAGGGCGTCGATCCAGAGTCTGGGGCCATCTCGGTGAGCGCCTACCTCGAGCCGCCGCAGGTCGTGCAGTTCATGGTGCGCGACGCCAGCGCCGCGGAGGCGGATCTGGCGCAGCACCTCGAAGCGCGCGCCGGTGGGCCGAAGCCTGAGGGCGCCCTGCTGTTCTCCTGCCTCGGGCGTGGCAGCGGCTTCTTCGGCGCGCCGAACCACGACTCCGATCTCTTGCGTCGCAACGTGGGCAACGTTCCGGTAGGTGGATTCTTCTCGAACGGCGAGATCGGGCCGGTGCACGGCAAGACCTTCGTGCACTCGTACACGAGCGCGTTCGGGCTGTTTCGCGGGATCTGATCGGTTCGCTCTGGCAGTCTTACTTTGTCTTATTGGTTGGGAGGCTATTGCTTATGCTTAAAGAGATTCGCGGGTTCGTTGTGCTTTCGCTGTTCGCGCTCTGTGGGGCTGGTTGTCCGGCGGACAAGCAGGAAGAGGTCGCTGACATGGCGATGTGCGCGGTCGATCTTTACGCGCACCCGGTCTGCGGAGTCGACGGCAAGACCTACGGCAACCCCGAGGTGGCGACCGTCTGCGCCAAGGTCGCGATCGCCTATGACGGGCCCTGCCACGACTGAGACCGCGCGCTAGCTGCGCGGTCCGAGGACGGCGGTCGGATCGCCGCTCGGCTTGGCCGCCTCGTAGCTCTTGGCGAGGCGCTGCAGACGATCCCGCTGGGCCGGGCTGAGCTTGGTGCGCGCCGCGATCCCGGCGACGAGCTGCAGGCCTTCGCTGCGCGTCGTCGGCTGGTTGATCAAGAACTCGATCGCGGCGAACTGCTCCTCGCCTTCGCTCGTCGGCGACCGCAGCACGGCGCGGAGCGCGGTGACGTGCGCGGCCAACAGCTCGTCGCGTGTCACCGTCGGATGCTCGCGCAGCCAGGCGCGCCAGGCGATCGCGGGTGTGCCCTTCGGCTCGGCGTAGGTCAAGCGCTTGAGCGTGCCGGCGATCTGGTGGCGCTCGTGGGCGCGCGGCGAGGCCAGGCCGCCGGCCTCGATCCGCTCGAGGGCGACGACCAGCGTCTCGAGCAGCGACAGATCCTGGGCGCGCGCGACGACGTCGTAGAGGCGCCACGGCGGCGTCGACTCTGGGTCGGCCAGGGCGCTGCCGCTGCTCGTGGCGATCTGATCGAGCCGGAACAGCGCGGCGCGCGCCGCCGCCTTGGGCGACTCGAGCGCCGCGACGACGGCCGCCTCGCAGCGGGCGCGCTGCGCCGGGCTCGGACCGATGCGCGAGTACATCGAGACGCGACAGGTCTTCTCGACGGTGGCGATCTTCTCTTGCGCCTGCTTGTCGACGCTACCCTGCGGGATGTCGAACAGCGACGGCGGCCGATCGCTCGAAGCGCGCGCCGCGGGCACGCTGAGCAGGACGGAGAATGCAGCGAGTGTCGCGCGCAGGTTCATCGGGTTCCTCCTTGCCGCGGCCAGCTCGCCGCGACGGTGATGGGCAGCTCGCCCGTGGCGATCACGACCTCGTCGATCGCCTGGTTGACGGAGAAGGCCGACGCCATCGGCGACGGCATGCGTTGATAGACGACCGACCAGCGCAGGCGTGCGCCGAGGCGCACCTGCGTGAAGGGCAGGTCGACGACGCGGGAGCCCTGGCCGGGCGGGGGGACGCGGGTGTCGGCGAGCTCGACGCGCTGTGAGCCCACGTCGGCCAGCGAGTCGGGCGCGCGCGGACGATCGCCGAAGGTCCGCTCAAGCACCACCGACGGCGCGCGCTCGAGGACTCGCCCGTCGGCGTCGACCGCCTCGGCCCGCACCTCGACGCGCCGGAACATGTCTCCGGTCGGGAAGGCATGGCCGACCTCGTCCGCCGTCAGCGTGAGCCGCAGGAGCTGGGCGGCCGGTCGCTCGGCGGCGACGGTGATCGCCCGCCGCAGGATGGCCGGGTCGCGGATCACCGAGAAGTCGTGGCTGCGGTGCTTGCCGCTCGGCCCGTCGACGACGCGCATGTGGCAGGCCTGGCAGGGCTGATCGGCCTTGGTCGAGCG
Organism: uncultured Polyangiaceae bacterium; assembly: GCA_964585665.1. GTDB lineage: Bacteria > Myxococcota_A > Polyangia > Palsa-1104 > Palsa-1104 > CAZPEY01. Next base: position 41,836 of record CAZPEY010000008.1, on the reverse strand, counting down.
GGCGTGCTCGCGCACGGTGTCCTGCATCGGCTCGGCGACGAGCTGTCCCGAGTGGGAGGGGAAGTCGAACTGGTGGCAGCTGGCGCACGCCGCGACCGTGGCGAGCTTGGCGTCGACCGAGACGGCGTGCAGGCGCTCGCTGGCTGGGATCGGCCGCGCCGCGCGGATGCGCCGATCGGCGCCGACGTGACAAGTCACACAGCCGATGCCATCGGTCGCGGCCCGGCCGCTCGGCTCCTTGGCCGCGTCGCTCATCGGGGCGTGGCAGCTGCGGCAGAAGGCGAGCGGCTCGACGCGATACGCCGACTGGAACACGCGGTCGGTCCAGGCGTGACGATGGAGTGAGCGCTGCCACTCGGCGCCGATCTCCTCGTGGCAGCCGACGCAGGGCGCGTTGGCGTCGTGCGAGGCGTGTCCGGACCGCGGCTCAGCGACGAGCGGGGCCGCCGCCAGCAGCACCAGGACCGGGAACAGCGCGCGCACCATGCCACGTACAACGTACGGTGGCGGCGAGACGATCTACCCGATCCGCCCGGCCAGGAAGAACTAGCCGGCGCCGACGAGCAGGAGGGCGCCCCCGACGGTGACCGCGATGGCGAGGGCCCGCGCCAGGCTCCAGCGTTCGGCGCCGAGCGCGATCGCGACCGGCACGCTGACCAGCGGCGCGAGCGAGGACAGCGTCGCCGCCACCGAGAGATCGGCGTTCGACAGGCCGTAGACGAACAACACGGAGCCGAGGATGCAGTCGGCCAGGATGGGCGGCCCGAGGCGCAGCCAGCCGCCGGTCGGCGCCGTCGACCAGGGAATTTTGCTGCGCTGCAGCAGCGCGTTCGGCAGCAGCACGAGGATCGCCACGGTGTAGCGGACCGCGTTGGCCTGCCACACGTCGAGGCCGACCGAGCCGCGCTTGACCGTGTAGGTGTTGCCCGCCCAGAGCAGCGAGGTGAGCAGCGCGAAGATCAGACCGACCAGCGCGCTTCCCTCGCTCTTCTCGAGCGTGCGCGACTGCAGGCGCACCAGCGCCACGATGCCGCCGATGCACAGCAGCACCCCGACGAGGCGCGCGACGCCGAAGGGCTCGCCGCCGAGCAGCGCGCCGGCGAGCGCCGACCAGAGCGGGTAGACCGAGGCGATCGCCAGCGCGGTCGAGATGCCGAGGCTGCGCGCCGACGAGAAGAAGAGGATGTCGGCGAACCCGTAGCTGCACAGCACACTGGTCGCGAGCCAACCCACCGAGGCTCCGGTCATTGGCGCCGTCGCGGCACGGCCGTGCAGCAGCGACGCCACCACGACGTAGATCGGCGCCGCGACCAGCGCGCGCACCAGGTTGACGCGGACGCTGCCGACGGTGCGTGAGCTGGTCGTGTAGCGCGCCGAGGCGTAGGCCCAGGTAAAGGAGCTGCCGAGCGCGGCGAGCGCGCCGAGGAGAGGTTGGGCCATCGTCGGGAGAGCCGTGCGGCTCGCTACAGGAGCGGCGCGAGCTCGGCCGCCTTTGGAAAGAGGCCGAAGATGCCGCCGGTGTGGAAGAACACGAGCTGCTTGCCGAGCGCGGTGCCGCGCTTGAGCTCCGACCACAGACCGAACATCGCCTTGCCGGTGTAGACGGGATCGAGGATGAGGCCCTCCTTGCGCGCGACGTCGCGCAGCAGCGCCAGCTCCTCGGGGCGACTCTTGGCGTAGCCGAGACCGACGTAGCCGTCGACGATCTCGATCTCGTCGCGCGAGAACTGGACCGGCAGCGCGTACTGCTGGATCGAGGTCTCGCAGATCTCACCAATCACCCGCACGAAGTAGTCGCGGTTGTCGCACACGTTGACGCCGACGACGCGCCACGGCAGGCCGAGCAGCTTGACGCCCAAGATCAGGCCGGCGCCCGTGCCGCCCGAACCGGCGGCATAGACCAGCGTCACGGGCTCGCGGCCGATCTGCTCGACCAGCTCCTCGACGGCGCGGATGTAGCCCCAGCTGCCGAGCGCGTTCGAGCCGCCCTCGGGGACGACGTAGGGCTTGCGGCCGCGACGCCGCAGCTCCTCGGCGACCTCGACGAAGAGCTCGGCGCGACGGCGGTACTGCTCGCGGCTCACCCAGCGGATCTCGGCGCCGACCAATCGATCGAGCAGGATGTTGGCCTCGGTGGGCGGCGGGCGCGTCGGATCCTCGGTGCGGAGCAGCAGGTAGGACGCGAGGCGGCGCTCGGCGGCGGCGATCGCGGTGGCGCGGCAGTGGTTCGACTGCTCGCCGCCACAGGTGATGATCGTGTCGGCGCCTTGCGCCTCCGCATCGGCGAACAGGTACTCGAGCTTGCGCACCTTGTTGCCAGACAGCGCCGAGCCGGTGAGATCGTCGCGCTTGGCGCAGATCGTGACTCCGAGCTCGGCCGACAGCGTCGGTAGATCTTGCAGCGGCGTCGGGACGCGAGCGATCGAGACGTGCGGGGGGTGCGAGTAGGTCATGGTCAACCTTGCGCGCGAACGAAGGGGTTGAAGCGACTCTCGTCGCCGATGGTGGTCGGCGGCCCGTGGCCGGGGATGACCTTGATGTCGGGATCGAGCGTGTAGAGGCGGCTCTTGATCGAGCGCTCCAGCGTCGGGAAGTCGCCGCCCGGCAGATCCGTGCGGCCGACCGAGCCCTCGAACAACGTGTCGCCCGAGAGGAGGAGCGGCTCGCCCGCGAGCTGGAAACAGCAGGAGCCCGGGGTGTGACCGGGCGTGTGCAGCACCTCGACGGAGAGCTTGCCGAACGACAGCCGATCGCCGTGTACGTAGTAGGTGTCCACGGGGAGCACCTGGCGCGGCTGCCAGCCGAACATGCGCGCCTGCATGACGAAGCCGTCATAGAGGAACAGATCGTCGCGGTGCAGGCCGATCGTTGCGCCGGTCTCTTCCTTGACCTCGCGCGTGGCGTAGATGTGATCGAGGTGCGCGTGCGTGTGGACGATCCACTTCACGGTCAGGTCGTAGTGGCGCAGAACGTCAAGGATCTTGTCGAAATCGCCGCCGGGATCGACGACGACCGCCTCCTTGGTGTCGGCGCAGGCGAGCACCGAGCAGTTGCACTGGAAGGGGCCGACCGGAAAGGTTTCGACGAGGTGCATCGACGGGCGACGTTCACACGTTGCGCTGCGGGCGACAATGGGTAAAAACAAGCGTCCCCATGCGCCCGCGCGTTCGCGTTGCCAACCCCAGCGACGGAGGCGTTGCGTACTGGGCGGTTCGCTACTACGCGTTCGCCTTCGCGATGCTGCTGGTGGCGGCGCTGTTCTCCGTCGGAGCACTGTTCGGCTACGTCGCGGCGTCCCTGCCCAGGCTCCCCGATCTGTCGACCTACGCGGCCGACGCGCCAGGGCTGACCACCGTCGTCGCGCAGGAGGGGACGATCCTCGCGGAGTTCGCCACCGAGCGGCGCGAGGTGGTGCCGCTGTCGATGATCCCCAAGCCGCTGCAGCTCGCGTTCTTGTCGGCCGAGGATCGGCGCTTCTACACGCACGCCGGCTACGATCTGCGCGGCCTGGTGCGCGCGACGATCACCAACCTGCGCACGGGCGAGCTGCAGCAGGGCGGCTCGACGATCACGCAGCAGATCGCCAAGGCGTATCTGTCGTCGGAGAAGTCGTTCACGCGCAAGCTCCGCGAGCTGATCTTCGCGCGGCGCCTCGAGAACCGCTACGGCAAGGATCAGATCCTCGCCCTCTACCTCAACCACATCTTCCTCGGCAACGGCGCCTTCGGCGTGCAGTCGGCGGCGCGGCGTTACTTCGACAAGGACGTCGGCGAGCTCGACGTCGGCGAGATGGCGCTCATCGCCGGGATGGCGCGCGCGCCGTCGCGCTACTCGCCGCTCGTCGACATGCAAGCGGCGATCGAGCGGCGCGGCGTGGTGCTCGATGACATGGTGGAGAACGGGGTGCTCGAGCGCGAGGAGGCCAACCGCTGGAAAGCAGCGCCGATCGCGCTGCGACCGCGCCGCGACTACTTTCATGAGATCGCGCCCTACTCGACGGAGCATGTCCGACGCGAGCTACTCAAGAAGCTCGGGCAGAAGGGGCTCTACGAGGGCGGCTATCGCGTCGAGACGAGCATCGTGCCGTTCGTCGAGGTCGCGGCGCAGGAGAACGCCGACTTCTTGTCGCGCAAGCTCGACAAGCGTCAAGGGTGGCGCGGCCCCGAGGCGCGGCTCGATGAGCGCGCGGCGACCGAGTTCCGCCGTCGCGCCCAGAAGCTCTACGGCGACGGGCCGCTCGAGGAGGGGCGCCTCTACCTCGGCCTCGTCGAGTCGGTGAGCGCCGAGGTCGCGCAGATCCGCGTCGGCGGCAAGACCTACCCGTTGCCGCTCGAGCGCATGCTCTGGGCGGCGCGCTACTCGGCGAGCGACGCCACGAACGACAAGCAGATCGAGCGCGTCGGCGAGGCGCTCAAGAAGCTCGATGTCGTCTGGGTTCGCTGGGCGCACCGCTCGCGGCTCGGCCGCTTTCGCGACTACGTCTATGACGAGGCGGGCGAGCCGCAGTGGCTACCCGAGCAGCAGACCAAGCCGCCCCGCACCATCGAGCTCGAGCTCGAGCAGACGCCCAAGGTGCAGAGCGCCCTGTACACGTACGACCACCGCAGCGGCTACATCGTCGGCATGGCGGGCGGCAACGACTTCGATCTGTCGGAGTTCAATCGCGTCACGCAGGCGTGCCGTCAGCCCGGCTCGGCGTACAAGCCGATCTACTACTCGCTGGCGCTCGATCGCGGCTACGCGTTCGACACGCTGTGGCCGGATCGCCCGAAGGCCGAGATCGATCCGGTCACCGGCGAGAAGTGGACACCCGCGAACATCGACGGCACCTACGGCCAGCTCGTCTCGCTCGAGCGCGCTCTCGTCTGGTCGAAGAATCCACCGTCGGTGGAGGTGTTCCGTATCGTCGGATCCGAGGACACCGAGGCGTGGGCCAAGAAGCTCGGCATCGCGTCGCCGCTCGTCACGTCGCCCAAGTGCAAGACGCAGTTCTGCTCGGCGCTCGCGCTTGGCGCCTCGTGCCTGCACGTCAATGAGATCACCGACGCGTTCTCGGTGTTCGCGCGCGGCGGCTACGCCAAGAAGGTCGTGGCGATCCGGCGCATCGTCGATCGGCGCGGCCAGACCATCGAGGACAACCGGGTGTGGGACGACGCGTGGATGACCGCCGAAGATCGACTGTCGCGCATCGCCTCCCAGGCCGGGGTCGTCGAGCAGCCGGTGATCGATCCGCGCACCGCCTGGCTGACCAGCAAGCTGCTGCGCGAGATCGTCACGCTCGGCCACTCGGGTCCGATCCGGGCCACGAAGATCATCGCGGCGGGGAAGACCGGCACCTCGAGCCGCACCTCGGACGTCTGGTTCATCGGCTACACGTCGCGCTGGATGACGACGGCCTGGGTCGGTGATGACAAGTACGATCGACAGCTCGGCTTCAAGGACGCGTCGTTCACGCTCTCGGTGCCGCTGTGGGCGCGCTACATGGCAGAGGTCAACGGCGAGCAGCCGCTCGTCGAGATCCCATGGCAGAAGAGCAAGCGCAGCGGCGACATCGGTGGGCCGCTCAAGCCGGGGTTTGCGCCACCGCCGACGGCGATCCCGGGCGCGCCGGGTCCTGCGGCGCTGCCGCCGGGCGTGACGCCACCGCCCGGTCCGCCACAGCCGCTTAGCCCGACGCCGAGCCCGCGCTGAGCTGCCGTCGATCGCGGCGGATCATCCACCACGCGCCGACCGCGGCGAGCAGCATCAGCAAGAGCCCGATGGTCGAGCCGCGTGGCCAGTACGTCAGGCGAAACCGCGTCGTGCCTGCCGGCAGATCGACCGCGAGGATGCCGTCGTGGGCGCGCAGCGTGCCAGCGCTCGTCGACCAGCCTGTGTCCCAGTTCTGGTTCACGAGCACCGTGCCAGGGCTGGTGAGCGTCGCTTCGAGCTCGAGCGCGTTGGGGGTCCAGCGCACGCGCCTGACCGAGCCTGCGGCCGGATCGGCGAGGTACTCTTCGTCAGGGAGGTCGGCGCGCAGGCCGTTGCCCGTCGTGAACGGCGTCTCGTCGTAGCAGGAGAGGCTGCCGCGGTTGAGGTACACCCAGAGCACCTGCTCCATCCGATTGCCCCGCGCTTGCCGGAACTCCTGCTCGACGAACGGCGCCGGTCCGTACGCGAACGGTGCGTGCGGCGGCGACGTGATCCACTGCGCGAAGTACAGCAGATCGACCGTCACGAGCAGCGCGACGAGGGGCGCGAGATAGCGCGCGGCCCGCTGCCACCTGCGCTCCTCGAAGTAGGCCACGAGCTCGTCGAGCGCCAGCCCTGCGGCGATCACCATGAACAGCGCCGCGCCGAACGACCACAGCGTTGGGTTGCGGAACACCTTGAAGAGCGGCGCTTTGTGCAACCAGTGAAGCGGCGTGAACACGCCCTGGTAGCCCATCGACAGCAGCACGAAGAACAACGCCACGACGCTCGGGATGCCAGCCCGCTTGCGCCCGCGCGCGACGAGCATCGAGCCGAAGAAGAGCAGCCACGTCAGGAGGCCAATGTACGCATAGCCGGGCGCCTCGTACCCGACCGTGCGCGGCCGAATCGCGAAGTGCTCGACGAGCGCGCGCGACAGATGCAGGCGCGTGTTCTCGTTGACGATGCGGTGGTGGTTGAGCACGAGATCGAACACCGGCACCATGCGCACACCGGCGAAGCCGAGCGCGAACAGGCCGAGCACCGCGCCGGCGCCGATCGGCCACAGCAGGTGACGCCAGCCGCGAGCGCGCTCGGTCGGATCGAGGAGGCGACGGCGCACCTCGAAGATCGCCCAGACGAACAGGCCGAGCGCGAGCTCCGGCGTCGTCTCGATGCCGCGGTACGACACCATCCATGCGAGGAAGGCACCACCGAGGACGAGATAGACGGGGCGCTGCAGGCCGCGCAGGTAGCCGTAGATCACCCACAGCGACAGCGCCCAACCCGAGAGCCCGTGCTGTCCGTCGTGGAACCACTCCCAGGTCCGCGCATAGAAGGGCAGCGCGACGGCGACGAGCAGCGCCGCGGAGCGTCGCACGCCGAGCCAGCGCATCAGGCGCCAGCCGCCCTCACAGCCGAGCACCAGGACCGGGATGTTGCTGAGGCGCTCGCCGAACGTCGTGCCGAACCACAGCACGAGTGGAAACGTCGGCACGAGGAAGGTCGTCTGCGGGTTGCCGATCATCGTCGTGCCGCCGCAGAAATAGGGATTCCAGAACGGGAACTGATGGTAGTCGGCGATCGTGCGGCGCGCGACCTCGTCGAAGAACTGGAAGAACTGCCAGTCGAGCGTGAAGCCGCCGTGGTTGGGGAGGCGGAACACCTGCCCGAGCGGGATCATCACCAGCGCCAGGAAGAACGTCAGCCGAAACGGCGTCAGGTCGAGCAGCCGCACGAGCACGCGAGCCAGGCGCGCACCGATGGAGGAAGGGGCCGAAGCGGCGGGCTCGCTCACTTCTTCACCGGTGCGGGTGGTGGTCCAGGCGCCAGCGGCGCTGGCGGCCCCGGCGGGGGCGTCGGGGAAGGTGGTGCCGGGGGCGCCGGCGGCGCAGCGACGATGACGCGGCGCTGGGCCAACGGGCGCGTCGTCGGCGAGAGCGGCCGCTCGTCGTGATAGATCGTGACCCCAGGCTCGACCGGCCAGTGCGCGTGAAACCCCTCGTCGAGGATGAGCCAGCAGGTCCAGGTGCCGATGCCGAACGGCGCACAGGCGGTCGAGATGCGCTTGATCTCGCTGCGGTGAAACCAGTCGTCGCGGTTGCCGTTGAAGTTGTCGTCCTTCCGTCGCTCGGCGTCGGTGCGATCGGCCGGCTCGCCCTTGGTCAGCGCCAGGAAGATCTGCTTGCGCTTGGCCTCGGTCAGGCCAAAGCGCACCCCATCCTTGATCTCCCCCGAGAAGCGCGGCGGCGGCTCGGCGCGACGGACCATCTCGGCCCAGCCGAGGACCGTGGCCACGGCGACGACGAACACTCCCCAACCGACCCGCGAAAGCGTGGCGTCGCTCATCGCGCGCTCAGCAGCTCCTTGGCGCGCTGGCGATAGAACTGCCAGAGGCTGAAGGCGGTGAGCCCGAGGAAGCGGCGGCCGTAGCGAAAGGTGCGGCCGGACATGCCGGTGTTGCCCTCTTCGCCATAGATCGGGGTGACCGGCACGTCGCAGATGCGGGCGCGCGCCGCGACGGCCTGCACCAGCGTCTCTTGGATGTAGTCGTAGTCGAAGGTCGGCGAGATCTGCTCGATCATCCGACGGTTCATGCAGCGAATCCCGCACGACAGATCGGTCAGGTGCGAACCCGTCGCGAGGCCAACCCCGCGCGCCACGAGGTGCAGCGCCGTCGCCTTCCAGCGCGCCAGGTTGGGCGGCGTCGGTACGCCGGGCACGAAGCGCGATCCGAGCGCCAGGTCGCACTCTCCCGCGACGACCGGCGCGACGACGCGCGGCAGATCTTCGGCGTGGAACTGACCGTCCGAGTCCATGTGCGCGAGGAAGTCGACGCCCGCGGCGCGCGCCGCCTCGAGACCCGTGCGAAACCCCGCCCCGACACCGCGGTTGCGCTCGTGGCGCAGGACGACCGCGCCCGCCTCGGTGGCCAGGCGCGCTGTGTCGTCGCGCGACCCGTCATCGACGACGACGACCGTCATCGTCACGCCGGGGAAGGTCTGCGCGCGCACCCCGGCGACGACGCGCGCGATGTTGGCCGCCTCGTTGTAGGCGGGGAGCACGATCCACAGCGACGGCTTCGCTGCTGGAGGATGGGGCGTCGACACGGGCGTGCACCCTAGACCAGGTGTTGGCGCAGTACAAGGAGGCCCGCGGTTACTTGCGAGGCTGCGGCCGGCTGCCGCATAGTGTGCGTCATGCGAGGGTTTCTCGGCGGATTCGGGCTGACGTTGGCGCTGCTGGTCGGCGCCTGCAGCCAAGCGGACAACCAGCAGTTCCTGCCGATCGGCACGCGGTGCACCGACAGCAACCAGTGCGGCACCAAGCCATACTTCTGTCGCGAGTCCGGCTACCCGGGCGGGTACTGCGAGAAGCCGTGCACCGCCGACGGAGATTGCCCGTCCGACTCGGTCTGCTCGACGAGTGTCTGCCGGCGCAAGTGCACGAGCGAGGCGCAGTGCCGCTCCTCCGAGGGCTACTCGTGCAAGTCGATCGCCGGCGTGACGACGAGCGTCTGTGAGCTCACCGTCCAGGCGATCCCCGACGGGGGCGCGAGCGACCTCTGATGCCCTCGGCCAAGGACGAAGCACGCAAGGCGGCGCGCAAGCTCGCTCAGCTCGTCTCCCCTGGCGATCCCCCGCAGCTCACCGCGACGGTGGAGAACCTGCGGCGGAGCGACTGGGAGCCGACGCCACTCCGACCGGATCAAGTCCTCGAGGGAGATCCGCAGCCGCGCAGCGTGATGCTCGGCAAGAGCGACGATCGTGGGTTCGTCTCGTTTCTGTGGGAGTGCGATCAGGGCCGGTACCGTTGGCACTTTCGCTCCGATGAAGTCGTGCACATCCTCGACGGAGAGGTCGAGATCATCGAGCAGGGCGAGGGGGATGAGCGGGAGCATCGGCGATACACGCTGCGCGCCGGCGACGTCGTCATGTTTCCCCTCGGCCTGCGCACCGAGTGGCGGATCCTCAAGCCGCTGCGCCGCCTCTCGGTGCACCGCTCCGACGTGAGCCTGCCGGAGCGGGTGCGCGAACGGCTGCGCCGCATCAAGCGGTAGCCTCGCCTTCAGCGACGGGACAGCTTCGGGTCGTAGCGATCGCGCAGACCGTCGCCGAGCAGGTTGCAGCCCAGGACGACCAGCGCGATCGCGGCCCCTGGCACGAGCGCGAGGTGCGCCGAGCGCCAGATGTAGGTCGTGCCTTGCGCGAGCAGCGCGCCCCAGCTGTGCTGGCGCAAGCGGCCGATGCCGAGGAACGACAGGCTCGCCTCGATCAAGATCACGCCGCCGATGCCGAACGTCGCCTGGACGAGCAGCGGCGACAGGATCAGCGGCAGGATGTGGCGCCGCATGATGCGCAGCGACGGCAAACCGAGCGCTCGCGCCGCGACGACGAACTCGCGCTCGCGGAGCTGCAGGACCTGGGCTCGCGCGACGCGCGCGTAGCCAACCCAGCCGTTGATCAGCAGCGCGAACACGAAGACGCCGAGGCTGGCGTTAGGCACGATGGCGACGATCGCCAGGTTGAGCAGGATCCCCGGGAAGGCGAGCAGCACGTCGACCAGGCGCATGATCGCCTCGTCGACCAGGCCCCCGAAGTAGCCCGCAATCACGCCGAGGATCGAGCCGAGGGTCAGACAGAGCACCACGGTCGCGACGGAGAGCAGCACCGCCAGGCGCGCGCCATACAGGAGCTGCGACAGCACATCGCAGCCGTTCTCATCGGTGCCGAGCCAGTGCGCGCGGCTCGGTGTCTGGAGGATCTCGGTCAGCTGCTGCGCGTCCGCCGGATACGGTGCGACGAACGGTCCGACGAGCGCGGCGAGCACGAACAGCCCCACCATCGAGCCACCGAGATAGATGCCGGCCGTGCCGCGGCTGCGGCTCATTGCAGGCGCACCCGCGGATCGGCGGCGGCGTAGAGCAGATCGACCAGCAGGTTGACCATCACGTAGATGCCAGCGATGACCAGCGTGCAGCCCTGCACGACGCGGAAGTCCCGCTGCAGGATGCCGTCGAGCAGCAGCGTGCCGAGTCCAGCGCGGCCGAAGATCTTCTCGATCACGACCGCACCCGAGAGCAGCGATCCGAACTGCATGCCGGCGATCGTGATCACGGGCACCAGGGAGTTGCGCAGGGCGTGCCGAAGCACGACGCGCGAAGACGACAGGCCCTTGGCGTGCGCGGTCCGGATGTAGTCCTCTCCGAGCACGTCGACCAGCGACGAGCGCGTCATGCGCGCCAGCATCGCGAGCAGGTGCGTGCCGAGGACGAAGGACGGCAGCACGAGGGCGGCCAGGCCGCGCGACTCGATCGGGCCGGGCAGCCAGCCGAGCTGGACGTAGAACACGAGCAGCAGCATCGGGCCCATCCACATCGACGGAACGGAGATGCCCGCCAGCGACACCGTGGTGGCGAAGAGATCGATCGCCCGCCCGCGGCGCAGCGCCGAGGCGATGCCGAGTGGCAGCGCCAGCGTGATGGCGACCACCATGCCAGAGACGGCGAGGACGAAGGTCGAAGGCAGCGCCGCGCCGATGAGCTGGGCGATGGTTCGCTTCTGGTCGGGGCAGGTTCGGCCGAGCGTGCCATCGAAGACCGAGCGCACGAAGCGACCGAACTGGATCGGCAGCGACTGATCGAGATCCATGCAGGCGCGCATCGCCGCCTTGTCGGCGACGTCGGCGCCCTCACCGAGCAGGTTGTCGACCGGATCCCCGGGGATCAGATGAATGAGCAGGAAGACGAGGACGCTGACGCCGATGACGGCGATCAGGCTCGACAGCGCGCGGCGTGCGACATAGCGCATCCCGCGTTAGTTTTCGAAGCTACTGGCCGGAGCGCAAAATTTTGCGGGCTTGCCGTCTGGCTCGTCGAGCGTCGGCACGGGCAGCGCACCGAGCGTGCCGGTGGCGCGGCACTCGTAGTCGTTGCGGCAGTCGCCGTCACCGCCGCACTTCTTCATGCACCAGCGGCGCTCGCTCGCCTCGGGGGCGCAGTGCGCCGAGCCGTCGACGCAGACACCATCGACGGTCGAGTCGCAGACGCAGCGCTCATCGGAGCGGCAGTCCGAGCGGCTGTTCGGCAGATCGGGCAGGAAGGTGCAGGCCTCGCTGCGATTCTGCGTGTAGAAGCGCACGCACACCGCCTCGCTCGGGCAGGTGTCGATCTCGCACCCCTCGATCGTGCAGTAGCCCTTGGGCGACGAGACATCGCAGAAGCGCGTGCCGAGCGGATCACAGTCGGCGTTCTGCTTGCAGTCATCGCCGACCTTCTTGCCGCAGGCAGAGAGGCCAGCGAGGAAAGCAAAACAGAAAAACAGCCGAAACAACGCCATGGGGCCGGCATAGTAGTCACCAAGGGCCCCCGCTTCAACAGAGCATCCACCAGAAGTGACGAACGGCCGGCCAGCCTCGGCGCGGTCGGCAGCGAAGAACACTTTGGCGCTGCTCGACAGCGTCACGCCGTCGACGCGCGCCGTGATCACCGCCTCGGCGCCGCGCGGTCCCTTGGCCAGGAAGGTCTGTTCGTAGCGGCCGCCACCGACGGGCTGCACCGGATCGAGCGCGAGGCCGTGGCTGGCGATGATCGACACCTCGTGGCCGTCGCCGAGCGGCACGCCCCGATCGTCGCGCGGCGTCACCGTGACGACGAAGCGCTCGTCGGACGGCGGCACCAGATCGCGGTTGACGCCCACCGACGAGAGCGCCGCGTTGACCTTGCTGCCACGATCGCCACCGACATACCGCAGCGCCGCGAGCGCCTGTGCCTGGCCGAAGCCGCCGCGCGGCGAGAAGCCGCGCTCGCCGGGGATCACGCGCGCGGTCGAACGCAGGATGGCGCGCACCGCGTTGGCGTCGAGCTGCGGATCGAGCTCGAACATCAGCGCCACGAGCCCCGCGACGTGCGGCGACGCCATCGACGTGCCGCGCAGCGCCCCGTGCACCCCATCCTCGGCCACGTTGAGGCCGGGGAAGTCCGGATCGCCGGAGTAGAAGTCCGAGGACGGATCGAGGTAGTCGCTGTCGCCCGAGATCGCGGCGACGATGTACTCGCCCGGAGCGGTCACGTCCGGCACGAATCGGCCGTCGCTGCTCGGGCCGCTCGACGAGAAATAGGTGACGGTGCCCGGCACGACGTCTCGATCGACCTGCGGCCCGTCGAGCGAAGTCCAGCTGTCGCGCGTCGTGTACGCGCCGACGACGATCGCGTTCCTCGCGGTGGCAGGAGAACCGAGCAGGGTGTCGCGCACCACGTGTTTGACGAAGCGAGACGCCCCGTAGTCCGGGTCGATCACGATCCAGCTGTCGAGGCGCTCGACCTGACCGCGCAGGCGGAGGCGCCAGATGCCGGCGGCGATCCCGGTGCCGCCGTTGGCCAGGACCAGCGCCAGACCCGTGGTCAGCCCCGAGAGGGCGGTGATGCCGTCCTCGTCGTTGCTGCCGTTGTCGATGGCGACGCGCGGCTGCGCGCTCTCGCCGTTGTCACGCACCGCGCCGGTGCGCGCGACGCCGTAGCTCTTGCCGAATGGATCGATCAGCTCCGCGTCCAGCTTGCCGCCGCGATAGTAGAACTCGACGGCGAGCACCGCCTCCTGGTCATTCGACGCGCCGACCTCGATCGGCAGCTCGAGCGTGCCATCGAGCCGCCACACACCGGCGTGTTGATCGAGGTAGCCTTCGTTTCCTACCGCGACGACGACGGCACGCCCCTGCGCCCCGGCTGGGAAGATCTCGTCGAGCGCACGGTCGAAGAGCGCGGAGCCGTCGCGCGGGCTGCCGGCTCCGCCGAGGCTCATGTTGACGACGATCGGTCGGCCATGCGCCGCGGCGAACTCGACGAGCGCCCGGCTCCCGTCGAGGATCGACTGGTCGTCGAAGTACCCGTCGGCGTTGAGCGCCTGCACCGCCACCAGCTCCGCATCGGGCGCGACACCCACGTAGCGCCCCGCCGGGAAGCCGTTTCCCGTCGCCAGGCCGTTGCCCGCCGCGATCGACAAGACGTGCGTGCCGTGCCCACCGGTGTCGGGACCGGAGACGACGATCGGCGGCGTCTGGTTGGCTGCCTCGGCGGCGAGGACCTGATCGAGCTGGGCGCGCGTATAACGAGCGCCCGTCGCGGCGCCGTTGCCGAGGTTGGGCGCGCCCATGTCGATGTAGAGCGAGAAGCGAGTGCTACCGTCGGGATTGCGGAAATCACGGTGGCGAAAATCGGCGCCGGTGTCGACCTCCCCGACGATCACGCCGGTACCGGTGAGGCCGGTCTCGAGACGCGCCTGCGGCACCGACATCGCGGGCAGCGAGCGATCCAGGTTGGGCCGCAGCCGCGGACCGGGCTCGACACGGCGAAGGTCAACCTCCTTGACCAAAGTCGCCAGGGCCGCCTCATCGACGAGGAGCCTCGCCACGTCAGTGCCAGCATGCCCTGCCGCCCAGCCGCGGCGTCCAAGCTCGGCGGCCCCGCCCGGGACCTCGACGTAGATCGGTAGGAGCCCGTCGCGCCGCGGCGACAGCTTGGCGATCGGCAGCTGGTGCTGGACGACCGCGCGGAGACGCGGATCGATGCGCCCGCTCCGCGCCGTCCCGGCGTTCGACGAGGGCTGGGCCAACGCCGCGCCGCTCGCCAGCGGCAGCAGCGCGACGAGCACGCAAGCGCGAAGGGTCGACATCGGCCGCAGTTACGCACGAGCCGAGCCCCGACGGCAAGCGGTGGGTGGCGAGCCCGCTGCGGCCCCCCCGCCGCGTGTCGTTTATCCATTGATTTGGCTTTTCCGCGGGCGACAGTCTTGATACGAACGAGGGCTCATGCGAGCCGTCGTGCAGCGGGTCAAGCAGGCCTCGGTCACCATCGCCGACGAGGTGGTGGGCCAGATCGGCTGCGGCCTGCTGGTGCTGGTCGGCGCGGGCCACGGCGACACCCTCGACGATGCCAAGTACCTGGTCGACAAGATCGTCGGGCTGCGCATCTTCCCCGACGACGCTGGTCAGATGAACCGCAGCGTCGTCGACGTCGGCGGAGGCCTGCTGCTGGTCAGTCAGTTCACGCTGTTCGGGGATGCGCGCAAGGGCCGTCGGCCATCCTTCACCGACGCCATGCCGCCGGGGCCGGCCGAGTCCCTCTACGACGAGCTCTGCGGGCTGGCCCGCGCCACGGGCGTCCCGGTCGCCACGGGCCGGTTTCGGGCCGACATGGACGTCGCGCTCGTCAACGAGGGTCCGGTCACTCTCCTGCTCGACTCGAAGCGGAGCTTCTGATGCGCGCCCTCGCCTGCCTCCTGGCGCTCGCCACCGTCGCGCACGCCTCCGAGCCGAACATCGTCGGCATGGGGGTGCGGTCGCCCGGGATGGCCGGGACGGGGGTCGCCGACACGACCGGCTACGAGGCCGCCTACACGAACCCCGCTGGCCTCGCGGGCGCGAGCCAGCGCCAGATCAACGTCGGCTACATCGTCGGTCGGTACCACCTCGACCTCGACGACAAGCCGCGCTCCGTCGACGGCACCGAGGGCTTGTTGCTCGGCGCCAACGTGCCGCTGCCGTTCGGGGGCTTCCTCAAGGACAAGCTGGGCGTCGGCCTTGGCTTCTATCTGCCCGGGACGCTGATCACGCGAGCGCGCGCGCCGTTCCCCGACGAGACCCGACTGGCGCTGCTCGAGACGCAGACCCAGACGGTCTCGATCACCGTCGCGCTCGGTGCACAGCTCCATCGCCGCCTGCAGGTCGGAATCGGGGTGCTGGCGCTCGCCGCGCTGGCCGGCCAGATCACGATCCGGTCCGACGCTGGCGGACGCATCACGACCCTCTCCGAGCAGCAGCTCGTCACCGGCTTCGCCCCGACCGCGGGCGTCCGCGTGCTGCTGCGCCCCTGGGTCACCGTCGGAGCGTCGCTGGTCGGCGAGTCGAAGGCGACCTACGACATTCGCGTCTCGACGCAGCTCTCCGGGCAGCTCCCCATCGATCTCCCGCCGCTGCGCTTCCTCGGCGTCGCGCAATACGATCCGCTGCGCCTCTCGATGGAGGGCAGCTTCGTGCCGCGCGACTGGGTGCGCATCAACGCCGGCTTCACCTTCAAGAACTGGGCGCGCTATCAGCGCCCGATCGAGAACGCGACCCCCGGCGCGCCGGAGCTGCCCGAGCCTGGCTTCAAGGACACGGTCGTGCCGCGCATCGCCGTGGAGCTGACGGCGCGCTCGAAGTACCTGCGCTTCGACGGACGCCTCGGCTACTTCTTCGAGTGGAGCCCAGCACCGTCGGGTCCTGGACGCGTCCTGCTCGACGCCGACCGCCATGCCCTGACGTTCGGCGTCGGGCTGCAGCTCCTTCGCTGGGTCGGTCTGCGCGTCGACGCCTACGGGCAGTTTCACCAGCTCGCGGGCTCGCCGCGCGCCGGCGGACAGTTCGGCTTCTTCGGTTGCGCGATGGGGCTCGATCTATGAGCTCGACACGCACCGGCCTCCCGGGGCTCGCGCTGCTCGCGATCGTCGCGAGCGCCCCCTTGGCGCGCGCCAACCCGCCCGACGTCATCGGCTTCGGCTCGCGCGGCGCGGGGCTCGCCAACGCCGCCGCCGCCGTCGCAGACGACGCTTCCGCGAACTACTACAACCCAGCCGGCCTCGTCCGTGGCAAGGAGCTTCGCATCGATCTGTCGTATCAGGTCGGCAAGCCGTTCCTGCGCTTCAACGGCCGCGATCCGCACGTCAACGAGTCGCGGGGTATCGCGGTCGGCATCGCCTCGCCAGGACAGATCGGCCCCTTCCGCTTCGCGTTCGGCGTGGGGCTCTGGCTCCCCGATCAGCGGCTGACGCGCACGCGCCAGCTCGCCTACGATCAGCCGCGCTTCGTCTATTACGACAACCGGCTCCAACGCCTCCTGCTGTCGGCCAACCTCGCGATCCAGATCGTTCGCGGCTTCTATGTTGGCGCGGGCATCAACTACATGTCGCGCACCAAGGGCGGACTCGAGCTCAAGGGCACCGTCGATCCGGTGAGCCCCAACGACAGCTCGCTGGTCTCGAACATCGCCGTCGAGCTGACCGCGATCCGCTATCCGCAGGCGGGCATCGTCGTTCAGCCGACCAAGTACCTGACGCTGGCGGCGACCTACCGCCATCGCTTCGTGCTGTCGATCGATCAGCGCTTCCGCATCGACGGGGACATCGGCTCCGTCGGCGCGACGCCGATCATCGAGGATGGCCACGTCGCGCTGCGCACCCAGTCGCTCGACCACTTCCACCCATGGCAGCTGACGATCGCGGCGGCGCTGCAGATCTCGTCGCGCCTCCTCGTCTCGTTCGACTTCACCTACGCCGCCTGGAGCGACTTCAAGACCCCCGCCTCGCGGCTCGAGTTCGACGTCGACATCAAGGATTACAACGACCGGGTGAACCTGCCCGCGCCGCGCGTCTACCCGAACCCCGGGTTTCGCAACATCGTGATCCCGCGCCTCGGCGTCGAGTACCGGGCGTTCGATCGCGGCCGCTTCGCGATCGACGTGCGCGGCGGCTACGGCTACGAGCCGTCGCCGGTGCCCCACCAGATCGGCGAATCGAATTTTGCCGACACCGACAAGCACACCTTCTCCGTCGGCGGAACGCTCGAGGTCAAGTACGCGAGCAACGTCATCCTCCATCCGTGGTCGTTCGATCTCAACTTCGGCGCGACCTACCTGCCGCTGCGCATCGAGCGCAAGATCGACCCCGTGGATCGGGTCGGCGACTACCGCGCCAGCGGCTCGGTGTTTCACTTCGGGATCGGTCTACGGAGTCGCTTCTGATGCTGCGCCCATCCATTCTCTCCGTCGCTGCGCTCGGTCTCATGGCCTGCGGCACGCTGCGCGGCCCGACCGGCGGCAGCGACAACCTGCCGGTCTCCGGCGGCGGCCCCTTCAAGCTGTTCGACTCCTCCGAGGGGCTCGGCTTCGATCCGCCCCGCATCCTCGTCGATCTGAGCGGCGACTACGATCATCCGGTGGTGCTCCGCCACGGCAGCGCGCTGGCGATCTGGGTGACGTTCGAGAAGAACGACACGACCCAGATCTTGCACGCCGATGCGGCGCAGTTCGAGAAGGGCTTCGCCGCTCCCGACACCGTGCTCGTCGCCGACCAGGCGTGGGAGGGCGGCAAGGTGCTGGCGCCCTCGGTGATCGAGGGCGAGCCTTGGCTGATGTTCTACGCGACCGGAGCTGGGACGATCGGCCTCGCAACCTCGACGGACGGTCACGCCTGGAGCAAGCAGGCTGGCCCGATCTTCTCGCAGACCGAGGCGGTCTCGCTTCCCTCCGCGGTGAAGATCGGGGACCGCCTCCGGCTGTACTTCTGGGCCGGCGGCGCCATCTGGGCCGTCGAGTCACCGTACGCGGCGGTCGTGGCGGGAACACCGAGCTGGCAGCCCGTGGACGGCGACCTCGCGACTCCAACGCGCGATCCCATGCTCGGCGGCCTGCCCTTCGCGGCCTCGATCGGGCGCGCCTTCGCGCGGGTCGAAGAGACTCCGTCGGGTCGCGTCCGTCACGATCTGTTCGTCGGTGGGATGGGCCTCGATCAGAAGGCGACGAGCGGCTGGGCAGCGACGTACGAGGGCACCTCGTTCGAGCCGTTCTCGCTGCCGATCGCAACCGCTGGCGTGACCTCGCCCATGGCGATCGCCGACGGGGCACGGGCACTCATGTTCGCGGTGCAGACCTACCTCGACCACCGCGTCATCGTCGTAGGCCACAGCCCCTGACGGGGCGCCAACCAGGCCTCAGAGGCGAATTGGACCTTTCTCCGACGCTGTGTTACCGTGGCGACATGCGTAGCCATTCCACCTACCGACGCCCTGCGCGGAGCGTGGATTGAAAGTTCGCTTCTGGGGCGTGCGTGGTTCCTATGCGGTGCCGGGTCCTGACACGAGCCGGTACGGCGGGAACACGTCATGCGTCGAGGTCAAGATCGATGGCGGTCCGCGCATCGTCCTCGACGCTGGCACCGGTATTCGCAAGCTCGGCAAGGAGATCATCGCCAGCGAGCCGGGCAAGTCGCAGACGCACCTGCTCGTCAGCCACACCCACTGGGATCACATCCAAGGGCTCCCGTACTTTGCGCCGCTCTATCAGCGCGGCCACAAGGTCAACGTGTTCGCGCTGCAGCGCGACGACAAGAACCTGCGCGAGGTCTTCGCCTCGCAGTCCGACTCCGCGTACTTCCCGGTCACGTTCGACGAGGTGCAGGCGCAACTCACCTTCCGAGAGCTGACGGAGAACGCGGAGTTCGAGCTCGGTCCCGTCAAGGTCCGGTGCACGCGGCTCAACCATCCCTGGATCGCGATCGCGTATCGCCTCGATCACGAGGGCAAGAGCTTCTGCTACGTGACCGACACCGCGCCGTTCCGCGACATCCTCATCGAGCACGACTTCATCCGCAAGCCGCCGCAGCCGGGCGAGTCGCTCAAGGCCGAGGACGCGACCAAGCTGGCGCAGATGCGCGAGGGCGTCGTCCGACTCTGTGAGGGCGCGGACCTCGTCATCTACGACACGCAGTTCACGCCTGCGGAGTACCTGGCGCGTCCGCACTGGGGCCACTCGTGTCCCGACGATGCGGTCGAGATCGTGCGCGCCGCCGGGGCCAAGAGCTTGGTGCTGTACCACCACGCGCCCGAGCGCACGGACGCCCAGGTCGATGAGATCCTCGCCGATCAACGGCGCAAGAACCCTGACCTCGATCTGATCGCCGCGGCCGAAGGAAATGAGGTGCTCGTCGGTGTCACCGGGGGCGGGCGGTGAAGCTCACCTTCTGGGGCGTGCGCGGCTCGATCCCTGCTCCGGGACCGGAGACGATGCGGTACGGCGGCAACACGCCTTGCATCGAGCTGCGCGGCCCTGACGACGAGCTGTACATCATCGACTCGGGGACCGGGATCATCCCGCTGGGGCGACGGCTCATGCAGGAGTCGTTCGGCCGCGGCCAGGGCAAGGCGACGCTCTTCCTCTCGCACTCACACTGGGATCACATCCAAGGCTTTCCGTTCTTCGGGCCGGTGTTCATCCCTGGCAATCAGATCCTCATCGTCGGACCTGGCCACTCACCGGGGATGCTCGAGAAGATCCTCGAAGGCCAGATGAACCCGCACTATTCACCGCTCCAGTCGATCCGGAACCTGGGCGCGACGCTGGATCTCAAGGTCATCGAGAGCAACGACGACTCGCCACCGCTCGATCTGGGCCCACTGACCGTCGCGGCGCGCAAGAACCCGAACGGCCGCACCACGGCCCTGGCCTATCGCTTCAACCTCGGGGGTAAGTCGATCGCCTATGCGTGCGAAGCCGGCTACCCGACGGGACGACCGAGCGACGAGGTTCGGAAGATCTATGCAGGCGTCGATCTGCTGATCCACGACGCGACCTATTCGCCCGAGGATCGCGCGCAGCGTCTATCGCGTGGCTTCGCCTCGATCCATGAAGCGGTCGATGCCGCGATCGTCGCACGCTGCAAGACCCTCGTGTTGTTTCGCTACGATCAGGACTACACCGACGATTTCGTCGACGAGCTGACGCTGCGAGCGCGCGGCATGCTCGACAGTCGCGGTGGGAGCGAGATCGCTCTCGTGCCAGCGCGCGAGGGTCTGTCGCTCGAGCTCTGATCGGGCTTTGATCGGGCTTTGAAGTACTCCTTCGACTACGTCGAGATCACCCACTTGCCCCGGGGCGAGCGCGTCGTCTTGCGCCTCCTCCGGCCGGGCGATCGCGATCGCCTCGCCGCGGGCTTCGAGGCGCTGTCGCCCGAGACCCGCTTCTCGCGCTTCTTCACCGCCAAGAACACGCTGACGGACGACGAGCTCAAGTACCTGACCGAGATCGACGGGATCGATCACGTCGCGATCGGGGCCGCGCTCGCGATCGGCAACGAGCACCCACCCCAGGAAGGCGAAGGGCTCGCGGTGGCGCGCTTCGTTCGGCTCAAGGACGAGCCGACCGTCGCGGAGGCGGCGATCGTCGTCACCGACGGCTGGCGCGGTCATGGACTCGGTCGGCTCCTGTTCGAGCGCCTGATCGAAGCGGCCGCAGAGCGCGGCATCGAGAAGCTGCGCTGCGAGGTGCTCGCCAAGAACGACGCGATGCGAACGCTGCTCCGCAAGATCGCGCCCGAGGCCGAGCTCGAGGCCGAGGTCAACGCCGAGCTACTCAGCCACGGAATGGCCGAGGTGCTGGTCGTCGATCTGCCGCTGCCCCGGCGCAACGAACACTCGGGCACCGACTGGTTCCGCGTCGGCGTGCTCTATGACTTGCTGACGATGGCGGCGCAGCGCCTGGTGATCCTGCGACGCGCGGCCGATTGGTGGGCGCGCCTGCAGCACCCGGGGGGCGACGCGCCCCCCAAGCGGGACTGAGCTACTTCTCTTCGGCGGGCTCTTCCTCGGCGGGCGGGAACAGCTTGGCGTCGAGGAAGAGGCTCTCCTCGTGCTCCATGTGACCGAGCAGCCGATCGAGCATCGCGGTGACGCGCGCCACGCTCTCGGGCGTGTTGCCCTCTCCAGCCGCGATCAGCGTGTCGTGGAGATCTTTGTGCTCGGTCATGTGGTCCGAGATCATCACCTCCTTGCGAACCGCGCCGAAGGCGTCAAGGCCGGGCAGCACGTTGCGGAGCGCATCCTCCTCCGTGGCGTTGTGGCGACGGAGAAACACCACCAAGCGGTCGAGCGCTTCCTTGAGCGTCTGCTGCTCGATCGGGCGGGCGGCGCAGGCGCGCAGGGCAATCTCGATCTCGGCTCTAATCTCTTCGTGCTGCGCAAGCAGGATCGTTCGCGTCTTGGCTAGCGACCACATCGTTGTCTCCTCCAGAGTCTACTCGGTCGTCGGCGACGCGGTGGTCGGCGGCGGCGGGGTATCGAAGATCCACATATAGTAGGCGAGCTCTTCGGCCGTCTCAGCGATGCTTGCCTTTCGGCCCGAGCGCCCGAGATGGCCCGCGCCGTCGAGCTCGACCCGCAGCAGCACCGGGTTGCTCGACGTCGATACGACCCGCAGCCGCGCCGCGTACTTGACCGGCTCCCAGTACATCACGCGAGAGTCGTTGACGGAAGTCCTGAGCATCACCGTCGGATATGGCTGCGGGCGCAGGTTCTGGTACGGACTGTACGCGCGCATGTAGAGGTAGTCGTCGCGCTTGGTCGGATCGCCCCATTCGAGACGCTCCTCGACGGACAGCGGCAGCTTCGGGTTGAGCATGCTGCCGACCACGTCCACGAACGGCACATCGAGCATCGCGGCGCGACACAGGTCGGGGCGCAGGTTGATCGTCGCTGCGACCAGGAGCCCGCCCGCGCTGCCACCCGCCAGGATCAGCTGTTGCGCGGAGGTGTACCCACGCGAGATGAGCGCCTCCTCGACGGCGATCAGGTCGAGGAAGCTGTTGGCCTTGTGGCGACGTCGCCCCGCCTCGTGCCACTTGCGACCGAGCTCGCTGCCGCCACGTACGTGGGCCCGCGCGACGACCACGCCGCGGTTGAGCAGGGGGACGAGCCAGCTCGAGAACCCGTAGCCGTACGACTCGCCGTACGCCCCATAGCCGCGCAGGATCAGAGGCTGCGGCTCGTCGGTATGGCGGTCCTTCCGATAGTAGAGGGTGACTGGAACGCGCTGCCCATCGTGCGACGGCACCCACATCCACTCGACGGCGTAGCGCTGCGCGTCGTAGCCGGGCACCGGCGCGCGCCAGATGCTCTGGGTCTCGCCGGAGATCGGCTCGATCTCGTCGACGCGCGCCGGCTCGACGGGCGTCTCGAAGGAGTACCGGATCGTGGTGCGGTGGTAATCGAGGTTGCGGCTGAGGTTGAGATCGTAGACTTGTTGATCGAACGCGACCGTGCGCAGGGGGTGATCCTGCTCGTCGAGGACTAGGATCTGCGGCTGCCCCGGCTTGACGATCTCGAGGGCGGTGAAGTGCTCGAGCACGATCAGGTTCTCGATCAACGCGTTGGGATCGTGCGCCACCACGGGCTGCCAATGCTCGACGGTGGGCGTCGCGACCGGCGCCTTGACCAGTCGATAGTTCGGCGCCTCCGCGTCGGTCATGATGTAGAGCGTGTCGCCACGGTTCTCGACGTGCACGTAGCAGCGTTGCTCCCGGCGGTTGACCAGGCGCGCCGGCTCGAACGGCTTGCTGCGCGACAGGATTCGCACCTCGTTGTGGTCGTGGCTCCCCGAGGTCAGGACGATCCAGTCGTCGCTGCGGGTGCTGTCGAGATCGAGAGAGAACGTCGGATCACGCTCCTCGTAGACCAGCACGTCGGCGCTCTTCGGCTGGGCGAGGTTGCGACGATACAGGCGCGCCGGGCGCTGCGTGGTTCGATCGAGCGCGACGTAGAAGAGCACGTCGTTGGCCGCGAAGGAGAAGTCCGCGACATCGAGGATCGGCTTGCCGATCGCCTTCCCCGTCGCGAGCTCACGCACGAACAGCGTGTTCCGCTCGCGCCCGTCGGTGTCGAGCGAGTATGCGAAGCGTTGCTCGTCGGGAGACACGTCCCAGTCGCCGAGGGCGACGAAGCCGCTCTTGGTCTTGATCTGGTTCAGATCGAGCAGCACCTCGCGCGGCCCCTGGCAGTCGCGCTGACGGAACAGCACCGGATGGTCGAGCTTGGGATCGTAGTGCTTGGCGTAGCAGAAGCCGCGATACCGCTCGGGTGGATCGTCATACTCGACCTCCGTCAGCGCGGTCAGCTCCTCGACGAGCTGCTTCCGCTTCGGCTCGATGGCGGCGAGCTGCGCCGCCGCGTAGGCGTTCTCGCGCTGCAGGTGCTTGCGGACCTGTGGATCGCCGATCTTCTCGAGCCAGCGATACTCGTCGCCGAGCCGCGTGCCGTGCACCATGCTGGTCGTGTGGCGTCGCTGCGGCATAGGAGGCTGCGGCGCCTCCGCGAGCGCCGCAGCGGCAAGCAACCCGAGCGTGGCCAGCGAAGTCAGCGCGCGCATCGTCGTCCAGGTCTAGCTGCGACGGAGCCGGCCCGACGTGAGCAGCAGCCCGCGGCGCCGCTCTTGCCGAAGCTCGGCGAGGCCGGCGTGGAGGAAGATCGCCGCCAGCTTGGCAGAGGCCGCGTGATCGCCACCGAGCGGCGTCTGCACCGCGGCGAGCACGTAGCCGCCGGGGCGAACCGCGTGCAGTGCCGCGCGAACCCGCGCGATTGGGTCGCTCTCCTCGTCGAGCGCGTCGAAGCACACTCCGTCGAGGCTCCCCACCTCGATCTCGATGGCCGCGGCGCGATCCAGCTTGGTCACGCGATGGCCGCGATCGGCCAGCGCCTTGCCAACCCGGTCATCAAAGGCGAGGACGTGCTGGCCACCCGTCTGCTTCGAGACCTGCTCGGCCAACCACAGCGCTTGCCGACCGAGAGAAAAGAGCTGCCAGAGCTTCATCGTGTGCCACCGCGCTGCCGCTTCACCCAGGCCGTCGCTTTCTGTCGCTGTCGAGCGATCTTTCGCAGGTTCGCCTTGTCCGCCATGCGGACCTTGCCGCCGCCGTGCTTCATCGCCAGGTAGTCGATGCGATCGTTGGTCCGATCGCGCTCGTGGTTGGCGCGTAGATACTGGCAGCGTGGCTCTTCGAGGTGCGGCGTCGCCTTGAGCTTCCACCACAGGTTGTCCGCGATGAACTTGAAGTTGCGGTAGCTCTCGACGAAGAAGTCGAGCTTGTGCTGCTTGATCGCGCCCCCCTGATCGTCGGCGCGCAGGCAACCATCGTGGCGCGAGCCGTCCGGCATCTCGATGCCCGCCAGCTCCGGCACCCACACCGGGCTTCCGATCGGGATGTACCTCGGGTCGACCGCGATCGAGCGGAATGGCGCGAGCGCGCGCTGCTGCACACCCGCCCCGAGCGGATGCTCGTTCGGATCGACAGTGCGAAAACAGGTGCCCATGCCGTAGCTGCAGCCGCCGTCATAGTTGAGGACCCGCCCGTCGAGAAGTACGCCCGATCCTTCGAGCTTGAGCTCGAACACGAACGCGTGCGGGAAGCGACCGATGAAGAAGCCCTCACGCGTGTAGATGTCGGTGTCGCGCGGCTCCCACGCATAGTCCGACTCCCACGCCAGCCAGTAGAAGCTGAGGCGAAAGCTGCTCGGCAAGCCCACCGGATAGCCGCAGCACTCCTTGACCTTGCCGCGGTGCGGGATCTTCTCGGCGCGCGCCTCGGCGTCCTTGCTGCCGTCGACGAGGGGCGGCTCTTCTGCGGTGCTCTCGGTCGCCACCGCGACCGGCTCGTCGGCGCGCGCCAGGGTCGCGCCAAGCATCAGCGCGACACCAAGGACCGCCAGCCAGCGAGCTGCCGAGATCATCTAGGTTGAACATAGCCGCACCTTTGCGGCGCCGCAATTCGACGCTGTGGTAACCTGCCCACGATGATGCGCGTGACGTTCCTGGCGGTCTTGATCTCGGCGCTCACCTCGGCGCTGGTGTCGTTGGCGGTGCACTACTACATCATCCCGCGCCTACCGGTGCCCACCGTCGAAGTGCCTCCGGTGGTCGGCCTCTCGCCCGAGCAGGCGCGCGGCCTCCTCGAGCCGCGCGGGCTGCTCCTGTCGATCGACGGGGAGCGTCAGGATGGCTCGATGGCGCCCGGCAACGTCGTCCAGCAGACGCCGCTCGGTGGCTCACGGTTCCGTCGTGGCGAGCTCGTACATGTGTTCCTCGCCCGCGCGCCCGGCCCGGTGCGCGTCCCGAAGCTCGACGGGCTGTCGGTGTCGCAGGCACGTGAAGCGCTGCAGGGCGCCGGCCTCAGCGTCGGCAAGCTCGTCGATGCGCCGGCGCAGGCCGCCAAGGGCATGGTCGCCTCGTCGGCGCCTCAGGCAGGGACCGAGCTCGCCGCCGGTTCCCCCGTCGAGCTGACGGTGTCGCTCGGCCCCGCAGAGACCGCTGTCCCGTCGCTGCTCGGCAAGCGCCTCAACGTCGCCAAGGACTTGATCGTCAAGGCGGGCTTTCAGGTCGGCGCGATCCGCTACGGCGCACACGACGACTATCAGCAGGGCGCGGTGATCTCTCAGTCCCCCAAGGAGGGCACGCTCTTGGCGCCGGGTGGGAAGATCGACGTCGTCGTCAACGACTAGCCGTCAGAGGACGAGGCGAGAGGCAAACCGAAGATGGCGTGGGTCCGGGATCTCCAGCACAACCCGGACCTGCTGTCGCCGGCGCAGGCGGCGCTCGTCGCTCGGGTCGACGCCGCGGGCCTGGGCCGCCAGCGGGTCGTCGACGGTGAGCTGTTCTACTGGGACGAGGCGCCGGCGACCTCGTCGAGCGCCTCGTCGCTCGAGGAGGCCGAGCGCACCCTCGCCGCGCTGGCGGAACGACCAGCGACGGTGGGTGACCTCGAAGCAGCGCTCACCGACTACGTGGCGGTGGTTCGCGCCTACGTCGAGATCGTGCGGCCGGCGATCCGCGCCGCGCTCGCCGCGTTGAGCGAGGCGCCGGCGGAGGTTCGCGGCGAGGAGTCGCGCCTCCTGGCCGGAGTTGGCGTCGAGAGCTGCCGGCGGGATCAATCGCTGTGGGAGCTCGGACAACACCCCTCGGCCGAGCGACTGGCGCAGCATCAGGCGGCGTTCGGCATGTACGCGCCCGCCTGGGATGTAGGCGTGGCCTGCGACGCAGAGCGCCCGGACCGCGTCCTGGCGATGGCCGCGCTGTGGCAGCCGCGAATGGCGCCGGAGAGGCGACGGCAGCAGGCGTGCGACGACGCAGCCGAGGCGCTCGCCGTGCTCCCGGCAGCGGCGCGGTCGCCGGTGCTGCTCGCGCGTCGGGCGCTAGCCCTCGCGGACGCCGACGACGCGATTTTTTTTGCAGCGCAGCAAAGAGCGCGGGCCGCCTACCTGGCCAGCGGTCGGCACGCCGAGCTGATCCTGCCCCAGCGCCCGCTGCCGAGCTCGAAGGGACAGCCACTCTCCTCGCTGCGGGGGATCGGCTGGGGGCGCGCCGAAGGGCGGGTGGTCATCGTCGAGGCGCTCGATCGCCTCCCGACCGAGCTACCCGCCGACGCGGTGCTCGTCCTGACGGCGTTCCTGCCCTCGCACTCGTTCCTCCTCGCCGTGGCGCGCGCGGTCGTCGTCGAGACGGGAGGGCTGCTCAGCCACGCCGCGATCGTCGCGCGCGAGTACGGCGTTCCCCACCTCGTCGGCTGCGCGGGCGCGACCCGCTTGCCGCCCGGTGCGTCGGTGATCGTCGACGGCGACGCGGGGCGCCTCGTGGTGCGCGCGGGATCTACGGGTGCGCCGGCAGCGTCCCCGCCGCCGTCCAGCGACGATACCCCGTGATGAAGCTGTACTCGCTGCAGTTGTGCCGCGCGTAGAAGTCGAGGAAGTCGCCCCACCCCGCGCCCTTCTGCACGTCCGCCTCGATGTCGCGCCACGGGATGAACTGGCAGGCGCGGATCGCCTTGTCGACGACGTGGCCCGTGAAGGTGCGCGAGTCGTAGAAGGGCGGAGCCGGGTTGATGCGCTCGACGTAGTAGAGCGACAGCGGCGAGAGCTCGACGACCTCGACGGCCTTGAGCAGGAGGAAGGAGCCGTTCTGATAGATGCACTCCGTGCGGCGAAGCGTCTCGCCCGGACGGAGGACGAGCGCGTTGTGCTGCAGCGAGGCCTTGGCCTTGCAGCGCGTCGCGCCGATGAGCTCGGTCGGGATGTGATAGGCAACGGGGACCGCGCTCTTGTTCGTGATCTCGAGCGCGATGTGATCGAACCGAAAGCTCTGCCCCGCCTCGGTGGTCGCCCACTCCTTGACGATCAGGGTCCGCAGCTTGAGGTGCGCGGTCTCGAAAGCCTCGCCGGCGCCCTTGAGCCGCTTGGGCTCGGGGAGCTCGCTCGCATAGACGAGGGGCTGCGCCAGGGTCTTGAGATCGGGCGGCGGGAGCTTGAGCGCGGCGGCGTCCTTGTCGACGATGGTCTTGAAGTACTCGGGCGTGTAGCGGATCGGCGTCACCGGCTGATCGAGCACCACCGGCGGCGGCGGCGGCGGTGGCGGCGGCGGCTTCGAGAGGAACTGCATGCCGACGACGGCGCCGATGATCGCCACGGCGCAGCCGCCGAGCACGATGGCGTAGAGGGTGCCGGTCGACATCCCCTCCTTCTTCTTTTGCGATTCGGGCACGCCGTACGGTACTTCGGCTACGGGCCGGTTGGCAAAATGTCGGCGGATGCGCGCAACGCGGAAGTTGGGCTCAATTGGCAAGCGCGCACACAGAATTGCCGACGTTCGCTTGACGATCTGGCTCGGGAACCCTTTAATTTTCTATTGTGAGGTGGTTCGCGCGCGCGCTGCTTGTGCTCCTCCTGCTGGGCCTGATGGCACCTGCGGGGCGCGCCGATCGCACCGACGACCTGGTCAAGGCGCTCGGCGATCCGAGCTGGCGGGTTCGCCTCCAGGCCGTGGTCGTGCTCGGCAAGCTGCGGGACAAGCGCGCGCTCGGCCCGCTGGTGCACGCCTTGTCGGACCCGGACGAGAACGTCCGGTCCGTCGCTGTGCAGGCCCTGGTCGATCTCGGGGAGCGCGATGCCCTCAAGGCGATCGAGCGACTGCGCAGCGATCCGAGCTCGCTGGTGCGGCAGCGCGTCACGGTGGCGATCGCCAAGCTCCAGGCGCCCCCTCCGTCGCTGGCGCCGAAGAAGCAGGTCTTCGTGTCGATCGGCGGCATCGGCAGCAAGGCGAAGAAGACGCCGCCCGAGATGACCTCGCGATTGCGCGACCTCATCACGCGCGAGCTCGAGAAGTCGCCCGGCGTCACGCTCGAGGGCAAGCCGCTGTCGGGGTTCTCGATCGACAGCTCGATCACGGTGCTCAACAAGAAGGTCACCAACGAGTGGATCGAGTACACGTGCGAGATCAGCCTCATCGTGGGGCGGCTGCCCGAGAAGTCGATGGTCATGATGACCTCGGGCGGAGCGACGGTCCAAGCACCGCGGGTCGGGATGAAGCCCGAGGTGGAAGCAGGCATGCAGTTCGACGCGCTCGAGGGTGCCGTCAAGGGCGCGCACCAGAACCTGCTCGCGTTCATCAAGGCGCAGAACGGCGGATAGGTCCGCTCGCCCCTGGCGCTTCGCAGAAGTTCTCGAAAAACTCGCGCAAAAATTTGTTGGCTCTCCGTCGGTACGGCATAACCGTGAGGTGACTGCTCCGTTCGTCCACGCCACGGTGCTCGGGCCCGAGGTGCGCGAGCTGCTGGCGCCGGAGCGGGCCCTGCGGTTGTGCGACGGCACCGTCGGTGGCGGTGGCCACAGCGAGCTGCTCCTCGAGGCTGCCCCGTCGGAGGCAACGCTGCTGGGGCTCGATCGCGATCCGCAGGCTCTCGCCGCGGCGCGCCAGCGACTCGAGCGCTTCGGCGCCCGCGTGCGGCTCGAGCACGCGCGCTTCTCCGAGCTCGCGACCCTGCTGGCAACGAGCGGCGAGCCCCCGTTCGATGCGATCGTCCTCGATCTGGGCGTCTCCTCTCCGCAGCTCGACCAGGGCGATCGCGGCTTCTCCTTTCGCAACGACGGGCCGCTCGACATGCGGATGGATCCGACCAGCGGCGAGCCCGCGACCGCGCTCATCGATCGGCTCTCCGTCGAGGATCTGGCGTCGATCTTGCGCACCTACGGCGAAGAGCGCTTCGCCGGGCGCATCGCTCGGCGCATGAAAGAGGAGCGCGCCGCCGATCGGCTGCACACGACCGGCGAGCTCCAACGCTGCATCGCCGGGGCTGTCCCGACGCGCGAGCGCCACAAGGATCCCGCGACGCGCACCTTCCAGGCGCTCCGGATCGTCGTCAACGACGAGCTCGGCGAGCTCGAGCGCTTCCTCGACAGCGTCGTCGGCTTGCTGCGTCCCGGCGGCCGCGTCGCGATCATCTCCTTCCACTCGCTCGAGGACGCGCTGGTCAAGCATCGCTTCCGCGCGCTCGCCAAGGAGTCGGGCCTCCCCGCCGACATCGCCGCGCAGATGAACGTTCCGGCGCCGCAGCTCCGCCTGCTCACCGGCAAGCCAGTGCGCGCTTCCGACGAAGAAGTTGCTCGCAACCCGCGCGCGCGCTCGGCTTGTCTGCGCGCCGCCGAGAGGCTGTCCTCATGATCTCGCAACGCGTCTACATTCGCTCGCTGGTGCTGGTGATCGCGGCGCTGCTGCTCGTCGGGATGGCCCAGGTCTGGGTGCACCTGCAGGTGATCGTCGTCGGCTACCAGCTCTCGCAGGCGAACCAGAAGCGCCAGGCGCTGACCGAGCTGCAGCAGCGCCTCACCATCGAGCTTCGGACCCGCTCGGATCTGGCCCTGGTCGAGCGCATGGCGCGCGAGCGGCTGCAGATGAGCTCCCCGGATCCGCGCACCATCCGCCACGTCACGATCGCGGACGCAACTGCCAGCACCGGCGCCGACGCCCGGGGAGGGCGGCCATGAGCGACGAGGTGTTCGCGCCCTCGCTGTGGCTCAAGGTGCGGCTGATCGGCGTCGTCGCGCTGATGACCGGCTGCCTCGGTCTGCTCGCCTATCGGGCCTATGTCCTGCAGGTCGAGAAGGCGCCCGAGCTGCGCTCCCTCGCCGAGGAGCAGCACCAGAACGAGCTCGAGCTGCAGGGTCGGCGCGGCCGCATCCTCGATCGCGTCGGCCTACCGCTCGCGGCGTCGACCGAGGTCGAGTCCGTCAAGGCCAACCCCAAGCGCATTGGACGACAGGCGCCTGAGGTGGCGAGCAAGCTCGCGCCGGTGCTCAAGATGGACGCCAAGGATCTCGAGAAGCGCCTCAGCGCGCCGCGGTACTTCACGTGGCTCAAGCGGCGGCTCGCGCCCGACGAGGCGCGCTTGGTCAAGAACCTTGACATTCCGGGCATCGACCTCGTCCCCGAGCCACGACGCTACTACCCGCAGCGTCGGCTCGCCGGCCCCCTGCTCGGCTGGGCGGGTGTCGACTCCGTTGGGCAAGAGGGCATCGAGCTCGCCTACGATCGCTTCCTCCGCGGCACGACGACCGCGGTGACTGGGCTGCGCGACGCGCTCGGACGCGCCCTCTTCGTCGAGGGCCTGCCGAACCTCGAGCCACAGACCGGCCACGACGTCGTCCTCACCATCGACCAGTACATCCAGTTCCGCGTCGAGCAGGCGCTCGAGAAGGGGGTCCAGGCGAGCCACGCCAAGGCCGGGGTCGCGGTCGCGATCGACCCGCTCACCGGACAGGTCCTCGCCATGGCGGCCGTGCCGACGCTCAACCCGAACGAGCCCGACGACGCGCGCGCCCGCGGCGTGCGCAACCGCGCGGTCACCGACCCGTTCGAGCCAGGCTCGACGCTCAAGACCTTCACGATCGCGGGTGCGCTGGAGGCGGGCGTCGTGCGCAAGGACGAGAACTGGTTCTGCGAGAACGGCCGCTACCAGGTCGGCCCGGCGATCATCCACGACGCGCACGGGATCGGCGCGGCGACCACCACCGAGGTGCTGGCGCGCTCGTCGAACATCTGCACCGCCAAGATCGCGGCGCGCCTCGGGCGGGAGCGGCTGCGCGACACGCTGGTGCGCTTTGGCTTCGGCGCACCGACGGGGATTGACCTCCCGGGAGAGCGCGCCGGCCTGCTGCGCAAGGTGGAGCTGATCCGCACCGTCGAGCTCGCCAACATCTCGTTCGGACAGGGAATGACCGCGACGCCGCTGCAGCTCGCCGCTGGCTATGCGGCCATCGCGTCGGGGGGCGTGTGGCGAGCACCGAGGGTGGTGCAGCGCGTGATCGACGATCACGGCGCAACGGTCTTCGCACCCGAGGCCAAAGAGCGCCGCGTCCTGCCACCTGCCATCGCTGCGGACATGCGCGAGATGCTGCACGCGGTCACACAGAAGGGTGGCACCGCCGACAGCCTGAGCCTGCCTGGCTACACCTTCGCAGGCAAGACCGGCACCGCGCAGAAGGTCGACCCGGCGACGCGCCACTACTCGCAAGACAAGTGGGCCTCCTCGTTCGTCGGCTTTGCGCCGCACGACAACCCGCGCATCGTCATGTTCGTCATGATCGACGAGCCGCAAGGCGTGCACTACGGCGGCCTCGTCGCAGGTCCGGTGTTCACCGAGGCCGTCGGCGACGCGCTGCGCTGGCTCGGCGTGCCCCCCAATAAGCCCATCGAGGCGGCGGTCGCTACCGCCAAGCCGACCGGGGGCAGCGCGGCCAAGGTGACGCCGATCGCTTCCCCTCCCGCGCGCGCCGACAGCAGCAGCGACAGCGCCAACGACGGCAGCGGCGACGCGGACGTACCCGTCGTCGAGTCGGTTGCCGCCGCCGAGATCATCGACCTGCCCGACTTCACCGGCATGACGATGCGGCAGGTCCTCGCCGCCGCGCAGCGCGCTGGCGTGCGCGTCGAGGTGCGCGGCTCGGGAATCGCGACCGCACAATCGCCCGGGCCAGGACGCGTCCGACGTGGCAACCTGTGCAAGGTGGCCTTCTCGCCGCCGACTTGAGCCCGATGAGACTCCTCCAGATTCTTGACGGCATCCCCGTCCGCGAAGTGCGGGGCTCCCTCGACCTCGACATCGGTGCGGTGCGCGACGACTCCCGCCAGGTCCAGCCTGGCGATCTGTTCGTCGCGGTGCGCGGCCAGACCAGCGACGGCCACGCGTTCGTCGAACGCGCGTTGAGCGCCGGCGCCAGCGCCTTCGTCGTCGAGCGCGCGCTCGAGCTGCCTGGGACGCAGGTGATCGTCGACTCCACGACCGCCGCGCTCGCCAGGCTGGCGCAGAACCGCTGGGAGCACCCCGAGCGCGCGCTCCGCCTCATCGGCGTCACCGGCACCAACGGCAAGACGACGACGACGTTTCTCGTCGAGTCGATCCTCGTAGCTGCGGCTCGCTCGCCCGGTGTCATCGGCACGGTGACCTATCGCTGGGCGGGACGTGAGCGGCCGGCGCCCTACACGACCCCCGGACCGATCGAGCTCGCCGAGACGCTCGCGACCATGCGGCGCGACGGGGCGACCGACGTCGCCATGGAGTGCTCGTCGCACGCTCTCGTGCAGGGCAGGCTCGATGGCCTGCGCTTCGCCGTCGCCGCCTTCACCAACCTGACCCAAGATCACCTCGACTTCCACGGCACGATGGAGGCGTACCGCGACGCCAAGGCCAAGCTCTTCGCCGAGCATCTGCAGGAGGACGGCGTCGCAGTGGTGCTGCTCGATCGCCCGGGGGCCGACGCGATGATGGCGGCGACACGAGGCCGGCTCCTGCGCGTCTCGGCCCAGGCACGCGAAGACGCCGACATCAGGGTTCTCCACAGCACGACGTCACTCGACGGAACCGTCGCCGAGCTGCGCACGCCCGATGGC
The DNA here is from genome assembly GCA_964585665.1 of uncultured Polyangiaceae bacterium. GTDB lineage: Bacteria > Myxococcota_A > Polyangia > Palsa-1104 > Palsa-1104 > CAZPEY01. Next base: position 8,883 of record CAZPEY010000008.1, on the reverse strand, counting down.
GCGCTCACCCTTCGCTCGCCGCTGGTCGGCGCCTTCAACCTCGAGAACCTCGTCGTCGCGTATGGGATCGGCGTCGCGCTCGGGCTGCCCGCAGCGACGGTGCTAGCGGGGCTGGCCACCGCCGCCGGAGCGCCCGGCCGGCTCGAGCGGGTGCGCGAGACCGAGGCGCGAGGGATCTACTCGTTCGTCGACTACGCGCACACACCCGACGCGCTCGAGCGGGTGCTCGAGGTCCTGCGACCGCTGGCGCAGCGTCGACTCATCGTCGTCTTCGGCTGCGGCGGCGACCGGGATCGCACCAAGCGGCCGATCATGGGGCGCATCGGCGCGGGGCTCGCCGATCTGGCGATCCTCACGAGCGACAACCCGCGAACCGAGGAGCCCGGATCGATCTTGGCGATGATCCTCGAGGGCGCGGCGCAGAGCGGCAAGCCGGCGCTCGCTGCCGACGCGCTCGATGGCAGCGCGCGCGGCTATCACGCTGAGGTCGATCGCCGCACGGCGATCCAGCTTGCCGTCGCCGTGGCCCAGCCGGGTGACGTCATCGTCGTGGCGGGCAAGGGCCACGAGGACTATCAGATCCTGGGCAAGACCAAGCACCCGTTCGACGACCGGCAGGAGCTGCGGCTCGCCGTCACAAAAACTTCGTAGAAATTAGCTCCAGATCGTCGGCGCCAGTAACGTACTACCCGACACGATGCTCTACCATTTGCTGTTTCCGCTGCGCAGCATGAGCGGCCTGCACTGGCTCAACCTGCTGCGGTACGTCTCGTCGCGCACGATCCTGGCGGCGTTCACCGCGCTGCTGCTCAGCCTGTTCCTCGGGCCGTGGTTCATCGCGCGGCTCAAGCGGTTGCACATCGGCGAGCAGATCCGCACCGACGGTCCGGAGACCCACAAGAAGAAGGCTGGCACGCCGACGATGGGTGGCTCGCTCGTGCTTCTCTGTCTCGTGATCCCGACGCTGCTGTGGTGCGACCTGACCAACCGCTTCGTCTGGGTCGCGCTGTTCGTGACCACTGGCTACGGCGTGATCGGCTTCCTCGACGACTACCTCAAGCTGACGCGCTCCAAGAAGGGCCTGCCAGGTCGACTCAAGTTGCTCGGCCAGTTTCTCGTCGCAGGGCTGGCCGTGCTCTTCGTGTTCTACGGTGGGCTCTACGACGAGGAGATGCGCTTCCGCCTGGCGCTGCCGCTCGTCGACTTCTATCGCTACCCCCTGTCGCTGTGGGGCCCCATCTACATGGTGCTCGCGATGTTCGTCATCGTCGGCGCCTCCAACGCGGTGAACCTCACCGATGGGCTCGACGGGCTCGCCACCGGCCCGGTGATCATCAGCGCCGCGACCTTCCTCGTGCTCGCGTACGGCGCGGGTACGGTGATCAAGGGCTTCAACGTCGCCGAGTATCTCAAGATCCCACACCTCAACGGCTCCGGCGAGCTGGCGATCTTCCTCGGTGCGCTGTGCGGCGCGGCGATCGGCTTCCTCTGGTACAACGCCTATCCAGCGCAGGTCTTCATGGGCGACGTTGGCTCGCTGGCGCTCGGCGGAGCGCTCGGCGTCGTCGCGGTGCTGACCAAGAACGAGATGACCCTGTTCGTTGTCGGTGGCGTCTTCGTCGCAGAGACGGTGAGCGTGATGCTGCAGGTCGCCTGGTACAAGCGTACCAAGCGCCGCATCTTCCTGATGGCGCCGCTGCACCACCACTTCGAGAAGAAGGGCTGGCCCGAGCCGAAGGTCGTCGTGCGGTTCTGGATCGTGTCCTTCATGCTGGCGCTGGTGGCGCTGGCTACGCTCAAGGTGCGCTGATGGATCTCACCGGTCGTCGGGTCGTCGTCGTCGGAGCGGGCAAGAGCGGCATCGCTGCGGCCAAGCTCTGCGCGCAGCTCGGCGCATCGGTCGTGCTCAACGATCAGCGCCCCGAGGCTGAGCTCAGCGTCGGTTCGCTGCCCTCGAGCGTCCGGGTCGAGAGCGGTGGTCATCCCGAGTCGATCTTCGAGGCCGCCGATCTGATCGTGCTCTCTCCGGGCGTGCCACCGCTTGCGCCGGTGATCGACGCGCAGCTGCGCGGCGTTCCGATCACCGGCGAGATCGAGCTCGCGTCGCACCACGTCCGCGCGCCGATCCTCGCGATCACCGGCACCAACGGCAAGTCGACGGTGACCGCGTTGACCGGCGCGCTGGTCGCGAAGAACGGGAGACCGACCTTCGTCGGCGGTAACCTCGGTACGCCACTGGCCGAGGCCATCGGCAGCGCCGCCGTGGGTGAGGATGGCCAGGTCGTGATCGAGCTGTCGAGCTACCAGCTCGAGACCTGCGAGACCCTCCGCCCTCGCGGCGCGGCGCTGCTCAACCTGACTCCGGATCACCTCGATCGCTACGCCTCGATGCAGGACTACGGCGAGGCCAAGCTGCGCATCGCGCAGCGCATGGGTGAGGGCGACGTGCTGGTGGTCAACGCCGACGACGAGTTCTTCGCCTCCGCGGCGGCGCAGCGATATCCACGCCTCACGCGCCTCGAGTTCTCGATGCGACGACGCGACGTCGCGGGCTCGGTCGAGAGCGGCGACCTGGTGCTCCGTGTGCCGGGCCACTCCGAAGAACGCTACCCGATCGGCGAGCTCCAGATCGTCGGCCGCCACAACCTCGCCAACGCGCTGGCCGCGCTACTCCTTGTGCGCGGCACCAGCCTGGTGACCTACGAGCAGGCGCGCGCTGGCCTGCACGAGTTCGTCGCCCTGCCCCACCGCATGCAGCTGGTCGGGCAGCGACGCGGCGTGCGCTTCTTCGACGACAGCAAGGCGACCAACGTCGACTCGGTCGTCGCTGGCATCGACGGCTTCCCGACGCCGTTCGTCTTGATCGCCGGCGGTCGGGACAAGGGTGGCTCGTATGTGCCGCTGGTCGAAGCGTTGCTTCGCAACCGGTGTCGCGCCGTGCTGTTGATCGGGGAGGCGACGCAGCTCATCGAGGCGGCAATCGCGGGCCGCGTCCCGACCGAGCGCTGCACAAGCCTCGAAGAGGCAGTCGCGCGCGGAGCCGCCCTGAGCTCGACGGGAGAGGCGGTCGTGCTGTCGCCGGCGTGCTCCTCGTTCGACATGTTCAAGAACTACGGTCACCGCGGCGCCGTCTTCCGCGCCGCTGTCGAGGCGCTCCCCGCATGAGCTCACCCATCATCGATACGCCGATCGTGATCGCCACCCGCACCGGTCGTTCGGTGTCCACCGGCTCGGTCGCGACGAGCCCACCGCCGACCTGGCGCGCGCCCGTCGCTGTCCCGGTGCGGCGCCCGCAGGGCCTCGACGTGATCCTGCTCGCCGCAGTGCTCAGCCTCGTCGCGTTCGGCGTGTTGATGGTCTACTCCGCTTCGGCGATCTACGCGTCGCGCAAGTTCGGCTCGCCCAACTACTTCCTGTTCCGCGAGCTCGTCTACGTCGGCACGGGGCTGGTCGCGCTCTGGACAGCGACGCGCGTCGACTACTCGACGTACCGTCGCTGGGTCTATCCCCTGCTCATTCTCTCGATCGGCATGCTCGTCGGAGTGCTCCTGGTCGGGGCGCGAATCAACGGCGCCCGTCGCTGGTTTCACTTCGCAGGCCTGTCCTTCCAGCCCGCCGAGCTCGCCAAAGTCTCGCTGGTGATCTACCTGGCCTACTCGCTCGCCAAGAAGGCGGACAAGGTCCGGCTCTTCAAGATCGGCTTCCTGCCGCACATCGCGATCTGCGGCGTGATGATGCTCCTGCTGCTCAAGCAGCCGGATCTTGGCACCGCGGTCATCATGGGCCTAGCGACGCTGCTCGTGATGGGGATCGCCGGCGCCAAGATCAGCTATCTGTTCATCGCGCTGCTCAGCGCTGCTCCCGTCGTCTATCAAGCGATCGTCGGCACGACCTGGCGCATGCGCCGCATGCTGGCGTACATCGACCCGTGGCAGTACCGCCGCGACGTCGGGTATCAGGTGACCGAGTCGCTGATCTCGATCGGCTCGGGCGGCGTGTTCGGCACGGGCCTTGGGGGCAGCCGACAGAAGCTGTTCTTTCTCCCTGAGGCGCACACCGACTACATCATGGCGATCGTCGGTGAAGAGCTCGGACTGGTCGGCATCGTCGCGGTGCTCGTCGTGTTCGCGATCCTCATCTGGCGCGGTGCGCAGGCGGCGCTGCGCGCACGCGATGCGTTCGGCTGCTACCTCGCCTTTGGCATCACCGCGATGTTCGGCTTGCAGGCGATGGTGAACATCGGCGTCGTGCTGGGCGCGCTGCCTACCAAGGGCCTGCCGCTGCCGTTCGTCTCCTACGGCGGCTCGACGCTGATCGTGGACCTGTTCGCGGTCGGCATCTTGCTCAACGTGTCGGCGCGGCAGCCCGCTCCGCAGAGCGACTGGTCCGACGAGGGGGCGATCACGCGGCTGCGTCGCCACTTCGCCAATCGGCGCCGCCGCGGCAAGCGCGTCGTCATCGTCAACGCGCGAGCGACTGCCCCGGCGGAGGTCGAGGCCGACGAACCCGAAGAGGGGAGCGAGCTCGACGCACCGCCGGGCCACCGCGGCGTCGACGCGACGACGCTGGATCCGCAGCCGTGAAGGTGGTCATCGCGGGCGGCGGCACGGGCGGCCACCTCTTTCCCGGCGTCGCGCTCGCCGAGGAGCTGCGCGCACGCGGCCACGAGATCCTGTTCATCGGCACCGCGAACGGCATCGAGGCGCGATACTGCAAGAAGGCGGGCTGGCCGCTCGAGCTCATCTCGGTGCGAGGCATCAAGGGCGCTGGCGCCGCCGGAGCGCTGCGCGGCGCGCTGGCCGTGCCGGGTGCGATCCTGCAGTCGCGGCGACTGCTCAGACACTTCGCCGCCGACGTCGTGGTCGGCGTGGGCGGCTACGCATCAGGACCCGTCGGACTGGCGGCGATCAGCCTCGGCTTGCCGCTGTTCCTCCTCGAGCAGAACTCGGTCCCCGGGATCACCAATCGCGTGCTCGGACGAGCCGCCAAGCAGATCTTCGGCACCTTCGCAGGGGCGCGGCGCTTCTTCCCCGAGAGTCGCTACGCGCTCGTCGGCAATCCGCTGCGCGAGGCGGTGCGCAGCGCGCTCGCGGGCAACCGTGTCAAGACGCCTGACCGGTTGCTCATCGTCGGTGGCTCGCAAGGAGCGCGCGGCGTCAACCTGCTGGTCAGCGACGCGCTGATCGAGCTGCACCGCGCCGGGCGGATGCCTCCGACGGTGCACCAGTGCGGCACCGCAGACTTCGAGACGCTGCGCAAGAAGTACGTCGACGCCGGTCTGGCGATCGAGCTCGTCCCGTTCATCGACGACATGGCGAGCGCCTATCGGAGCGCGAGGTTGGTGATCGGGCGGGCGGGGGCGACGACGATCAGCGAGCTCCTCGCGCTCGGGCTGCCATCGATGCTGATCCCGCTACCGACCGCGGCCGACGACCATCAGACCAAGAACGCCGACGAGATTGCCCAGCAGGGTGCGGCGCGGCTGCTGCCGCAGCAGACCACGACCGCAAGCGAGCTCGCCGCGTCGATCGTGGCGCTGCTCAACGACGAGCAGCAGCTACGCCAGATGCGCGAGGCGGCCTTGCGGCTCGCCAGACCCGACGCCCACGCGCGCATCGCCGACGCGATCCTCGCGGTCAACCCTTCCGGCTAGCGCGCGCGGCGGATCCGGCGCACGACCGCGACGACGATCATTCCACAGAGCGCGCCGCCGAACGCACCCAGCGTTGGCGCCATCGTCATCACCGCGAACGGCAGCAGCGCTGCCGCGACCGCGGTGACGATCATCAACAGGAGATCGATCACGACGGTGAACGGCCCGATCAGGAAGATGAAGAAGGCCCCGGTGACGATGTCGCGCACGATCGCCTTCCACAGCGTCGCCGTGACCCAGAAGACGAGGGGCTCGAACCTCACCGACGCGATCCACCGCTGCGTCAGCGTCGCGACGACCAGCGTCGCCAGCGCACTGGCGACGACCACGATGACCGCGTCACCTTGCCGTCGCTGGAGCGGGCCGCGCAGCGCCCAGCCGAGCATCAACCCGAAGAGCGCGCCGAACAGCGCGACGATCGCGATGTGCTGCCACTCCAGCGCCTGCGGTTCATGGCCGACGGTCACCTGACTCGTCGTCGCCGCCGTCACGAGCGACGCCGCGCCACCGAGGAACGCATATAGCCAGAGGGCGTGCTTCTCCATCGTGGGTCCTCGACGCTCCTGCGACGCTCCTGCGACGCTACTGCACGACGGGGATCGCTTCCTTGGCCCACTGCGCGGTGTGGTTGTCCGTCGTCAGGTCCTGGAACGGCAGCGCGAACGCGGCGTAGCTTCCATCGCCCGGCGCATCGGGATCGATCGCCGCCATCCAGATCAGCGTCTGCGTCGCGCTCGGCTTCCGCAGCCCATAGTTCCGGTTCGACGAGAACGTCACCCACATCACCCGGCTCGAGAACTCTCCGGTGCGCTGAAAGACGAAAGGCGCCCACTTGGCAAACGAGTTCTCGACGAAGGTGGCGGTGTCGGTGACGCCCGGCGCGTTCGCGCGGGTCAGCGCCGTCGGGGTCGCGCCCTGCTCGGGGCGCATCAGCAAGAGCTGCGCGCCTGGGTCGTCGTACATGTCACAGTCATCGCCGTCGTTGCCGTCGGCGCAGACCGACTTGTTGAAGATCAACATCGAGCCGTCGGGTGAGAACGCCGGATAGTACGTGCCCTGCCCCTGCGCTGGCATGGTGAGCTTGGTCGGCGTCGGCGCCGCGGCGGTCGCCGACACGATCTCGATGTTCGACTGACCGCCGAACACGATGGAGCCGTTGCTGCGAGCCTGCGCGTTGATGCGCGTGAACGCGATCAGATCTCCCTTGGGCGACCAGTCCGGGTGGGTGACCGGCGCTGACTCGGTACCACCGACGGCGATGCTGCTCTGATAGGCGGCGGTGTTGCCATCGAACAGGTTGAGGTCGTAGCTCTTCCACCGACCGCTCGGCTGCTGGCCCTCGTCCGCGAAGACTCCGACGAACTTGCTGCCATCGGGGCTGAACGATCCAAACGCGCTGTTGGGCGTCGAGTCATACGGTACGATCGGGTTTCCGGTCGCGATGTCCATGAGCAACACGAAGGCGTCGTAAGAGCCCTCGGCGGCGACGAAGAGCTTGGTGCCGTCGGGGGACAGCGAGTGACAGCCGACGCAGTGCCCATCCGTCTTGGCCGGGGTGACCATCAGCTCCGGCGCAGTCTGCGTCGTCGATCCGAAGTCCCAGCGTACGATGCGCGTGTCCTCGCTCGCCTCCGCGGCCGTCCAGTAGTAGAGCGCGCCGTCGAGGTCGTCCTGCGAGAAGCTGATCTTGAGGTTGCTCGAGGTGCCGACGCCGCCACCCGACGCGGTGGTGCCACGAATCGTCAGGGTCACGTCCGACCCACGGCTGTTCTCGGCGATCCAGCGCCACACGGTGCTGCTCGGCGTGTAGATGCATCCACCCCCGAGCTGCGTCGGGCAGTTGGTGTAGATCTTGACGTCGACGATCGCGCTCTTGATGCCGAGCTCGAAGAGCGCGTTGTCGGCGGCGCCGCGCAGATAGTGTATCTCGAGCTTGCCGAGGTTGGGCGGCACGAGCACGCCGTCGTTCGGATAGACGATCTTGGGCGCACGCCCCGCGTCGGCCGCTCCGGCAAAGAGCGTGCTCGGATCGGCGGGCAAACCGGTCGACTCCGCATCCCCGACCTTCGCGCGCAGAATGATCACGAGATCGCCACTGCCCATCTTGCTGCCGGCTGTGGCAAAGACTTTGGTCGTGCCCGCTCGATCGACGCTCGTCTCTAGCGTACTGCCCGTGAAGGTGCCAAGCAGCGGCTCGGCGACCGTCCAGACGACGTTGCTGGTGACGTCTTCGGTGTGGTTGTCCGCGAAGGTGCCGACGGCGGTGAACGCGGCCGTCTTCTTGGCCGTACCGTCGAGCTCGAGGGTCGTCGAGGGCGGGTTGACGGCGATCGAGACGAGCCCGGCGATCTCGTTGGCGCCGAGATCTCCCGTCGCCACGCTGCCATCGAGCCCGCCCTTGCCTGGGCTGCCCTTGTCACAACCTGCGCCTGCACCGACGAAGAGGATCAACGAAGCAAAGCTAAGAATGTACTGCCGCATCACTTTATCTTACACCAGCGGTGGCCATGTTTAGAAACCTCGACCTTCGCGTCCACTTCGTCGGGATCGGTGGCATCGGCATGTCGGCCATCGCCGAGGTGCTGCTCAGCCTCGGCTTCGTCGTGGCCGGCAGCGATCAGAAGGCCTCCGAGACGACGCGGCGCCTCGAGTCGCTCGGCGCGCGGATCGCCATCGGTCACGCCGAGCAGAACCTCACCGAGGCCGACGTGGTCGTCATCTCGTCGGCCGTCAAGCCGACCAACCCCGAGGTCGTCTCGGCCCGCGCCCGCGGCATCCCGGTGATCCCGCGCGCCGAGATGCTCGCCGAGCTGATGCGTATGAAGACCGGCATCGCCATCGCCGGAACGCACGGCAAGACGACGACGACCTCCCTGGTGGCGACCGTGATGGCGCACGCCGGTCTCGATCCAACGGCCGTGATCGGCGGCCGCTTGCCGCAGCTCGGCTCGAACGCGCGCCTCGGCAAGAGCGAGTACCTGGTCGCGGAGGCGGATGAGTCCGACGGCTCCTTCCTGCACCTGTCGCCGACGGTGGCCGTGGTCACCAACATCGACCCCGAGCACCTCGATCACTACGGGACCTTCGAGAAGCTCCAGGACGCCTTCGTCCAGTTCATCAACAAGGTGCCCTTCTACGGCCTCGCGGTGCTCTGCCTCGATCACGAGCACGTGCAGGGCCTGCTGCCCAAGGTGGGCAAGCGCCACGTCACCTACGGCCTCTCGCCGCAG
>CAZPEY010000007.1:42662-46506 GCA_964585665.1 uncultured Polyangiaceae bacterium | reverse complement strand
GTGGCGAGCGTCGAGGCGCCGATCCTCAACCTGATCGCCGAGGGCGACTACATCACGCCGCCCGCCTCGTCGCTGGCGCTGGCGGAGGCCTGCCCGCGCGCGGCGATCGAGGTGCGGCGCGTGCCCGGCGGACACATTGGCCTGGCGACGTCGAGCTACGCGCAGCGGACGCTGTGGCCCGAGGTCGCCGCCTGGTTGGCGCGGCTCGATGCGCCACCCGCGAGAGCGACGCGTCCACGCCCGCGGACCAAACGATCGAAGTAGGACAGGAGCTGCTGCGATGATGCGAAACCTCGCCGACTGGACCGCCTACTGGGCCGAGCGCACCCCGACCGCCCCGGCGATCGTCGAGCCCGCCACCGGACGACGCTTCAGCTACCTCGAGCTAGACCGCCGCGCCAATCGTTTGGCGCATGCGCTTCATTCTCAGGGAGTGGGGCGCGGCGATCGGGTCGCCGTGCTGGCGCACAACCGCGCCGAGCACTTCGAGATCTTCTTCGCCTGCGTCAAGCTGGGCGCGCTCTTTGCGCCGCTCAACTGGCGGCTCGCCGCGGCCGAGCTCGACGCGGTGCTCGCCGATGCCGAGCCCGCGGCGCTGCTCTACGACGGTCACCTGGCCTCGACCTGCGCCAAGCTGGTGGCGCGTCCGCCCCTGCTGCTCGCCCTCGACGAGCCCTCTGCCGGCGGGCGCCCCTACGGCGACTTCGCCGCCGCGGGCAGCGACGCGGCGCTGGGCGGCCCCTCGGAGACGTCGCTCGAGGACCCGGCGATGATCTGCTACACGTCGGGCACCACCGGCCGCCCCAAGGGGGCGCTGCTCTCGCACCGGCAGCTCCTCTTCAACTCGCTCTCGACTGAGCTCGCCATCGGCGTCTCCCAGCGGGACAGCACGCTGGTCTTCATGCCCCTGTTCCACACCGGCGGCTTCAACTGCGTGGCGACGCCGCTGCTCCACCACGGTGGCAAGGTGGTCGTGATGTCGAGCTTCGACGCCGAGGCGGCGCTGGCGCTGTCCGCCGAGGAGCGCATCACGATCCAGATGGGCGTGCCGACGATCTTCGAGCTGCTGCGCGACGCGCCGGGCTTCGCCAGTGCCGACCTGTCGGCGACGCGGATGATCCTGTGTGGCGGAGCGGCCAGCCCCCTGCCGCTCATCGAGACCTACCGGGAGCGCGGCGTGCTGTTCCGACAGGGGTACGGGCTGACCGAGGTTGGGCCGAACTGCTTCTCGCTCACCGAGGGCGACGCCTTCCGCAAGGCGGGCTCGGTGGGGTGGCCGAACTTCTATCTGGAGGCGCGGCTGGTGCGCGACGACGGCAGTGAGTGTGCGCCGGGCGAGGACGGTGAGCTGGCGCTCGGCGGCCCGATGGTCACGCTCGGCTACTACAAGAACCCCACCGCGACCGCCGAGGCCTTTCGCGGCACCCGCTTCTTTCACACCGGCGACACCTTCCGCCGCGACGCCGAGGGCTACCACTACGTCGTCGGGCGCAAGAAGGAGATGTACATCTCGGGCGGCGAGAACGTCTACCCCGCCGAGGTCGAGCTGGCGCTCGCCGAGGTGCCAGGCGTCGCCGAGGTCTGCGTGATCGGCGTGCCGGACGCGCGCTGGGGAGAGGTCGGGCGGGCGGTCGTCGTCCCGACGCGCGGCGCGACCCTCGATGGGGCGACCGTCCTGCGGGCGCTCGACGGACGCCTGGCACGCTACAAGGTCCCGCGCTCCGTGGTGCTCGCCGACTCCCTGCCGCGCAATCCCGGCGGCAAGATCCTGCGCCATGAGGTCAAGGCGCGCTGGGGCGGGGGGAGCACGCCGTAGGTATTCGACGATTGCGCGATCGCATAAAAAGTATTATGCGTCCGTTCGATCGTCTCCTTGGGCCGTTGCTTGGCCTGCTGTTTGGCAAGGAGGAACCGTGAGACTCACTGGACGTACGGCGCTGATCACCGGAGGAGCGCGCGGGATCGGGCGGGCGACCGCCGAGAAGTTCCTGCACGAAGGCGCGCGGGTCGCGATCGCCGATCGCGATGCGGCGGCGCTGCGCTCGACCGAGCAGGAGCTGGCGGCAGCGCTGGCGCAGAAGGGGCGCAGCGGCGACCTGCTCGCGGTCGAGCTCGATGTCACCGATCCAGGCTCGGTGCGCAGCGCGGTCGAGGCGACGCTGCAGCGCTTCGGCCAGCTCGAGGTGCTGGTCAACAACGCCGGCATCACCCGCGACTCGACGCTCGCCAAGCTCGGCGACGACGCCTGGGCGCAGGTGATCAACGTGAACCTGACCGGCACCTTCCAGATGACCAAGGCGGTGCTGCCGCACTTCGTCGACCGCCGCTCCGGGGTGGTGCTCAACGCCGCCTCGGTCGTGGGCGTGTTCGGCAACTTCGGCCAGTCGAACTACGTCGCCAGCAAGGCTGGCGTCATCGGGCTGACCAAGGTCTGGTCGCGCGAGCTCGGCCGCAAGGGCATCCGGGTCAACTGCGTGGCGCCCGGCTTCATCGCCACCGACATGACCGCGGCGATGCCGGCCGAGGTGCTCGGCAAGATGAAGGAGCACACGCCGCTCGGGCGCCTCGGTGCGCCCGAGGACGTCGCGGCGCTCTATGCCTTCCTGGCCTCGGATGATGCGTCGTTCATCAGCGGGCAGGTGATCGGCGTCGACGGCGGCCTGGTGCTGGGGACGTGATCGGATGAGGGGCGGGCGCGCGTCGAGGCTGTGGCTGCTGCTGCCGCTCGGGCTGGCGGCCTGCGGCGCGGCCACCGATCTGTGTCGGCAGGACGAGGACTGCGCGCCCGAGCTGTGCGTCAACGGGGTGTGTCGGCCCGCGGTGGGCGGCACCAGCCTCGAGCCCGACCTCGCGACCGGCGAGGCGGTCGATCTCGCCGGGCCGGCCGCCGATCTGAAGGGCTCGTCGGTCGTGGACAGCGGCGGCGGGACCGACGCGATCGCGCCCGCGTGCAGCTTCAACGGCGACGGCACGATCAGCCGCGCCGAGGCGCCGTTCACCGTGGGGCTCGGCGGACTCTTTGCGGTCAACCCGCCGGGGACCAAGGTCAGCGTCACCACCGCGGCGACGGCGGGTGGCTGGGACTACTCGGCGCCGCGTGCTGGCGACGAGAAGTTCTTCAGCGAGCTGCAAGCGCCGACGGGGGCCTGGTGGTCCGCCGACTTCCCCGACGCGACCTACGCCGAGTACTACGACTCCTCCGCAGACACCCTGGGCGTCTACCGGGCCACGGACGGCGCGCTCGAGCTGCTTGGCCTGGTCAGCGCCCAGAGCGGCTTTGGCAACACCGAGCTGACCTACGCCACGCCGATCCCCGTCCTCGACTTCCCGCTCACCGTCGGTAAGACCTGGTCGGCGACGTCGACGGTGAGCGGCACCGCGCAGGGCTTCTTCTTTGCCGCCGAAGAGACCTGGACCTTCAAGGTCGAGAGCCGCCACCCGACGCGCGTTCCGGCCGGCACCTTCGATACGCTCCGCTTGCGTATCGACTATCAGCAAACCTACGGATTGCTGGTGACCACGCGCATCCTCTACCTCCACCTCGCCGAGTGCTACGGGGCGGTCGCTCGCCTGCGCAGCCTCGACAACGAGCAGGCCGGCGACTTCACGCAGGCCAGCGAGTACCGACGGTTGTCCACCCCGTGAGGTGCGCGCGCATCATAGGATTGTGCGCCTGCGCCATTCTGACGATGGCGGGGTGCGTGACGTTCCAGAGCGGCCCGTCGACGGCCCTGCCGGCGAACGAGCGCCTGGAGCTGCCGGGTCGGGGACAGCTCCACGTGGTCGATCTCAATCCGTCCGCGTCGACGACCCTCCTGCTCGTCCACGGCTACGGCGCGTCGAC
>CAZPEY010000007.1:0-42562 GCA_964585665.1 uncultured Polyangiaceae bacterium | reverse complement strand
TGATCTCGGGCTTCCTCTACGACGAACAGCTCCTGCCGCTGTTCCGCTGGGCGAGGAGCGGCGCGGCGTCGAAGGCGTTGTTCGGGCTGCTCTACTCGGGCGGCTCCGGCGAGCGCCTCTACCTCAACTTCGTCGACCCCAAGCTGGTGACCGAGGAGGTCGTCGAGGACATCGAGCGCGGCCTCAAGCAGCCCGGGCGCATCGCGGCGCTGTGGGCGGCGGCGCGCGGGATGCGCTTTGCCGACGAGCAGTATCGCAAGGTCGACGCCGAGACCCTGCTCGTCTGGGGGCGAGACGATCGAGTCGCCCGCCTGCCGTTCGGTGAGCAGCTCGCGCGCGAGCTGCCGAGGGCGCGGCTTGTCGTGTTGCCGCGGTGCGGCCACCTGCCGATGTGGGAGTGCACCGGCGAGACGAGCGCGGTGCTGCTCGACTTTCTGAGGGCGCCTTGAACAAGTCCCGGGTCGTGGTGTTTTGTGCGGTCGCGTTATTCGGCGCGAGCCCGGCGCTTGCCGATGACGCGCCGGACGAGGAGCTGCGCACGCTGCGGGTCACGCCGTCGCCGTGGAAAGACTTTCGCCTCTCCCTCGACGGCTACCTGCGCGTGCGCGCCGACGTCTGGAACGATCTCGACCTGTCGCGTGGGCCGACACCGTCGGGGCAGACGCTCTTTCCGACCCCGGCCGCGGGTGGCGATGAGCACACGCTGACCGCGATCGACATGCGCCTGCGCCTCGAGCCGACGCTCGAGGTCGGCCAGGCCGTGCGCATCCGGGCTCGCATCGACGTCCTCGACAACGTCGGCTGGGGCTCGACCCCGGACGTCTTGCCGTCGGCGACCGGCCTCGCGGTCGGGACCCAGTCGCAGCTGCCGCCGCGCGCCGGTGTCAACTCGCTGCGCGACGTCCTCGCGGTCAAGCAGGTGTGGGGCGAGGTGACGCTGCCGTTCGGCGTCCTCACCGCCGGGCGGACCGGACCGATGGTCGGCTGGGGCACCGGCTTCTTCTTCAACAACGGGAGCTGCACGAGCTGCGATGGCGGCGACACCGGCGATCGCATCGCGCTGACCATCCCGTTTGCGGGACACTTCTTGTCGGCGCTCTACGAGCTGTCCGCCGCGGGGCCCTCCGTGCCCGACGCTGCGGGCGCGCTCGGTCAGTCGATCCCCGTCGAGCGGCGGGCGCAGGTGCACACTGGCGCGCTCTCCTTCTGGAAGGTGCTGTCCCCCGAGGCGCAGCGCCGCGTCCTGCGCGCGGGTCGCACCCTGGTGCAGTACGGCGTGCTCTTGAGCTACCGCGGACAGAACCTCGACGTCCCGGCGTGGACGCAGGGCGGGCTGGTCCGCGACTACGGACCGAGCGACTTCGTGCACCGCAACGCCCAGACGTTCGCCGGGGATCTGTGGCTGATGGTGCACCGGGGCGGCCTCCGCGCCGAACTCGAGGTCGCGACGGTGATCGGCCGCATCGGCGACGTCAGTACCGTCCCCGGCGTGTCGCTGCGCGCCCCGGTGGTGTCGCGGCAGTGGGGCGGGGTGGCCTCGCTGTCGTATGCGCTGCAGCGCTTTCCGCTGCGCCTGCGCTTCGAGCTCGGGGTCGCCTCCGGAGACGCGGCGCCGGGCTTCGGCAACAGCACCGCCAACGTCGCGCCTCGGCGCGGCGACCTCGACGGCGCGCAGGCGAAGCCTCCCGGCGATCTGACGGTGGACAACTTCCGCTTTCACCCCGACTACCGCGTCGATCTCATCCTCTGGCGCCGCCTGCTCGGGCGGGTGACCGATGCGGTCTACGCCAAGCCGACGCTGCGGCTCGGGCCGTTCGGCTCGGCCTCGCACCACTTCACCGCCGATCTGTCGACCGTCACCTCGAACGCGCTCTACGCGACGACGCCGCCAGGCCAGGCCAGCTACCTCGGGACGGAGCTCGACGTCGCGCTGCGCTATCGGTACGAGGCCGGCTTCGAGATCAACCTTGGCTATGGGCTGTTCCTCCCGGGCAAGGGCCTTGGCAACCTCGAGCGCAACTTGAAGGCGCAGCCGGCCCAGACGCTCGAGCTCATCCTGGCCTACAGGATCTGAACGGATGATGATGATGATGATGCGAATGCGGAAGATGTTTGGTGCACTCGCGTTATGCGGCCTGCTTGGTGGCACGGGCGGCTGTTTTGGGACCCGGCTGCCGACCAACGACGACGCCGGCTACGGCAAGGGGCAGGATCTGGCGCTCGCCTGCACCGCCAACAACGACGGGGTCCTCGACCGCAGCGAGATCGCCTTCCCCCTCGGCGCCACGATCCGCTACCTCACCAACCCGCCGGGCACGACGGTCGGTGTCGAGCCCGAGGGCACCCAGACCGGGGCTGGGCGCGAGTGGGACATGACGTCCACCGCGGGCGAGGTGCTGACGCTCGAGATCGAGCCGCTTGCCGACGCCTGGTTCGCCCCCTCGTTTCCGAGCGCGACCTACGCCACGCTGGCCGACGTCGGCAGCGACACGCTCGGGGTGTTTCGCGTCACCGACAGCGAGCTGCTGCTCCTCGGCTTCGCGTCGAGGACGCCCAATCAGACGCTGCTCGTCTACGATGCGCCGATCGCGACGCTGCGCTTTCCGCTCAAGCTCGGCGATGGCTGGGTGACGGGCGCTCGCGTGACCAACGGGACGCTGCGCGGCCAGCCGTTCGCGTCCACCGACACCTACCAGATCAGCGTCGATGCAAAGGGCGCCGTCGTGCTGCCGTACCTGCGCGTCGAGAACGTCCTGCGCGTCCGGGTCAACCTCACTCAGACGGTGCCTGGCGGCGTCGCGCTGACGCGCATCCAGCACCTCTTCTTCCGCGAGTGCACCGGAGAGCTCGGGCGGATGGTCTCGCCGCTCGGGGTGACCGATCCAGCCTTCGCGGAGGCGGTCGAGTTTCGCCGCCTGGCGCTCTGAAGAGCATCCCGTATGAAATGATTTGACGCGAATGCGTCAAATGAATAGCTTTGGCGCATAAAACATGAGCGCCACACCCGTGCCCGGCTCCTCGCCTCGCCGCTTCCTCATCGAGGCGGTGCTCTTTCTCGGCTACGCGATGTTCGGGGTCTCGTTCATCGGCGTGACGCCGCTGCTCCCTGAGCTCGGCCAGGCGCTGTCGGCGAGCCGCGCCGAGCTCGGCGCGCTGACCAGCGCCGTCACCATCGCCAAGATCGTCGCGCCCCTCGTCGCGGGCTGGCTGGCGCTGCGCTTCGGCACCAAGCGGGCCATCCTCGTTGGGACGATCGGCGTCGCGGCGGCGGTGCTGTTGCCGCTCACGAGCTCGCTTCCGCAGGCGGTGGTCGTGCGCTTCGTCTTCGGGTTCGGCGGTGCGATCGTGCTGACGCTGCTCGGCCCGATGGCGATGCAGTGGTTCGGACCCAGGGAGCTGCCGATGGTGCATGGCCTCAACAACGTCGCGGCCAACACGGGCATCGCGGTGACGCTCTTTGCGACTCCGGTGCTGGCGTCGCGCCTCGGCTGGCGGTCGACGCTGCTCGTCTACGGAGCGCTCAACATCGCGCTCGCGGTCCTGTGGGGCGTGGTCGGGCGCGATCGGCTTCGCGAGGCTGCCGGGGCGCGCGCTGGCAGCGTCAGGGCCCGCGAGCTCCTCGGTCGGCGCGACACCTGGCTCGTGACGCTCACCTTCATGGCACCGCTGACCCTCTACCTGGCCATCAACACCTGGCTGCCCGCTCACTACGTCGAGGCCTACGGGCTCGAGCGCGCCGCGGCGTCGCGCCTGACCGGCCTCATCAACCTCATCGGGGTGCCGACCGCGATCGTCGGCGCGATCGCGACCCGCGCCCTCGGCGTGCGGCGGCCCTTTCTGATCGTTGCGGGCGTCCTGTGCTGCGTCGCTGGCCTCGGCGTCGTCCTCGCCGCCGAGCCGACGCTGCGCCTCGTCGCCGCCGTGCTCCTCGGGGTGGGCTTCTTCCTGGCCACCGCGCCGCTCTTCACCCTGATCACCGAGCTGCCGGGGATCACGTCGCAGCACGCGGCGGTGCTGCTCGGGATCGTCTTCTCGGCGTCGTACCTCGTCTCGTCGGGAGCGCCGATCGCCGTCGGCTGGCTGCACGACCTGCTGGGCAGCTACACGGCGGGCCTCGCCGGCTGCGCGATCTTCGCGCTCGCACCGACGCTGACTGGCTACGGGCTGCGGGAGACGGGACCGGGGCGGCGGGCGCGGCTAGAGCTTGGCGAGCAGGGGATCGCGGGCGGCGAGGGCGGCGAAGTGCTTGCTGCGTCGCGCGTCGACGAGCGCGGCGCGCGCCTTGTCGGGCCGGTCGAGCTGGGCCTGGGCGAGGGCGAGGTAGTAGGAGGCGAGCGGCGCGCTCTTCCGACCCTTGAGCGCCTCGGTGAGCGGCGCGACGGCGGCCTTGTAGGCGCCGAGCATCACCTGAGCTCGGCCGAGGCTCTGCAGCGTCAGGAACGGATCGCCGACTAGCTTCTTGGCGCGCTTGCCCTCGGCGAGCGCCTCCTTGGCGCGGCCGAGCCCGAGCAGCGCGTAGGCTCGCCGGCTGATCGTGTCGCCGTCCTCGGGATTCTCGACCAGCTCGGCGTCGAGGAGCTGCAGGGCGCGCTCGTACTCGGCCTTGGCCTCCGCCTCGCGCCCGGCGGCGGCGAGCGTGAAGGCCTTGCAGTTGATCGCCATCGCCGACGGATCGGCGGCGATCGAGCGATCGAGCGCGGCCAGGGCCTCGTCGTAGCGAGCGAGGTCGGTGAGGATCACGCCACGCACCAGGTTCGCCGTGTCGTTCTCGGGATCGACCGCCAGCGCGGCGTCGATGCAGTGGAGCGCCTCGTCGAACCTGGACAGGTAGGTGCCGTGGATGCCGGCGATCAGCGCCGCATTGATCGAGGCCGGGTTGAGCTTGACCGCCCGACTCCCCGTGTCGAAGGCCCGCTCGCTGTCGTTCGACTGGTGCGCCATGAACGCCATCTGGGACAGCGTGTCGGCATCGAGCCCGTCGAGGCCGTGCAGGTACGGCTCGAGGATCTCGGTCGTGCGGACGACGTGGCTCGGGGCGACCTTCGGCATGGGCAGGGTCTCGCTGGCTGCGGCGATCGCGGCAGCAACCGCGGGCGCGAGCTCCTCGTCGACGAGGTAGTGGGGCGCCGGCTCGGCGACGAGCGGGACGCGAGCCAGCACCTCTTCGAGCACCGCGAAGCGGACGCGGCGCAGCGGCGTCACGATCGAGTCGACGACCGGCAGCCGCCCCGGACCGTCGACCCACGCGACGAACGGCGCGACCACGCCGTCGTCCCCGACCGCGTACTGGATGGTCGGCGTGAACAGGCTGTCGTCCCCTTCGAAGCCAGGGAGCGCCTCGTTCCACGCGGCGACGCGCTCGAGCAGCGCCGCTGCGCCGTGCGGCGGAATCTCACGACCGAAGAGCGTGTGGTTCGACTTGGTGACGAAGCCGAGGTAGAAGCGCCAGCCCGCCAGCAGCTTGTCCTCGTCGAGCGGGCCGCGGCCCATGCCCTCCATCTGCGGATCGTCGACCTCGAGCCCGAAGTGATCGACGAGGGCGCGGACCTGGCTGACGAGCTTGGGCCCGAAGTGGTGGGCGGCGCCTCCGGACGCGGAGAGCGAGAGCGATCCATCGTCGGTTATGTAGAGGCTGAACTGGCCGCCGCTCGGCGGGTGGTCGAAGCTGGCGGAGCCGTCGCTCCACTCCCAGTAGCGGCGTCCTTCGACGAACGCGCGGAGGGCGTCTTGGGGGATCGGGGTGGACTTGGGCGAGAACAGGGTGAGGTCGTAGCTCATGTCTAATAGACACGAGCATCACCGAATGTTGCATCCGAGGCGAGGCCGATTGCCGCTTGCGTCGGTGGGCCATTCGCGCTTCGCTCCCGGCCATGAACGTTGGGCGCGGCCTTGTTGTGCTGGGACTGGGAATCGTCGCTGGGCTCGTGGCAGGGGGCTGCAGCTCCGATCCGAGCGGCGTCGTGCTGGGCGACGGGAGCAGCGCGTCGGGCCCCGATCTGACGACGGGAGGGACGAGCGATGGCGGTGCGCCTCCTGGCAAGGACGCCGGGGGACCGTCGGGCAAGGACGCGGCGACCACCGACGCGGCGAGCGGGCCGGACCTCAGCGCGCCGCCGCTGATGCCGCTCAAGCACATCGTCATCATCGTCAAGGAGAACCACACCTTCGACAACTACTTCGGCTCCTTCCCCGGCGCCGAGGGCACGACCAAGTGCACGACCAGCAAGGGGCAGATCGACTGTCCGCACGCGCCCGACTTCACGACGCACGATCTGTGTCACGAGCACCAGTGCGCGCTCGACGACTGGAACGGCGGCGCGATGGACGGGTGGGACAAGAACGACTTCAACACCACCGACCAGCTCGCCTACGCCCAGTACCACGAGGACGACATCCCGAACTACTGGCAGTACGCGCGCCACTTCACGCTCGCCGATCACTTCTTCGCCAACGTGCTCGGGCCGAGCTTCCCGGGGCACACGTTCGTGCTCGCGGCGCAGTCGGGTTGGGCGTTCGGCAACCCGCCCGCGACGATCACCCACCCCTACTGGGGCTGCGACGAGAAGAGCACGGACCGCGTCGAGATCCAGGACCAGCTCACCTGCACGACGCAGTCGGTGTTCCCGTGCTTCAAGATCCCATCGCTGCCCGACGTGCTGCCGACGGGCGTCGACTGGAAGTTCTACGGCTCTCACTTCTATCTGCTGCCCGAGGTGTGGTCGATGTTCAACGCCATCGACTCGATCCGCAACGGGCCCGACTGGTCCAAGGTCGTCACCACCGACGAGTTCGCCAAGGACATCGCCAGCGGCAACCTGCCGGCGGTGAGCTGGCTGGTGAATCAGGACTTCAACGACGAGCACCCGTTCGTCGGCAGCGTTTGCCGCGGTGAGAACTGGACCGTCGAGCACATCAACTTGATCATGAACAGCGACTACTGGAAGGACACCGCCATCCTGTTCACGATGGATGACTTCGGCGGCTGGTACGATCACGTCCCGCCGCCGCGCCAGGATGGCTGCGACAAGGCGCACCCGTACGGCCTCGGCTTCCGCCTGCCGCTCATCGTCATCTCGCCGTATGCCAAGCCGGGCTTCGTCTTCAAGGAGGTCGCCGAGCAGGCGAGCATCCCGCGCTTCGTCGAGAAGGTCTTCGGCGCGACGCAGACGCTGCACAGCCTCGATCCGGCGGCGTTCGACGAGGGCGCCAACGATCTGATGAACGCCTTCGACTTCGCGCAGACGCCGCTGCCGCCGCTGCCGCTCAACAAGCGCAGCTGCCCGCTCTTCTGAACCTGGCGAACGGCGCCGCGGCTAGCCGCGAAGACTCGTGAGGAGGTGGTCGCGAAAGGCGATGACCTTGCGCGGGACCGGTCCGGCGGCGGGATAGACCATCGACAGGGATCCGGTCGGCAGCACCTCGCTCGGGAGCACGACCTGCAGGTCCCCGCTGGCGACGAGCGCATCGGCCGCGAGCGTCGGTAGCGTGGCGATGCCTGCGCCTGCCTTGGCCAGGGCGCGCAAGAAGAGCAGGTCGTTGGCGAGCACGCGCGGCTGGAGCTTGGCCAGCGGGGCGATCCGCTTCTGAAAGGGCGCGAAGACCAACCATTCGTGCTGCTCGCTGCCGATCGCGCGTGGCGTTCCCCGACGAGCCAGGTAGCTCGGGGCGGCATAGAAGCGCAGCTCGCCCCGCAGGATGCGCCGCGCGATCAGCGAGGAGTCCTGTCGCTTGCCGACGTCGGGGCGCAGCGCCAGGTCGTAGCCTTCCGCGACCAGATCAACGACGCGGTTGCTGAGGTCCGCTTCGACGCGGACGCGCGGGTAGCGCTGCACGAAGCGCGCGATGAGGTCCCCGAGCAGGATCGAGCCGAGCTCGTAGGGCGCCGTGAGCCGCAGGACACCGGCCGGCTCCTCCTCACGCTCGGGCAGATCGCTGATCGCCGAGGCGAGGCCGCGGACATGGAGCGCGGCGCGCTCGAAGAGCGCCTCTCCGGCGGTGCTGAGCGAGACGTGTCGCGTCGTGCGATGGAGGAGCTGCGTGCCGACCTCCGCTTCGAGTCGTGCGATGGAGCGGCTGATGGTTGCCGTGGTCACGCCGAGCTGCTTGGCGGCGCCGGAGAAACTTCCCGCCTCTCCGACGGCGACGAAGGCTGAGAAGAGCCCGAGATCGATTGTTGCGTTCATGCAATAGTAAGTTACAAGAACTCGTCTTGATGCAGAAACGAAATAGCCGCATTTGTTTCTCATGAGCACAACATCGACCCTGACGGAATCCGAACTCCCGCAAACCTCTCCGCGCGCCCTGCACATCGGCCTGTGGGTGGTGCAAGGCCTCCTCTTCCTCGCGTTCGTGATGGCGGGCAGCATGAAGCTGACCACGCCGCTCGAGGAGCTGGCGCGCAACATGCCCTGGGTGTCGCGCATGCCCGGTGGCCTCGTGCGCTTCATCGGTGTCGCCGAGGTCAGCGGCGCCTTGGGGCTGCTTCTGCCGTCGCTCTTTCGCATCCTGCCCAAGCTCTCGGCGCTGGCCGGGGCCGGCCTGACGGTCGTGATGGTGCTGGCGGCGAGCCATCACCTGATGAACGGCGAGGCTGCGATGGCGCCGGTCAACGTCGTGTTGGGCGGTCTTGCGGCGTTCGTCGCGTGGGGCCGTGGCAAGCGCGCGCCGATCCAGCCGCGTCGCTAAGGACCGTCGTGGCTAGTGGCCAAGGAGCTCGAGCTCATGCTCGAGCGCCTTCATCTCGGGCAGGTTGCCGAGATCGCCGCCGAGTCCGGGGAGCGGGCCCGACGTCAATTTGCGGACGCCCTGGATGGCCACGACCGCAAGGACCGCGAACGCGGCGACGCGGACGAGCAGGCGCAGACGCTGGGTGAGCCGCGCATCGAGCTCCTGGTGGAGCGCCGAGAAGCGCGACGGCAGGTCACCGGCAACGAGGCCGGTGCCGAGCGCCAGCGCCACCGGTTCGGACAGCGTCGCGATCGGTGCGCCGGCGTCAGCCGCGACGGCGGCCAGGGCGGTGGCGCTCTCGCCGAGCGGCAGCAGGCGCGCGGCCGCTGGTGCCGCGCCGAGCTGCTGGTCGTCGGCCAAGGCCGCGACCAGCCCTGCCAGCTCGGCTTCGTCGGCGAGGCGCACCAGCCGCTCGACGAAGGGCAGTCGGCGCGCGTGACCTCGGAGTCCCGCCGGCAGCCGGTCGACGAGGCGCGGCCAGCCGAGGACGAGGAGGGCGGTCGCGCCCGCCAGCATCACCACGGGGCGGAGCAGCGGCCACCAACCCAACGAGCCAAGGAAGGCAGCGGGCAGCGATTCGGCGAGCAGCCCAAGCATCGCCAGCGCCAGCGGCCCGAGCAACGCCGAGACGAGCGCGCGCCTTCGATCGCGGAGCCGCCTCGCGCGGAGCGCGGCCCAGCGCAGCGCGCTCGGCAGGCGACCCACCGACTCGCCGTGCTCGACGACAGGCAACGCCTCGCGGGGGATCAAGGAGAGCTTGTGCAGGGCGAGCGGCAGGGAGTCACTGCGCACTGCGTCGGAGATCAGCCGCGCGGCCTTTGCAGATGCTGGGCCGGCGCGACCGATGCGGCGCAGCGCCTCGGGTAGCGCGAGGCCCGCTTCGAGGCTGGCGGCGATCGCTTCGAGCAGGTCAGCAGCCTCAGGCCGGCCGCGGGAGGACTCCATCGGCAAGGATCATACCGCGCTCTCGTCCGCGCCGCGAACCGTGAGGTCGCTCGCCAGAACCGTCGCTGTTGATGGGTCGTGCGGGAGACGCGTACGTTGATGGATGATGGCCAACCACAAACTCTCCCAACGTCTGCTGCTGGTTCTTCTCGGGCTGATGGTGGTGTCAGGTGTGACGGGATGTCCCGAGGCCTCACACGGGTCGAACGACGCTTTGTCGACCGCGGACGGCGGTGGTGCGGGCGACGGCCCCGCCGCCAAGCTGGACGGCCCGGCCGCCGACGCCGCGTCGATCGGGGATGGCGGCGGGGGGCTCGATGCGCTCGCTTCCGCCGATCTGGAGCCACCGCCCGATCTCAAGAAGACGAGCGACCAAGCGGGGGCGTCGCCGGATCTCCTCGCGCCGCCGTCGAGCGTGCCGAGCGACCCGATCGCCTTCGACAAGAACACACCGTTCACGCTCGACAGCGGCACGCTCAACTACGTCTTCGTGCCTGACTCCTACGACAGCACCCACCAGACGCCGATCACCCTGTTCGTGTGGCTGCACGGGTGCGGGGGCTACAGCGAAGGCGACGTCTGGACTGTCTCCCCGGGCGACGGCCAGACCTGGATCACGCTCGCCGTCGGAGGGCAGGAGGGCGGCTGCTGGGACATGGACAACGATCCGGCCCGCGTGCTCGCCGCGATCGCCAACCTGAAGACGCACTTCAACATCAAGCCGCGCGGCGTGATCATGGGCGGCTACTCGTCGGGCGGTGATCTGTCGTATCGGACTGCCTTCTACAACGCCGACCAGTTTGCCGGCATCCTCGTCGAGAACACCACCCCGTTCCGCGACACTGGCTCGACGAAGAAGGCGTCGATCGCCGCGGCGAGCTGGAAGTTCAACGTCGTGCAGCTCGCGCACATCCAGGACGACACCTATCCGATCGACACGGTGCGCACCGAGACCGACGCGCTCACCGCGGCGGGCTTCCCGATGACCCGCATCGAGCGCGATGGCACGCACTGGGACGACGCAGGCGCCTTCGTCAACGGGCACTCGGTGCCGGGCACCGCGGCGGACATCGCGACCTACCTGTTTCCGTACCTCGACGCCGGATGGATGTCGCCGTGACCCGTCCTCCCGGGTAGGATCGAGGCATGTCTGCCAGCGAGCCGGAGCGGCTGATGGATCTCGAGATCAAGGTGGCGTATTTGGAGAAGCTCGTCGCGGAGCTCGACGGCGTGGTGCGCGATCAGGCGACCTTGATCGACAAGCTGACGATCGAGGTGGAGCGGCAGCGGCAGAGCATCCTGGCCGGTTCAGGCACGAGCCCACCGGCCGACGACAAGCCGCCGCACTACTGACCCTTCGAGGGTGGGGTAAGCACACGCACGCCGTGATCCGTCCGCGTGGTCAGGATCTCGAAGGCGGCGCGGCTCGCCGTGCGCAGCTGGATGGGGGCGCGCCCCGCTCGCTGGACGGATAGATCGCAGCGCGCGATCTTCGAGTTGAGGCAGGTGCGCGTGCCACCGGGGGGATCGTAGTAGGGGAGCCCGACGAACGCCCATCCCGGTGCGCTGATCGTGCCGCTGACCTGGTTGTTGCCGTCGCTGGTCGAGAAGTGCCACTCGAAGAACTCGTAGCGACCGTGAGCGCGCAGCGCCCGCCAGATGGTGTTGAAGCGGAGCTCCTCGTTGCCGAGCCGGAGCACGAGCGCGGTCATCGGCGGGGTCATCACCGGCCCGAGCTGAACCTGCGCGGTCGCGAGCTCCAGGAAGGCGTCGGGCGCTTCGTCGAAGCCCGCGACCTGTCCCCACGCGTAGCGGGTCGTGTGCTGACGGCCCCAGTTGTGGTTCTGGCTGCCTACCCAGCCGTCGATCGGCCAGTCGACGCCGTCGACGGTGAGGCGCCCCGAGAAGACCGCGAGCGGTGATCCGACGAGCGCCTTGGCCTTGGGGAGCGCCGTCTCGTAGAGGCCGCGATCGAGGAGGAGCAGCGGCGGGCGCGGCGAGGTGTAGCGGAGCGACCAGCCGATCCGATGCTCGGCGAGCCGCGCCTCACCCTCGAGGCTGCTCGAATCGAGCCGGCAGCTGCCGATGGTGACGTCGAGCCCGCTCGAGGAGAAGCGCGCGTCCGCGATCGGGCGCTCTTCCTTGACGGCGACGACGCGCTGCTGCTCGCCGTCGAACACCATCGCCCACAGCTCGGCCAGGGCCGCCTCGGGCCGGTCCTTGGGGGAGAAGATCGTGTAGCGGATCCAGAACGCCAGCGGCCGGGTCGGATGGTTGGCGCGCTGAAACCAGCTCTCGTAGTGTCCCCGTCGATCGCCTGCCGTCCACCGCAACCGGTTCCAGTCGGCTCGCTCTTGGTCCTCGCTCATGCTTGCCTCATCCCTTGGCTCACGCGTCGATCCCTGCGTCACACTTGCCCGCACCATGCCATGATTGCGGCTCGTGGAGGCAACCTCATGACCGACGCCTCGTTGCGCGCGCTCACTGGACTGCGCGATCCATTGACATGGAAGTGGTACGCGATCCCGCTGCTCGCGATCGTCTTTTACGTCTACGCCGTCGAGATCCGGAAGGCGCGCCAGAGCGGGGAGTGGAATGCGGTCTTCGCCGCGCTGACCGTGCTCGGCATGGACTTTCTCAATGAGACGGTGAACGGCTGGATCCTGGTGCTCTCGGGGAGGTCGGCGCTGTGGACCACGCCAGGGGACACCGCGCTGCGCCTCTTCGTTGGCTGGAACCTCGAGATCCTGTTCATGTTCGCGCTCTCTGGCTTCGTCTACTTCTACACGCTTTCACCGACGGGGACGGCGCGATCCCCTCGCGTGCTCGGGCTGCCGGAGCGGTGGTTCTGGGCGATCGCGTACTCGGTGTTCTGTGTCGTGGTCGAGCTGTTCCTCAATCGCGGCGGCCACCTCGTCTGGGAGTATCCCTTCTGGAACGCCAGCCCGGCGGGGGTCGTGCTGATCTTCCTG
Source organism: uncultured Polyangiaceae bacterium (assembly GCA_964585665.1). Classification (GTDB taxonomy): domain Bacteria; phylum Myxococcota_A; class Polyangia; order Palsa-1104; family Palsa-1104; genus CAZPEY01. The sequence goes on along the minus strand of CAZPEY010000007.1, from coordinate 29,918 downwards.
TTCGGCTACTTCCACTTCTACGTCGCGGCCCTGCTCGTCGTCGGCGCGGAGCGCCTGCGGACCAAGGTGATCGCCGTCGCTGTGATGTACGGCCTCGCGACGCTGCTCAACCTGGTCGGGCTCGGCCTGCTCGGCTGGCGCTACTAGCCCCTCCTCGCACCCACCTCCCTATATTCCCGTTTCGCGACCTGTGCTAAGGAGCGCGCGATCCGCCCTGCCGGGTCTCACCGAGACCGATCGTTAATTTTGTAGCGCTGTCGAAAAACACGACAGCTCAGCCGCCTGCTCGCTCGCACTAACGACCTGGAAGCCGCCGGGTCGCGTACTTGGTCCGAAAGCTGCTGTCGCGCGTCTCAACGCTAGAGGATGAACCTGATGCTGACCAAACGATTCGAAGGATGGAAGTCTTCCGCGCTCTGCTCCGTGGCGTTGCTTGGCTCACTCGCGGCGAGCGGATGCATGCAGGCGCGCGACCCGATCAACCGGGTGCAACCCGACTACCTCGACAAGAACGACTTCATCCCGAATCAGTACAAGGCGCTGTCCAAGAAGGACGCGACGCCGGAGCTGGTCACGCCGCAGATGCTGGCCAAGGAGCCCGTCTTCTACACGCAGACGACGCTCATCGCCAAGCCGACCTCGACGGGGTTCACCGGCCTCACGTCGTACAGCGAGTCGGACAAGATTCGCTGGCAGGTGACGGAGAATGCGCTCATCGCGCGGCAGGCGTGGGAGTACATCAAGAACGCACCGGGTGGCTCGGCGGGCATCGGTCAGAACGTCCAGACGGGTGACGTCGTGGCGGTCTTCCGGATCACGTCCCACTTCGACATCCGCCACGAGTACAACTCGACGACGGGCGAGAACCTCAACGTCATCGGCGAGAACACCGCCGATCGCCCCTGGTACCAGCGCCAGTACATGCGCGTCGACTGGTCGCAGAACCTGATCACCGGCTACAACAGCGTGTTCGCCGAGCAGGAGTGGGAGGGCACGCTCCAGGCCGAGCCCGTGCCGGTCTTCGTCAACACTCCCAACGATCCGAACGCGCCCGTGTTCGCGTACTCCGGCAGCGAGAAGGACGGGACGCGCCGCCTCGACTACTTCGATGTCGTCAATCAGGCGGTGCTCCACCCGGAGACGACGATGTACTCGTACTCCGATCATCCCGGCGACACGACGACCTACCCGGCCATCCCGCTTTGCTACATGGGCGAGGGCGAGATGGACTGTGCGCCGGCGCAGGTGACCCTGCGTGTCTCCTTCCGCCGCGTCGATCACACCCGCGATTACGAGCCGGCCAGCCTGTCCGAGAACCTCACCGATGCGTCGGGCAGCCAGCAGAACATCCCGCACCTCAACATGGAGCGGTTCGGCTTCTTCGACGTGAGCCGCGTCGGGTGGGATCCGGCTCAGCACAACGTGCTCGATACGCAGCGCATGCACATGGCGGCTCGTCACAACCTGTGGGTCCACCACCACGCGCTCGTCTACGGCGATGCGAACGGGCAGGGCTGCAACTTCGACACGGACTGCGCCACCGACGCCAAGGGTGCAGCGACCGGGCGGGTCTGCAAGATCGGTGAGCAGGCCTTCGATGCGACGCACCGCGGGGCCTGCGCGGCGCTCGCCTACCATCACGTGCCCAACGAGCTTGGCTGCCAGAGCGACGATGATTGCCGGCAGTGGGGCGACACGAACGGGGTCTCGCACACCGCGACCTGCGACGTCGCGACCCACACCTGCGGCGAGCACTACGTGCGTTGCTCGAGCGACCAGGACTGTGCCTCGATCAGCGCGCTGTCGACCTGTGATCGCGCCATCGCCTACACGCGCGCCGACAATCGCGGTCTCTGCCTGATGCCGTTCTCCTGGCGCCAGGTGCGTCCGATCGCGTACCACGAGTCGAACAACTACCCGGCAGGGATGCAGCCGGTCACCGAGGCGATCGTCCGCGAGTGGAACGGCGCCTTCGTCGAGGCGGTCACCTCGGCGCGTCGTCACGAGTGCGAGATCTCGAAGGGGGTCGATCCCGCGACGACCGACGCGGCGAGCAATCCATGCAACGACCCCAAGGTGCTGGGCACCGATCCTACGTTTGGTGCGGATGCCCAATTCGTTTTCGTCGGCTGCCACAGCCCGGTGTGGGGTACCGCCGCGGGCGCGGGCCAGCACACGGAGGCCGAGGTGGACGCGACGCACAAGGCGGGTTGGGATCTGCCGTCCTGCGGACCGCAGGGCACGGAGGCCCGACTCGGTGACCTCCGCTACAACATGATCGGCGCGATCACCGATCAGGATTCGCAGGGCTACTGGGGCCTGGCGAACATCGCGGCCGACCCGGACACCGGGGAGATGATCGCCGGTCGCGGCGCGGTCTGGCAGACGATCACCGACTACTATGCGCACACGCTCATCACCTACGTGAAGCTGCTCAATGGCGAGCTCGATCCGGGCGCCGTCACGAACGGTGACGACCTCATCTATGCGATGAAGCAGCTCGGCGAGGGCAAGATGCCGAGTCGTCAGATCCTCGATCACCCGATCGTCGAGCGCGGGCTCGAGAAGGCGGTCAAGGGAGCGAGCAAGGGCATCGAGCGCCTCAAGCTGCCGAACGCCGGCTGGTTCAAGCCCGAGGGCAAGCAGACCCTTCGTGGCCAGAACGGCAAGCCCGGCGCGCTGACGCTCGGCCTCAACCGCCTGCTCGACGGGCGCCTGCTTGGCGACGGGAATGACCTCGGCAACGCCCGCCTCAACTCACTGGCCGGCAGCTCGCTCGAGAAGCGCTTGATGAACGTCGATCAGGCGCGCCTCGCTCCGACCGCGAACCTCGACCTGACTGGCACCCAGCCGGGCACCATCGAGGCCGCCTCGCCGATGCGGCGGCAGAGCGCGACGGTGCGCCACATGATCGAGCGCGCCAAGGCGCGCGTCGCGGCCTTCCAGTGTGGCAAGGAGGCGGCCTTCAACGACGACCTGCTGCTCGGCCTCGCCGTCCGACTCGCGCAGGGAGCGCCGATCAAGGCGAACGACCCCGACGACGGACCGGTCGCCTTTGGTCGCGACTGGGACTTCCAGCTCCCGGGCGGCGGCGTCGACTACGATCTCATGGCTCAGTACGCGGCGCAGTTCATCCACCACGGCGTCCTCGCGCACGAGCTCGGCCACTCGCTCGGCCAGCGCCACAACTTCACCGCGTCGGCAGACGCGATCAACTACTTCGACAACTACTGGGTCCATCGCTTGAAGGGGCACCCCAAGGGGCTGCGGCCGCGCTACGAGTACCTGGCCGATCCCGCCGACGGCAAGTACTACTCGGACGAGGAGATCGCCGGCCGCGTCGATGAGTGGTCCTACTCCTCGGTCATGGACTACAAGGGGCTCAACGAGGACGCGCACGGCATCGGTCGCTACGACGTCGCCTTCATCAAGAACGGCTACGTCAACATGGTCGAGGCCTTCAAGCACGTCGCCGACACCGACGCGGCGCTGAGCTACTCCTTCAACACCGCGGGCAGTGGCATCTCGACGCCGCTCGACCTGACGGGCTGGGCCAAGGGTGGCGCGCTCAAGAGCATGCACTACTCGATGATCCCGACGATCTTCGGCACGCGTCCCGACGGTACGCCGGATATCCAGAAGGACAACCGCTACGACGTCTTCCTCAACGAGACCTACGCAGCGGGCCTGCCGGGCTGGGGCGCGCCGAGCTATTCGAACGTGACGACCGATGGCCACGTCCTCGTGCCATACCGCTTCGACAGCGACGAACGCGCTGGCCTCGTTTGGCAGGATCAGCGCTACGACGCAGGCCCCGATCAGTACGAGTCGCTGCACTACGTCGCCTCGCACCTCATCGACTACTACTTCATCAACAGCTACGCGCGCCTCCGCACTGGCTTCAGCACCGGCAAGTACGTCGCGCGCATCTGGGGGCGTTACCTCGAGCAGTTCCGTCAGACGACGCAGCTCCTGGCGTTCGATCTCATCAACTGGCAGGACTTCTTCGCGACGAGCCCGGGCTGGGATGCCTACGTCAATGATCCGAACGTGCTGGGGGGCTACATCAACCAGACGGCGATGAACATGGCCGTCGACACGATGGTCGGGATCCTGACCATCCCGGAGATTGGCGCCCACGTGCGCTCCAATAACTTCGACGGCAGCAAGCTCTACACCGTCGACATGATCGGGGTGTCCAACACGTTCGATGTGCCGATCAACGACGGGCGCGCGTTCGAGTCGAACTGGCGCAACGACGTCGGCTTCTGGTGGTACGACATGCTCGATCGCGCCGGCTCCTACTACGACAAGGTGATGATGCTGCAGGCGCTGACCGATCCGCAGCTCCTCCTCCTGCAGCGCGACACGCCGTCGGACATCCGGCTGTTCCAGCTCAGCTTCTACACGATGTACCCGGATCAGATGATGCGTCTCTTCGGCGCGATGCTGTCCGAGGACTTCGACGACTTCGCGCCGATCGTGTCGACCACGGATCAGACGATCGCGCGCACCCACGTCTCGACGCTCAACGCTCCCGACGCGGAGCGCGGCCGCACGATCGACGCGAAGCACACGGCGATCGACCCGCAGACGCACTTCACGATCCAGCTCTGGTCGGCGGTGCAGACGGTCGCGCAGTTCCCGGCGACCTACGATCAGCGCTACATGGACTTCGCGCGCCTGTGGATCGATGGCAGCGCCGAGTCGATTGACGTCAAGGATCCGGACGTCAACACCGTGACGTTCACCGATCCGTTCTCGCACCAGACGTATCGCGCCCTGCACTTCGACTGCAAGAGCGGTCCAGGTGCGGGCGTCGGCTGCTCGAACGCCGTCCATCCCGGCGGTGGAGCGAACGAGGCGGGCGTCGCGGCGAGGATGATCCTGCACGCGCAGGACCTCGAGGCGGTGCGGCAGCAGAAGATCGCCGCCAACGACACGTCGGGTGCTGCCGAGCTCGAGCTGCAGCTCACCAAGTATCTCGACCTGCTCAACGTCATGCGCGACCTCACCAAGGCGTTCGGCTCGGGGACCTCGCAGCTGCCGTAAGGCGGGAGCGGACGATGAAGAGAGCTCAACTCGCGCTCCTCCCGCTCGCCCTGGTGCTCTTGGCACCGGCGGCTCGCGGCGAGGAAGACCCGGCGCCGCCGCCACCCGCGGTGGCGCCGCCAACCGATCCGATCGTCGAGGCGCCGGTGGCGCAGCCCCTGCCGTCGCAGCCTGCGCCGTCGCAGCCCGCGCCGTCGCAGCCTGCGCCGTCGCAGCCCGCGCCGGCCGCCGCACCAGGCAAGCCCGCGGCGACCGCGGTCAAGGCCGCCCGCAGCAGCAACGCGCGGAACCCCGTCGATGTCGACGAGGACGAGACTGGCAAGCCGCCCGATCGAATCTCGAAGATCGCGTCGAAGTTTCGCGGCTCGATCTTTCTGTTCGACCAGTCGATCACGCCCGAGACCGTGAGTCGCGGCGCGGCGCAGTCGGCGATTCCCAGCTACCAGTGGTGGCTGTCGCTGCGCCCGCGCTACTACATCAAGAAGTACCTGTCGATCCGCGCTCGGCTCGATCTCACCCTCGAGTGGACCAACGCGGGCTCGGAGACGACCTACAAGCGCCAGCCTCTGATCGGCGATCTGTGGACCGACCTTGCGTACACGCCGAAGAAGTTCTGGGGCATCTCGACGGTGGTGACGATGCGTGCCGTCTGGGGGACCTCGCTCGACTCGCGTGCCGACACCAGCGTCGCGCGTGTGGGGCCTGCGATCAGCTTTGCGCGCTCGTGGGAGACGAAGTTCGGCGACTTCGAGCCGACCTTCGGCATCTATGCGCTCTACAACTTCGTGCGCAACACGTCCGGTGGCGTGCAGCATGAATATTCGTGCACCTCGACCGACTTCACGCCGACGAGCTGCGGCCAGTCGACGGGGGTGATGAACCCGCAGGTCAGCCTGGTGACCTCGTTCGGCTTCCGCTACAGCCCACACCCCAAGGTGGGCATCGGGATCAACTACATCCTCCTCGACAGCTGGGCTTACCGTGTGCCGAAGGCGACGCTGGTCGATGCGACCGGCGGCACGACAGAGGTACCGACCGATCACGATCAGCGGTTCCGACAGTCGAGCTGGTTCCTCGCTAGCCTCGACTATGATCCGACCTCGTGGCTTGGCCTCAGCGTTGGTTATTACACGGTCCGCTCGGTGCGCGATCCAGACGGCAGCATTGGCAATCCGCTCTATGCCAATGGTGGGAGGACGCGCATCTTTCTGACCACGTCGTTCAACCTCGACAAGGTCTACGAGACCATCGCACGGCGCCTCGACAAGAAGTCCGCCGTCGCGCTGGCTCGCTGATGGCGATGCGCCCCCTTGTGATTGGCCTCGCAGGTTGCCTGGCGGCGAGCTCGCTCGCGCGGGCGACGGAGGCGCCGCGCGTTCGCAAGGAGGAGCTGGATCGGTGCGACGCTCTCGTCGGCAAGAAGCGCTTCGTCGAAGCGGAGCGCTGCGTCGCGACGCTGGAGCGGGATGCCAGCACGCCCGAGCGGCGGGCGATCCTCTACACCCGCCTGACGGCGCTGATCCTCCGTGAGGAGCTCATGCGCGCCCAGACGCTTGTCGACGAGCACCTCGCCAAAGCGAAGGGTGAGCCGGATGGCTGGGAGTGCTGGCTCCACAACGCCGCCAACTGGGTCGCGTGGGGACGTGGCGATCTGCCGGCGGCGATACGCTACACCGAGGGCATGAAGGAGTCGCTTGGTCGGCACCGCGTCAGTCGCGAGGAGGCGCGCGCCGTGATCCTCCACTACCTGTGGGACCGCGCCTACCTGCTGCTCGATCAGGCGCTGGCCTCGGCGGGCGATCGCGCGCCACTCCTGGCGACGGCGGAGCAGGCGCGCCAAGCCTACCATCAAGCCGCCGATCCCAAAGAGGACGCCGATGGGCTGGCGGTCCTCGACGCCTACTTTGCGCTGCGACTCGGGCGCGGCGCCGAGGCGCTGCGGCTCGTCGAGCAGGTCGAGCGCGGCCCGAACGGCGACCTGCAGGATCAGTACATCGTCGCGCTGGCGCTCGAGGCGGGTGGAGATCGCAAGGCGGCGGACGCGGTGCGCAAGGTCATCGCTGGCAGCAAGAACATCTACCCGATGAAGGCGCTCATCGTTCGACAGCTCGAGCGAGATCGGCGGCACTCCCCGATCGGTCGCGCCGCGCCGACGAAGTGAGGAGCGAGGCGATGAGCGAGCGCACGCAGGTCGACTACGCTCGCTGGCAGCTCACGGAGGACCGTCGACGAGTCGCGCGGTTTCGCTCTCTGCTCGGTCACCGCCGTGGGCGCATGCTGGTCTCCGCGCACGCCTTCCTGCGCGGCTCGGCGCCGCTCTTCTATCGGATGCTTGCCGACGAACCCGCGCTGGCCGAAGGGCCTGCTGGCGACGGCTGGATCGTCGGCGATCTGCACCTCGAGAACTTCGGCGCGTATCGGTGTGACACGCTCGGAGAGGACGACGACAAGCACCTCGTCGCCTTCGACATCAACGACTTCGATGACGCGACCCCCGGCCCGCTGCGCCTCGATGTGCTGCGGCTCCTGTGCAGCGTGCTGCTGGCGGGTAGCGAGCTGCGCCTCGACGGACGCGAGCTGTTCGGGGTCGCCTGGGCCCTGCTCGAAGGGCACGGGCAGGCGCTGTTTTCAGAGGCTGTGCCGCCGCCTCCGCCGGGTGCAGTCACCGAGCTGATCGGACGCGTTGCTCAGCGCGGTCGCTCGGAGCTCCTCGCCCGCCGCACCGAGACTGTGGGCGAGCATCGCCGCTTCGTCCGCGGGCCGCGCTACCGGGATCTCGAGCCAGAGCTCGACGCACCGGCGCGCCTGGCGTTCGCCGACTATGTGCGGAGCCTCGGGCGTGATCCGGACGGCAAGGCGTATCACATCGTCGACCTGGCGCAGCGGATCGCAGGTACGGGGAGCCTCGGCTGCGTGCGCATCGCCGTGCTGGTGCGGGGCAAGGGCGGCCCGAGTGGTCACTGGATCTTCGACCTCAAGGAGGCCGGGGCGCCGTCGAGCGCCGCGCTCCTCGATGGCCGCTCGACCACGCCTCCGACCTCGATGTTGCCGGCGGAGCGCGTGCTACACGCGGCGCGCGCGCTACCGGCCCAGCCGCCGCGCATGACGGGCACGGCGAGGCTCGGCGAGCTGTCGCTGTACGGTCGCCGCCTCGCACCCCAGGAGGACCGTGTGCTGCTCTCTGCGATCGCGCGCGAGGAGCTGCGGCCGCTCGGTCGGTACCTGGGTGCGTTGCTCGGGGCCGCGCACAAGCGCGCCGCGGTCCACCCGCTCTCCCCATGGACGATCGCGGAACAAAGAACCCTCTACGAGAACGCTTCGCGTCTCGCGGGATGGCTCTTCGCAACCTATTTCCAGTACGCGTCACTCGACGACCACGCCACCTGATCGAGATCAAGTCGCGCGGATCGGTTTCGCGCCTACGAATCGAAGTGGCGCGCCGCCTCTCGCATTGCGCTGCGTCGAGGTCGTGGCCATGTTCTTAGGAAGGAGTTGAACATGGATGCAAGGGACAGCATGACTCGCGACGTGCTGGTGGTGCCCCCCGAGCTCTCCCTCGAGCTCGCGTGGCGGCTCATGCAGCGTCGCCGCATCCGACATCTGCCGGTGACGGTGGGGGGCGTGCTGATCGGTATCCTGTCGGATCGGGACATCTTGGTTCGCGCGAAGCTCAACGAGCTCGGCAAGCTCGAGGTACCCAACGACCCGGTCTCGGTGGGGATGACCCGCGATCCGGAGACCTGCGAGATGGACGTGCCAGTCACGGAGCTCGCGGCGCGGATGATCGAGATGAAGATCGATGCGCTCCCGGTCATCGGGCCACACCGACGGCTCGTGGGGCTGGTCACCTCGACCGACCTGCTGCGGTTGCTGCGCAACCAGGCTCCGCCGGCGCGGCGCCTGCCGTTCGATTTTCGCCTGTATCACGGAGAGTTCGTCGAAGAGCTGACATAGCGGGGGATCAACCTCGCGAGATCGGCCGAGTCGAAGCTCGGCCCGTCGATTGCTCGATGCACCAGGGATGGTCCCTTCGCGAGCGCTGCTCCTCGTCGTGCTTCTCGGCGTGTCTGCCACCGCCGCAACCGCTTCGGCGCAAGAGGCGCGGCTCGTGCCAGCGCCGATGACCGAGTTCCCCAAGGCGATGGGCTGGAACGTGACGCTCGATCCGACGAGCGGCCGCGGAGTGGCGACCCGCAACCGACGCCCCTCGATGCCCGCCTTCCGCGGCTCGATGATCGGCGTCGGCATCGCGACGCTCGTCCTCGCCCACTGGGTGCCGCCCGCCCTCAACGTCGCGCTCACCTCTCGGTACGACATCGGTCCGATCGACACGATCGTCTCCGCGATGGTGCCGTTCGGTTGGATCGGCGGGGCGGCCTGGTTCAGCGGCTGCAGCAGCGAGCGAGACGCGAGCTACTACTGCTCCGTCGACCTCAACTGGCGGGCCATCTGGATCGTCAGCGGCCTGCTGCGCGTCGCTGGCACCGTCCTCATCGGGGTGGGCGCCGGCTATGGCAAGCGCACGCTCGAGGTCGTCCCCTTCACGCTGAGCGCCGCGCCGATCCCAGGCGGTGGCGTCGTCAGCGCGATCGGTCGGTTCTGAGGCGCCCCAGGCGCGGGGCTCGACGAGACGAAGAACGCGGTTGTCTCCGAAGGTCGGTTGTGGGAAGTTCCACTTCCAACTTTGGAGGGGTGCATGCGGATGCTCGGTCTCGCCTCGTTGCTGCTCGCCGCGCTCGGCTGCCAGATCGACAACGCGGAGTATTCCCCGCCGAGGGACGGAATGGTTGCGGGGGACGATGGGCCCGGCAACCCCGCTGGTGATCTCGGGACGCCCGTTCTCAGCGACGGTAGTGGCACGGATCTGACGGCCCCCGCGACCGGTGCGCAGTCGCCGCCGTACCCTCTCGAGACCAGCTCGACGACCGAGGGTGATGCGACCTTCGTCGCGTTCGTGCCAGTCCTGCCGGGCGCGGCCAAGGCGCCGCTCGTCATCTGGAAGCACGGCTTTCAGCTCGCGACCTCCAACTACGAGGCGTTGCTGCGCGCGGTTGCTGAGCAGGGCTTCGTGGTGATCGGCGTCGACACCGCAGGCGGTTTCTTCAATCCGCCGAGCAACGTCGACGAGCAGCAGGCGATGCTCGCGGGACTCGATTGGGCGCTCAAGGACGCGCCGTTCGCGTCGCGCGTCGACGTCACCCGCGTCGCCGTTGGTGGGCACAGCCGCGGCGGCAAGGTGGCGGTGATGGCGGCCGCGGCCGACGACAGGGTCGATGCCGTGCTGCTCCTCGATCCGGTCAACGGCTGCGGACCCGGGCAGGGGTACAGCGACAGCTGCCCGGACATCACGCAGCCAGCGTGGGCGGGCGCGCTCGCCCTGCCGGTCGGCGTGATGGGCGAGACCAACAACGCCAAGGGCGGCCTGTCTCCCTGTGCGCCCGAGAAGCAGAACTACGCGACGATCTTCAAGGCGCTCACGAAGGCCACCTGGGCGGTGAGCTGGACGTTCACCGGCGCTGATCACATGGACTTCACCGATGACGGTGGAGGCGTGGTTGGAGGGCTGTGCGCCGACGGTCCCGGCGACGACGCGACGATCCGCAAGGATGTGCGCGCCCTCGCGCTCGCCTTCTTCTTGCGCCATCTGCTCGGCCAGAACGCCAGCGACGCGGTACTGACCGGCGCCTCTCTACCCGCCGGCATCGTCGTCGAGGGTCCGTGAGCGGGGGACGGATGCCACGGCGCTACCGGCCTGCCGCCGCGACGGGGTTGCTCAAGATCTCCGAGCTCGCCGAGCGCAGCGGCGTGCCGACCGCGACCATCAAGCACTACGTGCACGAGGGGCTGCTCCCGAGGCCGAAGCGAACGAGCCGCAACATGGCCTACTACGATCCGGCGGTGGTGCCACGCATCATCCAGATCAAGGACCTGCAGCGGACACGCTTCCTGCCGCTCAAGCTGATCCGGCGCGTGCTCGACGAGCTCGAGCCGGACAGCCCGAGCGAGATCGTCAGCGCGACGATCGGCCGCGTGCTAGCGGAGGCCACGCCGCGCGAGGAGCGGACGCGCGAGGAGATCCTGGCGGCGGGCATGCCCGCAGAGGAGCTGGAGCTGTTCCGAGACACCGGGCTCGTGCGACCGCTCCCGAAGCGGCGCGGTCAGCCGGAGCGCTACGCCGGGGAGGACCTTGAGATCCTGCTGGTGCTGGCGTCGGCGCGGCGAGCTGGGCTGAGCCCGTCGATGTTGCCGCCGGGCATCCTCGGCGAGTACATGCAGGCGCTGGCGGCGCTGGTTCGGGTCGAGCTGCGCATGTTCACCGACGGCGTGCTGCCGCAGGCGGGGGATCGACTGGGCGTCCTGACCGAGGCCGCGACGCTGCTGTCCGAACGTCTCGTCGTGCTGCTGCGCCGGCGCCTGCTGCTGCCGACGCTCAAGACGGTCGTCGTCGAGCAGGAGCGGCCGCCTCCGCGCAGGCGCACCAGGAACTGATCGCAGCGGATCGTCTGGCCGAATTGTGCAGGGCGAGCGCGCGACTCTGCACGAACTGTCGATCGGCCTTGAACAAGTTGTTCAACGAGCCGCGCTCGCCGTGACCAAGCGGCCCGCTCCCCGTCGAGAGAGTGCGCTTCTCCGGCTTGGCGCGCGGGGTGCAGTGATCCTCCTCAGGTGCTCATGAGGCACCGGAGGAGAAGACGATGAACAAGCTCATTCTTGCCGCCCTGACCGCGATGCTGCTCAACACCGGCTGTGGGGTCTCGGAGCCGAAGGGCGACTACTCGCAGGCCGAGCTCAACCAGCTCGTCGCGCAGTTCATCGCGGACGTGCGCACGGTCGATGCCACGGATCGCGTCAGCTTCGTGCGCGCCTATCCGGAGATCGACGTCATCCAGCGTGCCCTGTCGGATCGGCGCGTCATCGTGCCGACGCTCTCGCACGGTGGCCAGATCCAGAGTGAGGCGACCGCCGAGCAGTGCGCGCGCATCCTCAGCCTCGCGATCGACGACACGCTCTCCGGCAACGAGAGCCGAGCGGCGTTCTTCTGGGATTCGTACGACCGCAACTGCTAACGAACCAACGCGACGCGGCGCCGTCACCTCCCTCGGGCGGTTGACGGCGCCGCTCCCTACTTGAGACAGTCCCCACCATGCGCGTGCTCGTCGCCACCTGCCTCTTGCTCTCTGGCGTCGCACACGCCGGCTCCTTCGAGGAACTCCGCGTGCCTTCGCCCACCGGCTGCCCAGGCGAGGAGCAGCAACGCCTCGCGAGCTCGATCCGTCGCGCCCGCCAGGCGCTCGGGGCCGCCAGGGCGAGCGCGCGCGCGACGGTCGCGGGCCTCGAGCTCGAGGACGATCCTCGGCTGATCGAGGCGCTGCGCAGCGCGCTCGGGCAGACGCCACCGACCGAGTGGAGTCGCGCGACGGGTTGCCGCAGCGTTTTCTGTGCGCTGCAGCGCACGCTGCAGTCCGAAGGAGCGGCGGCGAACTGGATCGCGATCGCCGTCGGCTTCGGCGCGCCGCCGAGCCTCGATCAAGCCGGCCTCGCAAAGCCTTCGCTGTGGAAGGAGAGCGAACTCCACAGCGTCGCCGCGACCCTCTTCGATCTGCCGCCAGGTCTCCATCGCGTGCCCAACGTCGCGCTGGTCAAGCGAATCCCCGACGGTGAGGATCCCTTCCACGGCGCGAACGCCTTCTCGACCCGGCGCGAAAAGGGGCTGACGCGCGGGGCGATCTGGTTCCGCGACACGGCCTTTCGCATGCCGGTCCGTCAGCTGCGCGAGATCGTCGCGCACGAGCTCGGGCACCAGGTCGAGTTCACCCGGGCCACCGCCCAGAACGCCTACCCGCTGTCCCACGGCGCGGAGTGGCTGGCGACCTCGGGCTGGCAGCTCGTCGGCGACGCGCAGAAGAAGGACGGCTATCGACTGCCGCCCGGACAGGACCTCGTCTCGACGGGAAGACCGCCTCTGGCGAGCGAAGACTTCGCCGACAGCGTCGCGGGCCATCGCTACACGCCGCGGCTGCTCGCCTCCTACTCCCGGCAAAAGGCCCTCTACCTGCAACGCCTGCTGGGAGCCAATCCGACCCACGACAGCGACGGAGAGGTCGACGCGGCGCTGGCCTCGATCGGCGGGCCGCTCGCGGCGCTGCGGGCGTGTACGTCGATGATCGTCGGCGCGAGTCGCGCCGCGGATGCGCCGCAGGCGACGCTGCAGCTCCTCGGCAAGGCCGGGCGCACATCGCAGGTGGCGCGTGGCTTCTTCCTGACGCGCTCGAGCTGCGTCGACGACACCCTGGCGCGCCTCGAGGCGACGCCTGCGGGCCAAAGGCTCGCCTGCCGGCTCGAGCGCGAGGAGCGCTATGTCGCGGTCGCCGATCGGCTCGAGGTCGCGTGGGGGGCCTTCGCCGAGGCGGCGGCGCGGATCCACGCGGTGGCGGCGCGCGAGGCGCCACGCTGTCTCGCAAAGGGGGAGCTCTCCGTTGGCTGCTTCACGCAGGGGATGGCGACGCCGCGCGCCGAGGCCGAGCGCATCCTGAGCGAGCTGCGCGGAGCGCCCGCCGACGTCGACGCGCTCGCCGAGGAGCTCGCCCGTCAGTCGGTCCTGCTGCCGCCGCTCGAGGAGATCGTCGCGCTGCGCCCCGAGCTCGGGGACGCCAAGCAGCTGGTGGCCGCGTGCCTCGCTTCGACGATCGAGGTGTCGAGCGAGCCGGGCAAGACCAACTGGCGCTTCTGGATCCGGCAGCCCCCCAAGAACGACATTCGGGGCTTTGCCGATCTGCTCGCGCTGCCGAGCTGCGCGACGGCCCTTGCCGCCCAGCTTGGGAGGTCGCGGGGCCTTCGCGTCGTGCCGGGTGATCCGGCCTTCGTCGCGGTCTCGAGCGCGCTACGCCCTGCGGCGGCGCCGCTCGCTCAGGCGTTCGCAAGCGACGTCCTCGGCGGGTGGGAGGCGCTGCGTAGCGCCTGTCGTGTGCCGCCCGCGACCAAGCCGATCCCAGCGCAGCAGGCGTGCGTGGTCGCGTGGCTGCGGCCGCGTCTCGAGCGGCTCGTCCCGGCCAGCGAGCTCGACCCGACCGCCGCCACCCTCGCCTCCAAGCTGCGCGGTCCGTGATCTCCTGCTAGCCTTCGCGGCATGCGCTCTGCGACGACGAAGTTCCGGTATCTGCTGTTCGCGATCCTCACCGTGCTGTCGGTGTCTTGCGATCAGGGCACGAAGAGCTGGGCCCGTCGGACGCTGCCAGGTAGCGGAGACGTCTCGGTGATCGACGGGTACTTCGACTTCCATCTGGCGCAGAACACCGGCGCGGCGTTCAGCCTCCTGCACAACGTCGCGGCGGGACGCGTCCTCCTGGTCGGTATCGGGCTCGTGCTGCTCGCGGGCCTGTTCTGGTGGCTGCGCCGCACCATCCACGAAGGCACGCTCCCGGTCGCTGCGCTCGGTCTCATCGCGGGCGGGGCAATCGGCAACCTGATCGATCGCGTCTGGCTCGGCAGCGTCACCGACTTCATCTACTGGCACACGCGGACGCTGCGCTGGCCGGTCTTCAACATCGCAGACGTCGTGCTCGTGGTCGGCGTCGCGATGCTCGTGCTGACCAGCGGGCGCAAGGCGGGCACGGATCCGTCGAGCGAGGCGACAAGATAGTTGCTCCCGCGCAGGCGCGGCGCGAACATCGGCCGGACGACGGCGCCATGACGGCCCGACGACGAACGACCGCGGAGAAGACGACCATGCGAACGACCGTGCTCTGTTTCCTGACCTGCTTGGCAGCGTGTGGCGGTGGCGGTGGCGGGGGGAACACCAACTCGAAGGGCGGCTGCGACCTGCGCACCGCGACTCCGGGCGGGTACTGCCAGGACTATGACAAGGTTCCCGCCATCGATCCGTACAAGACCACCTGCACGCAGGGCAACGGGACCTGGCTCGACGCGGGGTGCCCGCACGACAACGCGATTGGTGCGTGCACCGATCCACAAGGCGCGACGATCAACTGGTTCTACGTCGGCGGCGTGTATCCGGATCGCGCGACCTACAAGCAGGCCTGCGAGATGTCCGGCGGCACCTTCAGCGATCCGTAGAGTCGGCCTGCCTCCTCGATGTCGATCGACATCGTCCTCGCGACCCTCAACGCAAAGTACGTCCACACCTCGTTCGGGCTGCGCTACCTCTACGCCAACCTCGGTGCGCTGCGCGCCAGGGCGACGATCGTCGAGCTCGACATCAACCAGGAGCCGCTCGAGATCGTCGAGGCGCTGCTCGCGGCGCGACCAAAGATCCTCGGCGTCTCGGTCTACATCTGGAACGCCACCAAGCTCCGCTCCGTCCTCGCGATCATCCGGCGGCTCGCCCCCAAGACGATCCTCGTGCTCGGTGGTCCCGAGATCGGCTTCGAGACCGAGACCCACCCGCTGACCGCGCTCGCCGACTACGTGATCTGCGGCGAGGCGGACCTGGCGTTTGGCGAGCTCTGCGCGGCGCTGCTGGACACCGAGGCGGGCGCGTCGATCCTCGACAAGATCCAGCGCCCGCCGCTGCCCGACCTGGGGGCGCTCGTCCTGCCCTATGACGACTACGACGATCGCGACCTCGCCCATCGGGTGATCTACGTCGAGGCGTCGCGCGGCTGTCCCTATCAGTGCGAGTTCTGCCTGTCCTCTCTGGATGAGAAGGTGCGCAGCGTTCCGCTCGAGCCGTTCCTCGCCGCCATGACGCGGCTGTTCGAGCGCGGCGTGCGCCACTTCAAGTTCGTCGATCGAACGTTCAACCTGCACATCGACAAGGCGCGGCGGATCCTGGAGCTCTTCTTGGCGCTCGGAGAGCGCGCGTCGGGGCAGCTGTTCGTGCACTTCGAGCTGATCCCCGACCGCCTGCCGCTTGCGCTGCGCGAGGTGATCGCGCGCTTTCCACCCGGTGCGCTGCAGTTCGAGATCGGCGTGCAGACCCTGTCGCCCATCGTCGAGCAGAACGTCTCGCGCCGCCAGGATCACGACCGGCTCGCCGAGAACTTTCGCTTCCTGCGTCAGCACACCGGCGCTCACCTGCACGCCGATCTGATCGTGGGCCTGCCCGGCGAGACCCTAGAGAGCTTCGCCGCCGGCTTCGATCGCCTGCTGGCGCTCGCACCGCACGAGATCCAGGTGGGCATGCTCAAGCGGCTGCGCGGCACGCCGATCGCGCGCCACGACGTCATGCACCAGATGGTCTATTCGCCCGATCCGCCGTACGAGGTCCTGCGCACGGGGACCATCGACTTTGCGACGATGCAGGCGCTGCGGCGCTTCGCGAAGTACTGGGACCTCTACTACAACAGCGGGCGGTTCGTCGGCGCGATGCAGCTCCTGCTCGAAGGAGACTCGGCCTTCGCGCAGTTCCGTGCCTTCGCTGCCTGGCTGCACGATGAGGTGGGGCGCAGCCACGGCATCGCGCTGCAACGACAGATCGCGCTCGTCGCTCGCTACCTCCACGAGGTGCGCGGGTTCGACGGCACGCGCGTGCGCGATATCCTGGTTGCCGACTACCAGCGCAGCGGCGGGCGGGATGCGCTGCCATGGTTGGTGGCAACGCACGACTCGAGCGAGCGGCCCGCTTCTGTCCGACGGGGGCGTGGGACCAGCCGCCAGGATCGCCACCGCGGCGTGGCCTCAGAAAAGCCCTGAGCGTGGCTTGGTTTGGTATGGTGCGAAGATGTTCTTCCGACGGACAGCCCTGACGGGCCTCCTGCTGCTCAGCGCGTGCGGCGGCGGCAAGCAGCCGAACCGGAGCGAGTTCGGAGCCGCGGCGCTCGCCGCGCTCTTGCCCCGCGGCATCGCTCTCGACTCGTCTGACGCGGTGCTCAAGACGCCCAAGGTCGTGGCGATCACCTATGACGCCGATCCGTTTCGCGCCGACCTCGAGGCGTTCGTGGCTCAGTACGCGGCCTCGACGGCATGGGGACAGCACACCACCGAGTATGGGGTCGGGCCGCTCGTGGTGCGGCCACCACAGCACCTCACCGACGATCCGCCCGCCGCGATCGACGACACGGGCATCACCGATCTGCTCGACGCGAATCTTGGTGGCGCGAGCCCGGCGTGGGGCGCGCCCGATCCGGACACGATCTATACGCTCTTCTTCCCGGCCGGCACGATCGTCGACGATGGCACGGGGAGCACCTCGTGCGACGGGTGGGACGGCTACCACAGCGACTACACGGTCGACGGGGTCACGGTGCCGTACGCGGTCGTCGTCGCGTGCCCGGGGTTCGACGGCCCAGGCTTCACCGAGCTCGATCAGATCACGGTGGTTGCGAGCCACGAGCTCGTCGAGGCCGCGACTGATCCGTTCGACGACCCCTCTGGCTACGCCGAGGTCGACGCGGCGCACGCGGTCTTCACCGTCATCACGGGCGGCGAGCTCGCCGACCTGTGCGGCGAGGGGAGCGACTACGGATGGACGCCGAGCGACATGACCTACAAGGTGCAGCGGAGCTGGTCGAACGCCGCCGCCGCCGCAGGGCACGATCCCTGCGTTGGCAACGCCGCCAAGGTCTACGCGCAGACCATCCCCGATCAGCCCGATGCCCTGACCGTGCTCGACTGGACGACGCGCGGCGCGCGCCTGTCGCTCGGACAGACCCGCACCGTGCGCCTCACCGTCTACTCGGACGATCCGACGAGCGGGCCCTACCTGGTCGAGGTCGAGGACTACGCGGCGAGCAACGGCGACGCACCGCTGCTCTCCCTCTCGCTGCCGACCGGGCGCAGCCTGCGCGTAGGCGACTCGATCGAGCTCGGGGTCAAGGCGCTCGGCTGGGATCCCGAGATGCAGAGCGCCGCAGCGTTCGTGATCAAGACCAGGGCCGCGAGCGGCAGCGGGCCGACGACGATCTTCTATGGCCTCGTCGGCGAGTAGAGGAGGGGGCATGGTGCGACTCGAGGATGCGTTCGAGCTGGTGCTGCTCGTCGAGAGCGTGGCGCGCCGATGGTCCCTGGGGCACAGCGGAATGGACGCGCTCCTGTTCGCGGTCGCGCTGCCCGATCCGTGGCTCCTGGGGGCCAACCCGGCGCGGCTGTACCGCGCGCCGCGTGCCGAACCCAACAAGCTCGTCGGCCTCGACGCGCGCGAGCTCCTTGCCGAGCCGCTCCACGCACCGCCCATCCTCGATCTCGACGAGCCGGCCTGGCGCTTCGACGCGCTGGCCAGCGGACCTCTCGCGGAGCGCTTCGCGCCTGTCGCGCCGCAGCTCCGCGTCGAGCTCCAGCGGCTCGTCTCCGAGGAGCTGGAGCGCCTGATCGCCTCCCGCGCTGCGCGGTCCAGCCTGGTGCTGCGGCTCCCGGACGCGCCCGCCTGGCGGCGCTGCGCGATCTGCAGCGACCATCACGAGGCGGCCTTCGCGATCGACGCGGCCAATGCACCGACCGCGGATCCGGTGGCCGTGCGCGAGCGTTATCTGACGATCGTCGGAGCGCCGCACTTCACCGACCGGAGCGATCGCGGGCGCTGCGTCAAGCGCTGCCCCCTCTGCGGGACGCACTACCTGTGGGAGTCGAGCTACGAGTACCTGGTCAATGGCGCGAGCGAATCGGAGGAGTCGCTGTCCCGCCTCGACGCCGAAGGGCTGGAGCGTGAGCTGGCGTGGGTGCGGGCGGAGCTGGCCGTGCGTGCCCCCGACGCGAAGCCCTGAACCGGACCGCTGAGTCGCGCTGCTGAGTCGCGCCGGCTCAGCAGCGACGCGCCATTCGAGCCAGGTGCGCGAAACCGCGAGCGCAAGCGCCTGGTCCTACGGTTGCAGTCATGGAGTGCATGACCAACTTCCTCGCGCTCACGAACCGCACCTGCCTCGCTCCGCTGCTGCCCGCCGTGGCGGCGATCGCCGCGCTCTCGGCCTGCCAGACGAGCGAGATCAAGGCCAACCCCGACCTGCTGCCGGTGGTGACGAGCAACGCTCCGGGGCGACACGATCACTCGCTCACCGTCGATGGACAGGACCGCAAGACCATCGTCTACGTCGGCGCGCCCGCGCAGCAGATCGATGCGCCCGTGGTCCTCGTGCTCCATGGCACCTCGCAGGACGGCGAGAAGTTCTATGCCGACTCGCGCTGGCGAGAGCAGGCCGATGCGGTCGGCCTCATCGCCGTCTTTCCGACGGCGCTGCAGTACTGCTACAAGGAGGACGAGAACGGCGACGGTGACTTCGACGACCCAGGCGAGCTGCGGGTCTCTACCAAGTGGACCAACGGCAAGCTCGGTCAGGAGGACGGGTACCCGCTGTGCACGCCCGAGGAGCTCGCCAAGCTCCCCGCCGATCGCCAGGCCCTCGTCGACCATCCGCTGCTCGATGACGTGGCGTTCATCGACGCCCAGCTCGCGCTGCTTGCCAGCGCGTACCGCATCGACGCCAAGCGAGTCTATGTCACAGGCTTTTCGAATGGCGCGAGCTTCACCTCGCGGCTCGTGCAGGAGCGGTCGCTCGTCTTCGCCGCCGCAGCGATCGGATCGGGCAGCCTCGCCGTGGATCCCCAGCTCGCCCCGCGTCCCATGTCGGCGCTGCAGTGGCTGGGCAGCAAGGACGACCGCTTCGTGCCGGTCGGCGTCGAGCTCGTCGTCGGCCCGAACCTGCTCAGCGACTACCCGCTCCTCCACGATCGGATGGTCGTGCCGATGCTGACCGTCCTTGGGCTCGCCGATGTGCCGGTCTATTCATCGCGCCCGCTCGGCAATCGCACCGTGGCGACGTTCACCTACTCGACGAGCAAGAACGGCTCGGGCAATCACTACTCGTTCTCGGTGATCGAGGGCATGTACCACATCTACCCGTCTGGCACTCCGGCTGGGCTCGTCGCTGCCGAGGTGGCGTGGGAGCTGTTCGAGGGCGAAGCGCTGCCCTGATCGAAGGAAGGCCAGCCTACTTCCAGATGTTGAACGTCAGCTTGAACTGACGCTTCGAGATGACGGTGCGCCAGTCGACGAACAGCAACGCCGAGATCAGCAATAGCCCGAGCACGATGCCGACGATCGTCTCCCACGACACCATCCCATGCGCGATCGCCGAAGCGTTCTCGTAGGAGTACTTGCCGGCGATCACCATCAGCGCGTCGCTGATGAACTTGCCGACGAAGAACGGCGGAACGATGTGCCAGGCGCGCAGCTTGGCCATGCCGGCGGCGGTGAAGAGCGGGGAGGTCGGGATCGGCGTCAGTGTATAGAAGAGCACGAACAGCCAGCTTCGCAGTCCGCGCCGATTGAGCTGCTCGCCCAAGAACACCATGTCCTCGTTCTTGCTCGGGCTGAGGAGGTGCGACGCCATGCGCGGCACGATGAGGCGCGCCAGCATGACCCGACCGATCGTCGATCCGAGCACGCCGCAGACGAGGACGAGCCAGAGGTTGAGCGCGAACCGGCTGTGAAAGAACGCCATGACGATCCACGCCGGCGGTCCCATGACCGGGATCAGATCGACGAACAGCGAGCCGGCGAAGATCGCCGCGTACGGCCACATCGCGAAGCGAGCTACTGGCGCTCGAATCGCAGCGGAGCGCCGAAGAACTCCGTGCCGTAGCGCAGCGGCCAGCCCTCGACGTCGAGCTCGAGCTCGGCGATCCCGAGCTCGCTGCGCAGCTCGAAGCGCCGGACGAGCTGCGTCTTGCCTTCGACGTCTCGGCGCGAGTCTGCGAGGCGCGTCACCAGCACCTTGGCGCCCCGCCGGGCCACCTTCGAGCCGAGGCCAGCCGCCAGATACTCCGTCGAGAACGCCTGACCGATGGTCAGCACCTGGAGCTTGTTGCGGTACAGCAGCAGGCTGGCCAGGAAGCGCTCGGCCGACAGATCCACGCCGTCGGCGAGCGTCGTCGTCTCCTGGTGGCGCGCGCCGCTCATCAGCGTCCCGCTCGCGGTGAGCTTGCCGTCCTTGCGCTGCAGCTCGACCCGCCCGCGACCATCCGCACCGTCGGTGGACAGCACGAGCTCTCGGCCACGGCCGTCTTCGCCCGCCGCCAGCTCCATCGTGCGCCACTGCCCCGCATGCAGGTCGTACGACTCGGCCGTGATGTGTTGCTCGCCGCGATCGTCGACGGAAAGGCGGGCCTCCTCGCCGCCGATGGGCGCGCCCTTCCAGGTGACCTTGAAGCGCCCCGACCACTTGGGCGCGGGCAGTGGCTTTTGCGGTTCGCGCCCACCGAACAGCTCGGGCGTCTCGTACGCCGCCTGCGCCTTCTCCTTGAGGCCGTCGAGCGCCGCCTTGTTCAGGTACTTGCCGCCCACCATGACGCCGTGCAGCTTGCGCGTCACGCGGATGTCGTCGAGGGGGTTGCCGTCGACGAGGATGAGGTCGGCGTGATAGCCGGGGGCGACCTTGCCGCGCGTGCTGGTCTGGCCGAGGAAGCGCGCCGTGTTGGTGATCGCGACGCGCAGCGCCTCGCGTGGCTTGAGCCCGATGCGCACCAGGTGGGCGATCTCGTCGTGGACGGAGGCGCCCGGGACGATGAGCGGGTTGCCGACGTCGGTGCCGACGAGCAGCCGATCGGCGGAGCGGTGCAGCTCGAGGATGACGCGCTCGTTGAACGCGACGTCGCGACGGTTGCGATCGAGCGACGGGGGATCCTGGTCGAACGACCACACGGCGCGATCCGCAGCCGGGACGAGCGCCATCTCGGGCGCGGACAGCGCCTGGTTCATCGCCGCGGCGGAGAGCGTCCAGGCCGTCATCACCGAGCGGGTCGGACACGACCACACGCCGGCTCGCTTCATCGTCTCGAACAGCGACGGCAGCCGGCGATCATCGATGCCGGTCAGGTGCTCGATCGAGGTCAGCTCCGTCGCCACCTTCTCGGTGAGGTCGACGTCCTTGGGCACATGGCCGACGATTCGCAGGCCCGCAGCCCGTGCCGCCTCGACGATTGCGGCGTACGCCTTGGGGGAGAGGCCGCTGTAGATCTTGACGAAGTCGTAGCCGGCCTGCTTGTGCAGCTCGATCGCCTCCTTGGCCTGCTCGACGGTGTCGACGATGAAGCTGCCGTCGTGGACGGGGCGCGTGCCATCGAGGATCGGGCCAGCGGTGAGGATCGATGGGCCGAGCAGGGTTCCAGCTTCGATCTGCTTGCGCCACTCGAGGTGGATGGGCGCGCCCCACATGTTGCGTACGAGGGTGACGCCATGCGCGAGGTAGAGGGGGAGGTCCTCCTTCCGGCTCAGATGAACGTGAAGATCGGCGAGGGCGGGCAGAAGCACGCGGCCCTTGCCCTCGATGACCTCGGCTCCCGGCGGTGTCTCGACCGAATCGAAGCGACCGACCGCGGTGATCTTGCCGTCCTTGACGACGACGGACTGGTCGCGCGTGACCTGGTCGGACTCGAGATCGATCAGCGTGACGTCGAAAAAGACGACGGCCTTGCTGGGGGCCTTGGGCGCGGCCGAGTTGGCGCAGCCGGCGAGCGCTGCCGCGAGCGCAGCGGGGAGAAGGAGGGGCGACAATCGCATGGCGGAGAGCATCGCCTCGTCGGCAAAACGGCGCAACCCCGAAAGGCCGTGTGCACTGCCGTGGCCGCTGGAGGGGGCCTGGTCCCGAGGTGGGGCCCGTCGAAGGAGGCGCAGCAGGGGCGTAGCTGTGGCGCTCCTTACAGAAGCGATCGCGGTTGAAGATGCGCGCGCGATCTCTATAGTAGTGGGTTCACCCAACGAGCAGGAGTGAACGCATGACGACGGCGAGCCGCATTCTGGGACTGGTAGCGATCGTAGTGGCCGTGGGCTGTGGCGCGCCGGGCGAGCCGGCACCGGGCGATGTCTCCTCGGTGGCAAGCGAGCAGAAGATCGACTGTCGCTACGTCAAGTGCGCGGTGCCCGAGTGCGGCCCGCGGCAGCACCTGGCCCAGAACGGCTGCTGTCCGACCTGCGTCGGCCCCGACGATCGCTGCGCCACCGTCCTGTGCGCCGCCGTCGTCTGCGGCCCGGACGAGATCACCGTGACGCCGAAGGGGCAGTGCTGCCCGAGCTGCCAGCCGAAGCCGAGCGTCAAGGAGTGTCGCGTCGATTCGGATTGCCCGCTCTACTACTGCATCGCCTGCCCCTGCCCCTACTCGGAGTGCCGCGGCGGCTCGTGCGTCACGCAGACGCCCGACTCATCGACGTGCGGCCCCGCGACGCTCTAGCTACGTGAAGACGATCTGCGCTCCCACCGATAGATCGTAAAAATCCCCCGCCGTGATCACGTCCCTGACCTGGGGCACCAGATCTTCCTTGGTGCGCTTGAACATCTGCATCGCCAGCTCGCACGCATAGAGCTCGGTCCCCGAGTCGTCGAGGATCTGCAGCATCTCGCGCACCGTCGGCAGCGACAGCTCCTCCATCTGCTTCTTCATCATCTTGCCGGCCAGGCTCTCCATGCCCGGCAGGCCGGCGATGATCGTCGGCATACCGCTCGACGCGTTGCCCGCGAGGTTGACGTGTAGATGATCGACCTTCTTCTCGGTGATCACGTCGAGGCCCCAGAAGGTGAAGAAGACCATCGCCTCGATCCCCGACTGGCGGGCCGCGTTGGCGAGGATGAGGGCAGGGTAGGCCTCGTCGAGACCGCCCTTGGAGACGATGAGCGCGACTTTGCGGGGAGCCTGGGCAATCGCTTCGGTAGTCATGACGTCCTCACAAGCAGCCAGCGGGTTTCGGCAGTCCGGCGATCTTGGCGATGGTGCGCGCCGGTGCCTTCGGGAAGAGCGCGTAGAGCTCCTTGGTGCCGAGGTTGGCCACCTGGGTCAGGCGGCGGATGTTCGGCGTGACCTTCTTGTCGGCGAAGTCCTTCTGCGCCGCCTCGATGATCTGCCAGTGCGCCGGGGTGAGCTCGACGTGTTGCGCCGCCGCGATCGCCTCGCCGAGCGGCCGCGTCCACGCCGCGGGATCGACGAGGTGGCCGTCGGCGGTGTAGGCGATGCCGTCGAGCACCGTCGCGGCGACGGGCGCCTTGGTCGAAGGCACTGCGCACGCAGGCGCCGCCGCCGGCTTGCTCGGCGCGGGTCTCGCTTCGGCCGGCTTGGCGGCCGCCCGAGGCGCGGGGAGCTGGCGCTCGACGCCGAGCGCGCGGTTGCGCTTGGGGCCCAGGATGGCGCGGAGCTTGTCCTGGCGCGACGCCTTGTCGGCGGCCTTCTGGCTCGCCGCGCCGACGCCCTTGCCGACGCGGCGGAGCACCTCGACCATCACCGCGATGCCGCGCCCAACGTCGGGGCTGCGCGTCGCGCGGGCGAGCCCGAAGACGCCGAGCGGCTCGACGTGATCGACGTCCTTGGCGGCCGCGGCAGCGTCCGCAGCGAGCTCCATGACCTCGGGTTGCGTGACGGCGCGCACCGTGTCGAGGATCTGCACGATCGAGTCGGCGAGCTGCTCGACATCGGCGGGCGAGTAGTTCTTGACGATCCGATCGGCCACCGAGGCGAGCGCGCGGCCGAAGGCGAAGTAGCCTCGTCGATCGAGGTCGTCGAACTGCTCGGTGGTCTTGCCGAGCACCTCCTTGGCGATCGGCATCAGCTCGTCCCAGAGCTCGTCGCTGCGCTCGCGCTCACGGCGAAGCGCCTCGATCTCGATCGCCATCGCGTCGAGCCGTTCGAGGACCTTGTCGAGTTTCTGCGTGTCGGTCGACATGACTATGCTCTCCTCTGAACGTTCGCCGGTTCACGCGCCGCGCCCTGCTTGCCGGCGGCCTGCATGCGGTGCGTGATCGGCAGCTCCTTGCCCGGCAGCAAGAGGTTCCAGTACATCCACTTGAAGGCGAGCTTGCCCCAGTGGTTGACGGCCGACTCGCCGAGCAGGGTGAACGGGCCGACGCCGGGGACCGGGAACTTGCCCGGCAGCGGCTCGGTGTCGTAGTTGAAGTCGATCAACATGGCCTGGCCATCGCCGGTCTCGATGAAGCAGTTGGCGTGGCCGTCGAACGACTCGCGCGGCTCGCGCTCGTAGACCCGGTCGACGAGGTTGGCGGCGAGGACGTCCGCCTGGAAGTGCGCCACCGCGCCCGCCTTCGAGGACGGCAGATCGGTGGCGTCCCCGAGGACGAAGACGTTCTTGTGATCGAGGGCCGCGAGCGTGTTGCGGTGGGTCGGCACCCAGCCCGAGGCATCGCCGAGCTTTGAACGGCTGATCACCTCGGCGCCCGCGTGCAGCGGGATCGAGACGAGGAGGTCGTAGGGGAGCTCGCGACCGTCGTAGCTCTTGAGCAGGCGCTTGGCGCCGTCCACCTCCGAGCAGGCGAAGTCTCCGACGACGCTGATGCCGCGACGCGACAGCAGATCGCCGAGCATCGCCGACGCGACCGGCTTGGTGAAGGCGCCCTCGAGCGGCGTCGCGTAGACGAGCTCGGTCTTGTCCCGCAGCCCGCGCCGGCGCAGCTCCGCTTCGGCCAGGAAGATGAACTCGAGCGGCGCGACCGGACACTTGATCGGCAGCTCGACGATGTTGACGACCAGCCGACCGCCCGTGAAGCGGTCAAGGGCACCGCGCAGCGCGCGAGCCCCATCGAGGGTGTAGAAGTCGAAGGCGGTCTTGCGCCAGCCCTCGTCGACGAGGCCGGGCGTTGCCTCGGGCGTGATCCGGCTACCGGTGGCGACGATGAGGTATTCGTAGCCGACGCTCTCGCCGTCCTTGAGATAGACGCGATTCTGGCCCGCGTCGACACGCTCGATCCCTTGCAGCCGGAGCTGCACCCGCGGGTCGAGGAGCCTCCGTCTGGGCTTCGTGATCTCCTCTTCGCGATACATGCCGAAGGGCAGGAACAACAGGCCTGGCTGGTAGAGATGGACATCATCCTGATCGAGGAGGACGACGCGCCAACCTGGGGGGAGCTTGTGGACGAGCCGATTGGCCATCATCGTGCCGGCGGTCCCTGCTCCGAGAATGACGATCTGTCTTTCGCTGTGGCTCATGCGCCCGTTTTCTCCAAGTTTCGCGCCGACCGCCGGTGCGTCAGAAGATCCGAAGATCACAGGCGGCCGCCGAGCTCGGCCCGGGAGGACCTCGCGCATGACTTGCGCGGCGCGCAGAAATCGCGTCGGTGGTACTCTCGCAGCGATATGTCGAACCCTCTCGTCCTGGCCGCGGACCGCTGGCGTCCGGTCGTCGAGCGCGCGCTCGCGCAGCACAGGGGTGAGCGCGGCGCGCTGCTGCCCATCCTGCACGCCGTCCAAGACGCGCTCGGCTTCATTCCGCCCGACGCGCACGCGCCGATCGCCGAGGCGCTCGGCCTGTCGCGCGCCGAGGTGCACGGCGTCATCAGCTTCTATCACGACTTTCGCAGCGCCCCACCGAGCGAGCACCTCATCAAGATCTGTCGGGCAGAGGCCTGCGCCGCGATGGGGGCCGAGGCGCTGATCGAGCACGCGGAGCAGCGGCTTGGAGTGCGCCTCCATGCCCAACGCCCCGATGGCAAGGCGACCCTCGAACCGGTGTACTGCCTGGGCAACTGCTCTCGCTCACCCTCGATCGTGCTCGACGGCAAGCTGCACGGCGCGGTGACGCCCGAGCGCTTCGACGTGCTGCTGGCCGCGGCGATCACTGCGGGCGCGGGCAAGGACAAGAGCCGATGATCAGAGTCTACGTTCCCGGGGACGCCACCGCGCGCTCGCTCGGTGCGGACGAGGTCGCGCAGGCGATCCACGAGCAGGCGGGGCGACACGCCCAGCCGATCGAGATCGTGCGGAACGGGTCGCGTGGCCTGCACTGGCTCGAACCGCTCGTCGAGGTCGTGCACGAGGGCGCGCGCATCGCTTACGGCCCGGTGGCGCCGGCCGACGTGCCCGGGCTGTTCGAGGCGGGCTTCCTCGCCAATCTCCATGCTGCTGCCGAGCACGCGCTGCGGCGCGGCTCCGTGGAGTCGCTGCCGTACTTTGCCAGGCAAGAGCGGGTGACGTTTGCGCGCGTCGGCCTGACCAACCCGCTGTCGCTCCAGGACTACGCGGCGCACGGCGGTTGGCGTGGGCTGCGCGTTGCGCTCGAGCGCAGCCCGCAGGCAATCGTCGACGAGATCAAGCGCTCGGGCCTGCGCGGCCGCGGCGGCGCGGGCTTTCCGACCGGCATCAAGTGGCAGACCGTGCTCGACGCTGTGGCGCAGCAAAAATACGTCGTCTGCAACGCCGACGAGGGCGACTCGGGGACCTTCTCCGATCGCATGCTGATGGAAGGCGATCCGTACCTGCTCCTCGAGGGGATGACGATCGCTGGTCTGGCGGTCGGGGCATCGCGCGGCTACATCTATGTTCGCAGCGAGTACCCCGACGCCGAGCGCATCTTGACGAGCGCCATCGCGCGCGCGCACGCGGCCGGCTACCTCGGCGCCAAGATCCTCGGCGGCGATCGCTCGTTCGACGTCGTCGTGCGGCGCGGCGCCGGCTCGTACGTCTGCGGGGAGGAGACGGCGCTGCTCGAGAGCCTCGAGGGCAAGCGCGGCCAGGTGCGCTACCGGCCGCCGCTGCCTGCCGTCGAGGGCCTCTTTGGCATGCCGACGGCGCTCAACAACGTGCTGTCGTTCGCCGCCGTTCCGAGCATCCTCGCCGACGGCGCCGAGCGCTACGAGAGCTATGGGCGCGGGCGCTCGCGGGGCACGCTGGCCTTCCAGCTCGCTGGCAACATCAAGCAGGGGGGCCTCGTCGAGAAGGCGTTCGGCGTCACGCTCGGTGAGCTGATCCACGACTTCGGTGGCGGCACCGCGAGCGGTCGCCCGATCCGCGCCGTGCAGGTCGGTGGTCCGCTCGGTGCGTACCTGACGCCTGCGGACTTCGACCTGCCGCTCGACTACGAGGCCTTCGCGGCCAAGGGCGCGATCGTCGGTCACGGCGGGATCGTCGTCTTCGACGACACGATCGACATGGCCAAGATGGCGCGCTACGCGATGGAGTTCTGCGCCCTCGAGTCGTGCGGCAAGTGCACGCCCTGCCGCATCGGCTCGACCCGCGGCGTCGAGGTGATCGATCGCCTCGTGCGCGGCGGCGACCGGCCGCAGTCGCTGCGCCTGTTGCGTGATCTGTGCGACACGATGACGCACGCGTCGCTGTGCGCGCTCGGCGGGCTGACGCCGTCGCCGGTGCTGAGCGCGATCGAACACTTCCCCGAGGACTTTGGCCTGCCCAGGAGAGAGGTCTAGCGATGTACTCGGTCAAGGAGCCTGACGCAGGGACCCCCGCCGCCACGACGCAGCAGAAGGTCGCGCTCGAGATCGACGGCAAGCCCGTCACCGTCCCTGTCGGGACGTCGGTGATGCGGGCCGCGTTCGAGGCGGGCGTGCGCGTCCCCAAGCTGTGCGCCACCGAGACGCTCGACGCGTTCGGATCCTGTCGCCTCTGTCTCGTCGAGATCGAGGGGCGGCGCGGCTATCCCGCCTCGTGCACGACGCTCGTCGAGCCGGGCATGAAGGTGCGCACCGAGTCGCCCAAGCTGCACGACCTGCGGCGCAACGTGATGGAGCTCTACATCTCCGATCACCCGCTCGACTGCCTGACCTGCCCGGCCAACGGCAACTGCGAGCTGCAAGAGATGGCGGGCGTCGTCGGGCTGCGCAAGGTCCGCTACTCCGAGCCGACTGGCGGCACCGCGACGCACCTCCACGTCCTGCAAGACGAGTCGAACCCGTACTTCACGTTCGATCCGACCAAGTGCATCGTCTGTTCGCGCTGCGTGCGCGCCTGCGAGGACATCCAGGGGACCTTCGCGCTCACCGTCGAGGGGCGCGGCTTTGCGTCGAAGATCGCGACGGCTGGCGCTGACTTCATGGGCAGCGAGTGCGTGTCGTGCGGCGCGTGCGTGCAGGCCTGCCCGACGTCCACGCTGATGGAGAAGTCGGTCATCGAGCTCGGACAGCCGGAGCACAGCGTGCGGACGACCTGCGCGTATTGCGGCGTCGGTTGTACCTTCCGCGCCGAGATGAAGGGCAACCAGGTCGTGCGCATGGTGCCCGAGCGCACCGGTGCGGCGAATGAAGGCCACTCGTGCGTCAAGGGGCGCTTCGCGTGGGGCTACGCGACGCACCCGGATCGCGTCACCAAGCCGCGCATCCGGCGGCGCATCGACGAGCCATGGCGCGAGGTGACCTGGCAGGAGGCGATCGCGTACGCGGCCTCCGAGCTCCGCCGCATCCGCGACGCGCATGGGCCGGGCGCGCTGGGTGGCATCACCTCGTCCCGATGCACCAACGAGGAAACGTACCTCGTGCAGAAGCTGATCCGGACCGGCTTCGGCAACAACAACGTCGACACCTGCGCGCGCGTCTGCCACTCGCCGACCGGCTACGGCCTCAAGACGACGCTCGGTGAGTCGGCGGGCACGCAGGACTTCGCGTCGGTCGAGCAGGCCGATGTGGTCCTCCTCATCGGCGCCAACCCCACCGAGGGGCACCCGGTCTTCGCCTCGCGCCTCAAGCAGCGCCTGCGCCAGGGGGCGCAGCTCATCGTCGTCGATCCGCGCCGCATCGAGATCGTGCAGCAGCCGCACGTCACGGCCGCGTTTCACTTGAAGCTCCGACCGGGCACCAACGTCGCGATCGCCAACGCGCTCGCGCACGTCGTGGTGACAGAAGGGCTGTGCGACGACGCCTTCGTCACCGAGCGCTGCGAGCCGGCCGCCTTCGAGAAGTGGCGCGCGTTCGTCGCCGAGCCACGCAACTCGCCCGAGGCGCTGGCCGGGACCACGGGCGTCCCGGCCGACGTGGTGCGCGGCGCCGCGCGCCTGTACGCGACGGCCAAGAACGCTGCGATCTACTACGGCCTCGGCGTCACCGAGCACAGCCAGGGCTCGACGATGGTGATGGCGATCGCCAACCTGGCGATGGCGACGGGCAACCTTGGTCGACCGGGCGTCGGCGTCAACCCGCTGCGCGGCCAGAACAACGTCCAGGGCTCGTGCGACATGGGCTCGTTCCCGCACGAGT
>CAZPEY010000006.1:0-51027 GCA_964585665.1 uncultured Polyangiaceae bacterium | reverse complement strand
AAGAAGCCGGCCTTCCAGCCGAAGCACTCGCGCCCCTTGGCGTGCTCGACGGAGATCCGCTCCTTGGCTCGCGCCAACGACAGCGGCCCCTCCTGCTCGCCGTCGAACGAGACGAACCACTCGTCGACGGCCTGCGGCGGGGGCGCTGGCGCCTTCTCGGCGGCGCGCTGCAGATCGAGGAGCAGCCCCGGGTTGTTCGACACCACCGTGTGCTCGCCCTCCTCCATCGAGGCGGCGGGACCGAAGCTGGCGTCGATCGCGTCCTGCGTCGCGCTGCGGCGCACCGGCGGTCCTGCATCGGCGGGGACGGGCGGCGTCGGGAGGCGCGTCGACTTCGACTTCTCCTCCTCACGCACCGTGATGATGTGGTTGCACGCCTTGCACCGGATCTTGAGGATGCGCCCTTTGACCCGCTCGTCGGCGATCGAGTACTTCGAGCTGCAGGCGTCGCACGAGAAGCGCACTAGAGCACGCCTCCTGCGACGCGCACCGTCGGCGCCATCGCCCCCGCGACGACCGCCTGCAGCGACTGATCGAGGAGCGCCTCGCTGCGCACGTTGCGCATCGCCGCGAGCATCTGCGTCTTGAGGCGCGGGTGGAGCTCCTCGAGCTGGCCGAGCATCCGCTTCATCACCTGGCGCTGCTGATCCGGCAGCCCGCACGTCGGGCACGAGCAGCGCACCGTCGGGTACGCGGCCGCGGCCGACAGCGCGCGGAGATCACGCTCCTCGACGTAGGCGAGCGGGCGGATGACGACGTGGCGGCCGTCGCCCGAGGTCAGTCTCGGGGGCATCGTCCCGAGAGAGCCGGCGAAGAACAGGTTGAGCAACAGGGTCTCGCACAGATCATCGAGATGATGACCCAAAGCAATTTTGGTCGCTCCCAGCCGATCGGCAAGGCTGTAGAGCACGCCCCGGCGGAGCCGCGAGCACAGCGAGCAAGGCGTCGCTCCCGTCTCCTCGGGATTGAGCACGCGCTCGACGGTAGAGGCGATCTCGTGCGCCGCGATCATGTGCACGGCGACGCCGCGACTCTCGAGGTGCTTGGCGATCACGTCGGTCGCGTAGCCAGGCCAGCCCTGATCGACGTTGACGGCGAGGAGCTCGAAGCGCGCCTTGACGCGCCTCTGCAGCCCGAGCAGCACGTCGAGCAGCGCGTAGCTGTCCTTGCCGCCAGAGACGCACACCATCACGCGATCTCCGTCGGCGAGCATGGCGTAGTCGCCCGCCGCCTCGCCCGCCTTCTTGCCGATGCGCTGCAGCAGCCGCTCGGCAGCCGCAGGATCGGGCCCGGCGGTCGGCGTCGACGGGAGCGCCTGTCCCTGTCCGAACACGGGCAGCCGCAACGCGTGGCGCTCGGCTGTCGACGAGCCGTCGGCGAATTCTGGGAGGCGCATGGAACGAGAAATTATATCCTAACTTTTGGTTACGGCGCATCCAAGATTGGTTAGCGCGCCCACACTCGACTAGCGCAAAAGACCGCCTCAGCTCAACCAATTTCGGCGGGGTCGGTCGCACCTCCCGCCGCTACGTGATCGTCTCGGCGCTGTACCCGTCGGAAGCGAGCAGCCCGAGGAGCTCCTCGACGTGGGCAGCGCCGCGGGTCTCGAGCTGCAGATCGATCGCCGTCTCCCCGAGCTCGACCCGCGACAAGGCGCGGTTGTGGAACACCTCGAGGACGTTGGCCCGGGCCTTGGCGACGGTGCCGGTGAGCCGATGCAGCGCCCCGGGATGATCCGGCACGCGCACCCGCAAGCGCACCAGGCGGCCATCCTTGACCAGGCCACGCTCGATGATGCGCGCCAGCATGTTGACGTCGATGTTGCCGCCCCCGATCAGGACCGCGACGCGCCGGCCCTTGCAGGCGACGCGACCGCTCATCAGCGCCGCGAACGGCGCCGCGCCCGCCCCCTCGGCGACGGTCTTCTCGCGCTCGAGCAGGAGCAGGATGGCCTTGGCGATCTCCTCCTCCTCGACGGTGACGATCTCGTCGATGTACTTCTCGACCAGCGGCAGGGTCAGCGCGCCGACCCGCCGCACCGCGATGCCCTCGGCGATCGTCGCCTGCGGCGGCAAGGTCACGGGGTGATGCTGCTCGATCGCGGTCTTCATCGAAGGCACGCGCGCCGCCTCGACGCCGATGACCCGGATCTTCGGGTTGGTCTCCTTGAGGCCGAGCGCGATCCCGCCGGCCAGGCCGCCGCCACCGATCGGCAGGATCACGACCTCGAGGAAGGGGTTCTGCTCGAGGAGCTCGAGGGCGATCGTGCCCTGCCCTGCGATGATCAGCGGATCGTCGAAGGCGTGGATCAACGTCGCGCCGGTCTGATCGCGCCGCCGGACCGCCTCGTCGAAGGCCTCGTCATAGCTGGCGCCGTGGAGGACCACCTCGGCGCCGTACTCGCGCGTCCGCGTCACCTTGATGAGCGGCGTGTTGAGCGGCATGACGATCGTCGATGCGATGCCAAGGCGGTTGGCGTGGTAGGCGACCCCCTGCGCGTGGTTGCCGGCCGAGGCCGCGATCACGCCGCGCCGGCGATCCTCGTCGGACAGCGACGCCAGCTTGTTCACCGCTCCCCGCTCCTTGAAGGAGCCGGTGATCTGCAGGTTCTCGTGCTTGAAGTACACCTTGGAGCCGGTCAGCCCCGAGAACGTCTCCGAATAGGTGCAGGGGGAGACCAGCACGGCGTCGCGGATCCGGGCGCGCGCCTTTTCGATGTCGCCGAGGGTGATCACGTGGGGGACTCCGCCGTCGTCGCGGCTACCGCGTCGCGACGGACTTCTCGAGATATTCGCGGAACTGCGGGCCTTCGGGCAGGTTGAGATCGACGAGGACGCGCACCGACGGACCGCTGCCGTTGCCGTTCTCGTCCGGCGTCAGCAGCACGCAGGAGCCGAGGCGCTGCCACGCGGGCAGCTGCGCGAACTCGACGGCGTTCTGCTTGAGGAGCTCGTGCTTATCGTCGCGCGCCAGGTCGTTCAAGATGAGCGGGATCGCCGACGGATCGGCGCCGGACTTGAGCAGCGCCGAGCGGCAGTAGCCGTCGAGCGCCGTCGCCTGGGCGATCTCCTGGCGCCACGCGAAGTAGTCGAGGACCAGGTTCTCGTCGTCGACCTCGAACATGCGCGACTCGAACGTCGCGACGCGCCCGAGGAGCAGGGACAGCTTGGCCGAGGCTTCCCCGGCCAGGCGCGACGCGAGCCGCCGCGCGTCACCACCGCCAGCGACGGCGAACAGCGAGATCTCGCTGCGCTCGGCGAAGGCCAGCGCAGCGCCGAGCGCGCCGGCCAGGTGCCCGGCAGTCTTGACCATCGCCTTGGCGAGGCGCGCGTCGAAGGGCTGGTCGAAGCCGGCCTGCACGAGCAGGTCGTCGAAGCGTCGCCCCACGAGGCGCGCGATCAGCAGCCTCCCTGGGGTCAGCTCCCGCGAGGGGTACACCTCGTTGGCCAGCAGAGTACGCTCGAGCGTCGCCGGATCGGTCATGAACGGGCTTCGATTATACCTGGTCAGCGCAAGAGTAGGAAGTAAAGCACGACAATCGAGGCGAATCCGATGAGGATCACCGCGAGGCTCGACGCGAGCCGCTCCTCGGGCTGGGACGGCTGGTCCGGCGGCGTCGGCTCTGGACTTGCCGGCGTCCGGTGCCCAGGGCCAGCGGCCTTGGCGGTGGGCGGCGGCGGCAGATCGTTGGGCTCGTCGTCGTCGACGAGATGGATGCCGCCCGAAGGCCCGGGATCGGCGGTGGTCGAGACGGTCGCGTCGGACGCCGGCGCGGTGTAGTCCTCGGCCTCCTGGAGCTTCTCCGACGAGAAGATCTCGCGCATGTACGCCGCCAGCGCGCGCTTCTCGACCCGCTTGCCGCGCTTCCACAGCACCTTGGACAGCGCGTCGTGCAGCGCTCGCGCCGACGGCCAGCGCCGCTCGGGATCACGCTCGAGCGCCCGCATCACCACCGCCTCGAGCTCGGGATCGTAGTCCCGATCGATCTCGGTGGGCCTGGCGATCGGCGCCTCGAGCACCTTGTGCATGACCTCCTCGGGACGGCCGCGAAACAGGCGCCGTCCGAGGCTGAGCTCGTACAGGATGACGCCGAGCGAGAAGACGTCGGCGCGCCCGTCCACCGCCTCGCCACGGATCTGCTCGGGCGCCATGTAGTTGTACTTGCCGGCGACGCTGCCGTTCGACTCTCGGAGCTGGATCTCGGCGCGCGCGATACCGAAGTCGACGATCTTGGCCGTGCCTCCCCAAGAGACGACGATGTTCCCCGGCGAGATGTCACAGTGCACGATGCGCAGCGGCCGCCCGTCGTCCCCGAGCTTCTCGTGCGCGTGGCAGAGGCCGCGCGCCACTTGCACCACGAGCGCGATCGCCAGATCCCGCGGGATCGGTCGACGCACCTCGGCGGCGCGCCGCGCGATCGCGACGATGTCGCGGCCGCGGATGTACTCCATCGCGAGGTAGTACTGATCGCCAGAGGGACCGGGCTCGCTGCCCGCCTCGAAGATCCGCACGATGTTCGGATGGCGGAGCTGCTCGGCGATCCGCCCTTCGTCGATGAACAGCTCGACGATGCGCCCGATCCCCGAGTAGTGCTCGGCGATGCGCTTGACGACCTGAAAGCCCGGCTTGCCCTCGCAGCGCGCCAGGTAGAGATCGGCCATCCCGCCGGCCGCGAGGTACTCGACGATCTGATACGGACCGAGCCGCTCCGGATGGCGGCCGGCCGGCGCGTTCTTGAGCGGCCGCGGCTTGGAGCTCGTCGACGCCTCGGCGGTCATGGCCAAACGAGCGCTCCGAGCACGGACAGCACGCTGCGCGACAGGGCCGCCGGGTCGTAGCCCCCTTCGAGGACGAGCGCGATGCGCGATTGGATCGCCTGCAGACGCCGCACGATCGCGACGTAGCCCGCTTCGGTAAGCAGGAAACCGCCGAGCGGATCGTCGCGGTGCCCGTCGAAGCCCGCCGAGATGACGATCAGATCGGGCGCGAACTCGGCGAAGGCTGGCCCGATCTCGCGATCGAAGATCTCGAGGTACATCTCGTCGCTGGTGCCGGCGGGCAGCGGGACGTTGATCAGGCCGCCGTCCGACGTGAAGCGCCGACACGCTGCGCCCGTGCCAGGATACTGTGGCCACTCGTGCAGCGAGACGAACAGCACGCCGCTCTGGCCGAGCAGGATCTCTTCGGTGCCGTTGCCGTGGTGCACGTCCCAGTCGAGGATCGCGACGCGCTTGCCGGCGGCGCGGAGCTGCGCCACGGCGATCGCGACGTTGTTGAAGATGCAGAAGCCCATCGCCTGATCGCCGGTGGCGTGATGGCCGGGCGGGCGCACCAGCGCGAAGCCGGCGTCGAGCTCACCGACGGCGACGGCCGTGCACAGGTCGATCGTCGCGCCCGCGGCGAGCTTGGCGATCTCGAGCGTCTCGGGCGAATAGTAGGTATCCGGATCGATCCACCCCGCCTCGCCGCGCCCGAGCTCACGCTCGATCTCCTCGAGGAACTCGGCCTTGTGCGCCCGCAGCAGCTCCTCCTTGCGAACCGGGCGGGGCGCGATCTGCACGATCGGCGCGCCGAAGTCGGCCGTCTGCAGCGCGGTCGTGATCGGACCGAGCCGCTCAGGGCACTCCGGGTGATCTCCACCGGCGCGATGGCGCAAGAAGCGCGCATCGGAGCAGAGCCCGACACGCGCGGGCTGCTGATCCTTCCGGTTCGTCCGGTCCTTCCGGTCCATGGGCGTGGACGATAGCATGGGCTCGTGAATCGGCCGAATCCTCTGCCACAGGCTGCGCTCGCCCGGCTCGGCACCGCCGTCGGCCTCGGCGTCGCTTACAGCCTGTTCGCTTACCTGCTTACACCGTCGGTCGTCAATGGGGATGGCGTCGGCTACCTCAAGGCGACGCTCGGTGGGGCGCGCTACCCGGGGCACCTCTTGCTGCTGCCGCTCTTCGAGGTGGTCAAGCAGCTTGTCCATGCCGCCACGCCGGCGACGCTCCTGCCGTCGCTGCGCTTGATCTGTCTCGTCGCTGGCGGGCTCGCCGTCGCGATCGTCGTGGCGATCCTCTGGCCGCGCGGCCGGCGCGTGGCGCTCGTCGGCGCAGGCGGGCTCGCGGCGTCCTACTCGGTGTTGATCTCGACGAGCGACCTCGAGAGCTACGCCCCTGCCCTCGTGCCCGTGTGCCTCTTCTTGTGGGCGCTCGATCGACAGCGGCCGTTCCTGGCCGCGCTGTGCGCCGCGCTGGCAAGCCTGCTCCACGTCGAGAACGTGCTGCTCGCCCTGCCGCTCCTCGCGCTCGCCGGTCCGTGGCGACGTCGCCTGGCGAGCCTGGCGCTGTTCGGCGGGATCGTCGGCGCGGCCTATCTCGTTGCGCTGCAGCAAGGCGGCCTCGGCTGGCTGCGGCAGATGCATCACGGCTTCGCCTATCCGCTCTCGTGGCGGATCGCCCCGGCGACGCTGCACGGACTCGGCAAGGCCCTCGTCTACGCACCGTACCCCTACGAGGCGCCGCTGCCCGTCGTGATCGCGCAGTCGCTGCTCGGCGTCGCGGCGCTCGGCGCGCTGCTCGCCCGGAGGTTCGCGGTGCCGCGTGACGAGCAGCGCTGGCTCGTCGCCTGGCTCGTCCCCTATGCGCTCCTCGGCGCCACGTACTTTCCTTCGGATCACGAGCGCTGGATCTTCTTGCTGCCGCTGCTCTGGGTGGTGGTGGCGCGGAGCGAGCGGCGGCGCGATCCGGGGATCGTGGCCGCCATCGCCCTCGCCAACCTCATCCTTTGGCTGCCCGTCGCCAAGGATCGACGCGCGCTCGATCGCGCCGAGCAGACCGCGACGCGGCTGCAGGCGGGCGATCTCGTGATCGGCCCCGGCCACGGCTGGGACGAGCAGCTCGCGATGGTCGCGCCCAGCGTCGAGGTGCTGCCGCTCGTCTACTACGCGGGCATCGCCGATCTACCGCGAACGATCGCCGAGCGGCGAGCCAAGGCGCGCCGCACGATCTTGGTGCGGCTCGACGGCAGCGACGACGATCCGCGCGGCTGGAAGGAGCTCCTGCCGTTCGGCCTCGATCGGGTCACGATCGGCAAGCTCCTGCCGGGGCGGCGCACGCGGCTCGCTCCTGGCGTCGAGCTCCTGGAGGATGAGGGAGAGAGAAAGTGAAGGCTACGCGACGCGACGCGTGGGCGCGCTGCCCGGACGCGCGGCGCGGCGATCCGGCACGCGCAGCTCGATCGGGATGAGCCTCGGATCGGTCGTGTACACGCCCGTCTCGCGCTCGAAAAACTGGGCCAGCTCTTCCATCAGGCGGTCTCTATCGAAGCGTACAATCGAAGACATCGACACTCCCAACGAGCCCATAAATTGAGCAGGACGCATGCCATCGTCGTCCGGATGCTAAGCTCCCGCAAGTTCGTGGCACGCCCCTCAGAAAACTGATGCTTCTGCCGCTACTCTCTGCGTGGTAGTAGCAAAATTTGTAACGTGGACCTGTTCACCCGCGCCGCAGAGCGCAATCCAGCGCACCAACCGCTCGCCGAGAGAATGCGGCCGCGGACGCTCGAAGAGTACGTCGGGCAGGGGCACTTGCTCGGGCCTGGGCGCCTCCTCGAGCGCCTCTCGCACGCGCTGCCGAGCCTGCTGCTGTGGGGGCCGCCGGGCACGGGCAAGACGACGCTGGCGCGCCTGCTCGCAGACAAGCACCAGCGACGGCTGGTGACGATCTCGGCGGTGCAGAGCGGCATCAAGGATCTGCGCGAGTCGGTGGCCGAGGCCGAGCGCCTCGCCGGCGAGACGGGCCAGCGCACGGTGCTGTTCGTCGACGAGATCCACCGCTTCAACAAGGCGCAGCAGGACGCGCTCCTGCCCCACGTCGAGGCGGGGCGCATCACGCTCATCGGCGCGACGACGGAGAACCCGTCGTTCGAGGTCGTGGCCGCGCTGCTCTCGCGCTGCAAGGTGGTGCGGCTGCACGCGCTCGACGCACCGTCGCTGCGCACCCTGCTCGTGCGGGCGCTCGGCGACGAAGCGCGCGGGCTCGGGCGGCGGCGCCTCGCGATCGACGACGCGGTGCTCGATCGTCTCGTCGAGGAGGCGTACGGCGACGCGCGGCGCGCCCTCGGCACGCTCGAGCTCGCCGCCGATCTGGCGGGCGACGGCGCGACGATCACGGTCGAGATCGTGCAGGAGGCGCTGCAGCAGAAGACGCTGCTCTACGATCGCCGCGGCGAAGAGCACTACAACGTCGTCTCGGCGCTCATCAAGTCGATGCGCGGCAGCGATCCCGACGCGGCGGTGTACTGGCTGGCGCGCATGGTCGAGGCGGGCGACGATCCGCTCTTCCTCTGTCGGCGGCTCGTCATCTTCGCCGCCGAGGACATCGGCTGCGCCGACCCGCGCGCGCTGCAGCTCGCCGTCGCAGCGACCGAGGCGGTGCGCCTCGTCGGCCTGCCCGAGGGCGTCCTGCCGATGACCGAGGCGGTGCTCTATCTGTCGCTCGCGCCCAAGAGCAACACCGCGCTCACGACCTACGCCAACGCCCGCGCGCTCGTCGAGAAACACGGCGCGCTGCCGGTACCCAACAAGCTGCGCAACGCGCCCACCAAGGCGATGCAGCAGTGGGGCTACGGCGAGGGCTACCAGTACCCGCACGACTTCTCAGGCAACTTCGTCGTCGATCGGTACCTGCCCGAGGCGATCGCCGACGCCGTCGTCTACCCGGGCGGGCAGACTGGCGTCGAGCGCGAGCTGTGGGCGCGCCTGCAGCGGCTGCGCGGCGGCTGAGCCGCGTGACGTCGCGGCGGTCGTGTGGCGCTACGCGAAGAGCTTGGCGTCGACGAAGCGCCCGAAGGCGATCGCCATCTTCTGATGGTTGGGGACCTTGGCGCGCAGCGTGAACACGTCGTAGTCGATGCGCTCGAGCTGCTCCAAGATGCGGTAGTAGATGTCGCCCATGATCTCGGCGATCACGAGCTGGCGTCGCTCGGAGCGACCGATCGCGGCGCGCGCCCGCAGGTAGTGCGAGCGCGCTCGCTGCGCCTCGTAGCGCAGCAGGCGCCCGAGCTCCGGGCTGCGCTTGCCGTCGAGGATGTCGCGCTCCCGCACGCCAAACGCCGCGAGATCTTCGAGCGGCAGGTAGATGCGATCGCGCGCCGCGTCCTCGCCGACGTCGCGGATGATGTTGGTCAGCTGCAGCGCCAGGCCGAGATCGACCGCGTAGTCCTTGGCCTTCGGCGACGAGTAGCCGAAGATCTCGATGCACAGCAGGCCGACGCACGAGGCGACGCGATAGCAGTAGGCGCGCAGCTCTTCCCAGCTGTCGTAGCGGCGCTTCGAGATGTCCTGCTCGCAGCCATCGATGATGCCGTCGAGATCCTCGCGGCGGAGCTGAAAGTCGACGAGCGCGTCGCGCAGCTTTTGGCTGACCGGGTGCTGGAGCTGTCCGCCCTCGTAGAGCGCCTTGACCTCGGCGCGCCACATCGCGATGCCAGCGCGCTTCTCCTCGACGGTCTCGCACTCGTCGACCACGTCGTCGACGAGCCGGCAGAAGGCGTAGACCGCCTCGAGCGCCTCGCGGCGCTTCTTGGGCAGGAACAAGAAGGCGTAGTA
Source organism: uncultured Polyangiaceae bacterium (assembly GCA_964585665.1). GTDB lineage: Bacteria > Myxococcota_A > Polyangia > Palsa-1104 > Palsa-1104 > CAZPEY01. The sequence continues at coordinate 41,432 of CAZPEY010000006.1, read as the reverse complement.
GAAGTTCGACTTCGAGCTCGACGTCAGCTGCCGGCAATAATCGGCAGCGCTCTTGAGGAAGCTGGTGGGCTGCATGCGCTACAGCCCCGCGTCGAGGTAACGACCGACGCGCGGCCAGCGCTCGGACGCAGCCTTGGCGACCATGCGCGCCTTGTCCGCCGACGACAGCGTCGGCCGACGGTGCAGCACGTCGAAGTCGATCGCCTCGATGCGATCGAGCACCGCCGCCCCGGCGTGCCAGAGCAGCGAGATCTCGAAACCGACCTCGGGGCCGACGCGATCGATGATCGGCCGCGCCCGCTCGAGGAGCGCGCGGGTGCGCGACACCTGAAAGCGGATGAGCTGCCGCACCTCGAGCGTCGCGCGCGGCAGGCCGAGCATCGCCTCGTCGACGCCGAAGTGCCGCAGATCGTCCTTGGGCAGATAGACGCGCCCGTCGGCGTAGTCGACGCCGACGTCCTGCAGGAAGTTGCACAGCGCCAGCGCCGAGCACAGCGCGTCCGAGTAGCCGTGGAACTGCGGCGCGCGATAGCCGAAGACGTGCATCATCAAGCGCCCGACGGGGTGCGCCGCGTGCCGCAGGTAGTTCTCGAGCTGCGAGAACGTCGCGTAGCTCTTGAAGTTGAGATCCATGCGGAACGCGGTGAGCAGCTCGGCGAGGAGCGGCATCGGCAGATCGAAGCGCTCGATCGTGTCGTGCAGCGCGACGAACACCGGGTGCGTCGCCGTGCCGAAGAAGGCCTGCTCGAGCTGCGCCTCCCAGTAGGCGAGCGCCTCGGCGCGCTGTCCATCCCAGCGCGGCTCGTCGGCAAAGTCGTCCGCGGAGCGCGCGAACGCGTAGATCGCCCAGACGTGGCGGCGCAGCGGCTCGGGGAGGAAGCGCGACGCGACCGGGAAGTTCTCCTGGTGACCGCGCGCGATCTCTTCGCAGTACGCGAAGGCGCGCTCGACGGTAAAGGGCACACCGTTGTCGTCCCGATCGAGGAACGGAGAGGGCGCGGGGAGCGCGTTCTTGCGAGGCGTGACGAGGCGTCGAATCATCTCGGATCTCCCTTACACACGGTCAAAGTGGGCGGCGCCGTTGCCGTTTTTTTTTGCGGGGGCGGCCTTCAGCTGCGCCAGGATCGCCTGGGCGCGCTCCGGGCGAACGTCGCCGAGGCGGGCCAGCTCCTTGGCGACTGCGTCGACGAGCTCACCCGTCGCGCCGACGCCGAGGGCGACGGTGCGGGCGTGCATCGACATGTGGCCGCGCTGGATGCCTTCGGAGGCCATGGCGCGCAGCGCGGCGAGGTTGGACGCCATGCCGACCGCCGCCATGATCATGCCGACCTCGTCGGCGGCGCCGGTGCCGAGGATGCGCAGCGACAGCCGCGCGCCCGGGTGGACGCGCAGCGTGCCACCGACGGTGCCGATCGCCATCGGCAGCTCGATCCGGCCGGTGAGAAAGCCGTCCTCGCCGACGCGCCAGGTGGCGAGCGGACCATAGCCGCCGTTGGCGCCCTTGGTCGCAGCAAAGGCGTGGGCGCCAGACTCGACGCCGCGCCAGTCGTTGCCGGTCGCGATGACGACGGCGTCGACGCCGTTCATGATCCCCTTGTTGTGGGTGGCGGCGCGGTACGGATCGAGCTCGGCGAAGCGGCTGGCGTTGACGATGCCGTCGCGGACCTCCTCGCCCGAGAAGCTCTCGGTGCCGAGGTCCTGGGGGTTGACGCGGCAGGTGACGCGGACGCAGCGACGGTCGGCGAGGTTCGACAGGATGCGCAGGCCGACCTTGGACTGCGCCAGCTCGCCGAGACGATCGGCGACCGCCTCGGCGATCGTGTTGACGAGGTTGGCGCCCATCGCGTCGCGCACGTCGACGAGCAGGTGGACGGCCAGCATGTGCGGGTCGAGGATGCGCACCTCGATCGAGCGCGTCCCGCCGCCCCGCGCCAGCAGCGACGGGTAGGCCGCGTTGGCGCGAGCGATGAGGTCGGCCTCGTCCGCGAGGATGGCGGCGCGCGCTGCCTCGACGTCGGGCACCTCGTAGAGCTGCACCTGGCTGATCATGATCGGGGCGTCGGCCTCGGCGAAGAAGCCGCCGCCCGAGCGGATCATCTTGGCGGCGTTCGACGCCGCAGCGACGACGCTCGGCTCCTCGACGCACATCGGCACGAGGTAGTCCTTGCCGTTGATCTGGAAGTTGAGGCCGATGCCGAGCGGCAGGCCATAGACGCCGATCACGTTCTCGACCATGTGGTTGGCGGTGTCGAGGCCGAGCAGACACTCGTCGAGCGCGGCGAGCGACGTCTCGTCGAGATCAGCGGCCGCCGCCAGCGCTTCGCGGCGCTCCTCGACGGACAGCTTGTAGAACCCAGGGATGCGCGAGTTGCGAGTCATGACTGCTCCACGGTCGTTGCTTCCGAGATCTTCGAGACGCCAGGTGCTCCCGCACCGAGCTCCAACAGCGAAAAGCCTGCGCTGCGCACGGCGGCGTGCAGCGCCGCGGTCGCGTCCTCTCCATCGGAGAAGAGGACCGCCAGGTCCCCCCCACCCGCGCCCGACGGCTTGCTGGCCGCGCCGTGCGCGGCCGCGATCGACGCCAGCTTGTCGAAGGCCGGGATGACGATCGGCGCGTCGGCGCGCCGCCCGAGCTCGGCCATCCCAGCGAAGGCCGAGCGCGCCGCCGCGATGGCGCCGGACGCGTCCCGAGCAGCGGAGAAGGCCTGCGCGGCGCGCCCGAGCTCGTCGATCACGGCGGCAAAGCCACCGCGATCCTGCGCCTGCCAGCGCCGCACCGCCGCGACGAGCTGCGGGGTCGAGGCGGACTGGCCGACGTCGACGAAGCCGAGGCGCAGCGACGGCGGCAGGGTCATCGGCTCGATCGCCAGCGGCTGCCGGCGGAAGCGCACGACGCCGCCGGTGATCGCGGTCGCGACGTCGACCCCGGAGCCGAGCTCGACCTGCGCCTCCTGATGGGCGGCGTCGATAAGCGCGAACAGCGCAGCGCGGTCGGGACGCTCCGCGCCCGCCGCCTCGAGGAGCGCCACCACCGTCGCGACGGTGACCGCGGCCGACGAGCCGAGGCCGAGCTTGCGCTGGCCGACGTAGAGCGCGGACGAGTCGATGGTGAGCGGCACCTCGACGGTGCGACCGAGGTGGCGCGCCACGACACGCCGAGCCGCGTCGACGAACGGGCCGCTCGCGCTGCCCGATCCGACGGTGACGCGGACGAACCGATCCACCGCCGTCGAGATCGCGGTCGCGCCTTCGAGCACCGCGTACTCGCCGACGAGGATCGCCTTGCCTGGGGCGGTGATGATCATTCGACCACCCGCGCGTCGGGGCCCGGGGCGCAGACGATGGTGCGCAGCACGCCCGGCACGGCCGCCAGGCGCCGGGCCACCTCGTCGGCGGTCGCCGCGTCGGTGAGCGCCTTGATGTGCGGGCCGGCGTCGCAGGTGAAGTAGGCGCGCACGCCCTCCTTGCGCATGGCCTGCACCGCGTGGAAGCCGTCGAGCGTCGCGCCCTTCATGTAGACGACCGCCGGCCGCGCTGCCATCGCCGAGGCGTGCATGGTCATCGCGCTCTGCTCGGTCACGACGCCGAGCGCGTCGAGGTCGCGGACGCGGATCGCGGCCTCGGCGAGCGCCAGATCCTCGACGTTCGCCGTCAGCCAGGGCGCGAAGAACGGCGACGTGCGCGCCGTCAGGTTCATGCCGTCGGTCGACAGGGTCGCCTTCTTGGCCTCCGACGTCACGCCGACGACGAGGCGGACGCCCCAGTCGGCCGCGTCGAGCGGCTCGGCGAAGCTATCGGTCCCGTCGGGGCGCTCGCCCTTGTGCATGCGCACCAGGCCGCCGAAGATCGAGCGCGCCGCGGAGCCGGAGCCCTGACGCGCCAGGATCGACAGCGCGCGGCCGTCGAGCGTCACGCCTGCGGCGCGCGTCGCGGCGAGCGCCAGCGCGGCGAACGCAGAAGCGGACGACGCGAGGCCAGCGGCCGTCGGGAAGTTGTTGGCGGAGCGGACCTCGGCGCGGAGCGCCACGCCTGCCGGCTGGCGGATCAGATCGAGAAAGGTGGAGACCTTCTCGAGCGCGCGACCGCTCTCGACCTCGCCGTTGAGCACCAGGCGATCTTGGTCAAGATCCTTGTCGAAACGGACCTCGGTGCGCGTCGACAGGCCCGCCAGCGTCAGCGACAGGCTGCCGACAGCGGGCAGGTTGAGCGGCCCGGGCCGCTTGCCCCAGTACTTGACCAGCGCGATGTTGGTGTTCGCCTCGGCGACGGCGCGGCTCACGACTGGGCTCCGATGATCATGGTCTTGGCGGCAAAGCCGGCGCGCTGCCACGCCTCGGCGATCGTCGCCGCGCTGGTGCTCGAGGAGGCCAGGGCGATGACGCAGCCCCCGCCGCCACCGCCGGTGAGCTTGGCGCCGAGCGCGCCGGCGTCGTGCGCCAGGCTGCACATCTGATCGATCGCCGCGCACGAGACCTCGAGCGCGGCCAGGTGGCGCTGGTTCTCGCTCATCGCGGAGCCGACGACGCCGAGCGAGCCCTCGCTGAGGGCGTGGCGAGCCTTCTCGACGAGGCCGGCGATCGCCTGGAAGCGTGCCTGGGTCTCGGAGCGGTTGGCTTCGTACAGCTCGGCGACGCGGGCGACTCGCCCCTTGGTGTCGCGCGCTTGCCCGGTGTGGCCGATGACGAGGAGGAACGGCGTCGCGAGCGAGAACGGCTGCAGGCCGCCCTGTCGCGTGAACAGGCCGACCGCGCAGCCCGACTCGGCGAACGCCTGGTCGATGCCGGAGGGGCGACCGTGGATCTCGATCTCAGACGCGGCGGCCGCAGCGACGACGCGCGGATCGTCGAGCGCCAGCCCGAGCGTCGCCGCGACGGCGCGCGCGATCGCGACCGCCATCGCCGCCGAGCTGCCGAGCCCCGCCCCGGTCGGGATCGAGAAGCGCAGGTGCAGATCGACTGGCAGGGTCGAGACGCCGAGCCGCTGCAGGATCGTCCGGTAGGCCCGCGCCACCGAGCGCTCGTCGACACAGGTCGGATCGACGGTGCACTGCCACTCGTCGACGCACAGACGCCCGGTGCCCGGGGTGGTCTCGACGATCGCACCGGCCGCGAGGCCACAGGCCAGCGCCGGGTAGCCGTAGACCACCGAGTGCTCGCCGAGGAGGATGACCTTGCCGCTCGCCTGCGTCTTCATCTGGAACCTAACGCCCCTTCTCCAGCCAGGCCGTGAGGCGCGGTCCGAGGATCTTCGGTCGGGTGCGGAGCTCGCTCGGCGTGCGGCAGCCGGTGAGGAACACCGCGGCGCGGACCCCGTTGATGACGTGCTCCAGGAAGCTGATCACACCGTCGTAGCCGCCGTCGCGGTGGGCGCGCAGCACCGGCGCCGCGAGGCCGCCGGCCGTCGCGCCGAGCGCGAGGGCGTGCGCGACGTCGAGGCCGTTGCGCAGGCCGCCGGTGGCGATGATGTCGAGGCCGAGATCGGCGTTGAGGCCGATCGAGGCCGCGGTCGGGATGCCCCAGTCCCAGAACTCCTCGCCGAGCGCGCGGGCCGAGCCCTCGGCGCGCTTCGTCTCGACGCCGACCCAGGAGGTGCCGCCGGCGCCCGAGGTGTCGACGGTGCGGATGCCGAGCTCGCGCGTGATCATGCCGACCCGGCGGGACAGGCCTGCGCCGGTCTCCTTGACGACGATCGGCAAGCCGAGCTCCTCGTGCAGGCGGCGCAGCGTCTCCTTGCCGTGGCGGAAGTCGCGATCGCCACCCGGCTGGATGAGCTCCATCGACGGGTTGAGGTGCACACACAGCGCGTCGGCACCGACGCTCTGGCAGAGCTCGCGGACCGCGCCCGTCGACATCTGGCGCGCCTGCACGACACCCAGGTTGCCGAGGAGCAGCGCCGTCGGAGCGACGCTGCGAACCTGGAAGGTCGAAGCGAGCGCCGGCGAGACGAGCATCGCGCGCTGCGAGCCGAGACCGAAGCCGAGGCCGAGCTGCTCGGCGGCCCGCGCCAGGTCGTGGTTGATCGACTTGGCCTCGTCGGTGCCGCCGGTCATCGCGCTGATCACCACCGGGGCCTTGAGCGTCTTGCCGAGCAGCGTGGTCGAGAGGTCGACGTCGTCGTAGTGGCGATCGGGCAGCGCGTCGTGCACCAGCTCGACCTCCTCGAGGAGGCTGGTCTTCTGGCGGAACTCCGCCTCGCCAGAGGCGCACAAGGCGAGGTGATCGGCCTTGCGGCGCTTGATTCCGGGGGGGCTGTTTTCGGCTTCGCTCATGGGTTCCTTGGTGTTGCTCTCGGAGATCTTCGCTCGGGGCGTCTTGGGCGTCGATGACAGGACGGTGACGTCTTCGTCAGGGTCGGGGTCAGGGTCGGGGTCAGGGTCGCCGTCGCCGAGTACGCGCGCGATCCGTGCACGGCGCGTGCCGCTCCTCGACGCAGCGAGCCATGACGGATTATCCGCTACTTAGATAAGCCAAACGGGCACGAGGTGCCACCTCTGCTGTTCGGTTTGATGCTACCTGCAGGCGCCAGGCGTGCGACTTCGCACGATTGACAGACCGGGCCGGGCGCGAAACGGTGCGGCATGGACTCGCCTACGATTCGCCGCATCCTCTATGCCGCGGCGCGCGTGCTCGGCTGTGGCTCGGTGCAGCTCGCGCTGCGCGACGAGGATGGCAAGAACCTCACCTTCCTGACGACGATCACCAACCGCGACGTCGCCCAGTTCGGCGCCATCGAGTCGACGCTCGGCTTCAAGGTCGAGGGCGCCAAGCTGCCGCTGTCCGTCGAGTCGAGCTTCCTGTCTCGGGCCTTCGTGCGCGCCCAGATGCTCGTCACCTTCGACGTCGGCGATCTGACCGGCGGGCTCGTCCCCGACGAGTCGCTCGACGAGATCCGCAAGCTCATCGGCCCGCGCACGTTCGCCGCCGCACCGATCGTCGGGCGCGCCGGAACGCTCGGCATCCTCCTGTTCGAGAAGCCCAACGAGAGCGGCTTCTCCGTCGAGGAGCGGGATCTGGCGCTGGCCTACTGCGATCGCGTCGGCGCCGATCTCGAGTCACAGGCGCTGTCCGAAGAGATCCTGCGCCTGCGGGAGCTGCCGTCGCCGGGCGAGGCGGTGCCCAACGTCTACGTGTGTCGCCGCGATCTGACGCTGGTCGAGAGCGGCACCTTGCTCGCGCAGGTGCTCGAGACCGCGCCGACCCCGCTCGCCGATGTCGCAGCCCGCCTCAGCGACGAGCGTACCGTCTCGGCCGCGCTGCTCGGCGCGGGTCGGCGGCTGCGTGTCACGTTCACCGCCGCGCCTGGCGACCTGGTCGTCGCGGTGGTCGAGGATCTCGAGCGCCAGACGGCGCTCTCGCGCGAGGTCGAGCACGGACGCCAGCAGCTCGAGAAGGTGCTCCGCTCGGTCGCCGACGCCATCCTTACCGTCGACAACGACGGTGGGATCGCGGTCGCCAACGCCGCGGCACTGCCGATGCTGGGCGTCCAGCCGGACGAGCTGCGCGGCACCGACCCGCTGGCGCTCACCGCCGATCCGCGATCGCGCCGCCGCGCCCAGGAGCTGCTGCGCGAAGCGCGCTCGACTGGCTTTGCCGAAGGGGAGCTCAAGCTGAAGAAGCGCGACGGCAGCGCCTTCCCCGTCGAGCTCTCCCTCCTCCTCCTCGCCGACGAGAACGAGCGCACGTCCGGCATGGTGTGGCGCATCCACGATCTGACCGAGCGCCGACGCGGTGACGCCGAGCGCAAGCGACTCCAGGCGCGGCTCCTCGAGTCCGAGCGCCTGTCGGCGATCGGCGAGATGGCGGCCCGCATCGCGCACGAGGTGCGCAACCCGCTTGTCTCCATCGGCGCGGCGGCGCAGGTCGTCCAGGAGGAGATCGCCGCCGACTCCTCGGTGCGCAGCGAGATCGACGCGATCATTCGCGAGGTGCGGCGCCTCGACAACATCGTCAGCGACTTCCTGCGCTTCGCGCGCCCGCGCCGCGTCGAGCCGCGCCCCACCGAGCTCGTGCCGATCCTCACCCAGTGCGTCGAGCTGGCGCAGAAGAAGTCCAAGGAGACGCCCATCGAGCTGCGCGTCGGCCCGAGCCTGCGCGCGCTGTGCGACGGCGACGCCTTTCGCCAGGTGTTGATCAACCTGCTGCACAACGCGATGGAGGCGAACCCAGCCGGCCCGATCGAGTGCGAGGCGCGACGCGGTGAGCACGCCGTGATCATCTCGGTCGCCGATCGCGGACCGGGTGTTCCCGAGGAGGATCGACGCCGACTCTTCGATCCCTTCTTCTCGACCAAGACCCGCGGCACCGGGCTCGGCCTCGCGATCTCGAAGCAGATCGTCGACGAGCACCGCGGCAAGATCCGGCTGCTCAACCGCCGTGACGGTGGCGCCCGCGTCCTCGTCGAGCTGCCGTTCGCGCCGGAGTGACGCGGCTTGATCGTCATCAACCCGACGCACGCGGCAGGGTCCTGATGCTCGACAACCCTTGACAACGCGCGCCGGCAGCCGTTCTCTTCCGGCGTTGGAATTCCTCACCCTCATCGTGGATGACGAGGAGACGTACGCGATCTCGCTGCGTCGCCTGCTGTCGCGTCGTGGCATTCGCGCCGATGTCGCCGGCTCCTGGAAGGCTGGGCTCGAGCGCGCGCGCAGCGGGCGCTACGATCTGGTCATCCTCGACCACATGCTGCCCGACGGCAGCGGGCTGGATCTGATCCCGCACATCCGGGCGCTGCGTCCGCCCCCGACGGTCCTGATGATGACGGCGTTCGGTACGATCGAGAACGCCGTCGAGGCGATGCGCCGTGGCGCCACCGACTACGTCACCAAGACCACCGAGCTGCCAGCGATCGTCGAGCGCGTCGTCGACGCGCAGCGCGTGCAGTCGGCGCGCCCCGAGCCAGCGACGACCGATGCGGTCGTCGATCTGTCCAAGTTCGCCGGCCTGCTCGGCGAGTCCCCGGCGATCGAGGAGGCGCGGCGCAAGATCACCGAGGTGGCGCGCTCGCCTGATACGACGGTGCTCCTGCACGGCGAGAGCGGCACCGGCAAGGGCGTCGCAGCGCGCGCGCTGCACATGCTGTCGCCGCGCAGCAAGGAGCCGTTCGTCGCCATCGACTGCGTCTCTCTGCCGGCCACGCTGGCGGAGAGCGAGCTCTTCGGTCACGAGAAGGGCGCGTTCACCGGCGCGGAGCAGAAGAAGCCCGGCAAGCTCGAGCTGGCCGGCCGTGGCACCGTGCTCTTCGACGAGATCGGGGACATGGCCGAGGGACTGCAGGGCAAGCTGCTGCGCGTCCTCGAGGAGCGGACCTTCGATCGCATCGGTGGCGTCAAGCCGGTCGACTTCCAGGCGCGGGTGATCTCGGCCAGCCACCGCGATCTCGGCGAGCTCGTCGAGGCGGGTAAGTTTCGGCTCGACCTCTACCACCGCCTCTCCGTGTTCCCGATCCGCATCGCGCCCCTGCGCGAGCGTGGTGGCGACGTGCTGCTGCTCACCGAGCACTTCATCGCCGAGTACGCGCAGCGCATGGCGCGGCGCCCGCTGCAGCTGAGCAGCGGTGCGCGCGAGCTGCTCGCCGCCTACGAATTTCCGGGCAACGTTCGCGAGCTCAAGAACGTCATCGAGCGCGCCGTGATCCTCGCCACCACCGACGAGATCACGCCCGAGCTGCTGCCCGAGCGGGTGCGCGACGCCGAGGGCCGCCGGCCCGTTCAGCTCGGGATGGTCGGGTCAGGCCCGAGCGGGCTTCGCCTCGAGTTTCGCCCCGGTGCCGACACGCTCGAGGGGTTCGAGCGCCGCCTCCTCGAAGAGGCGCTCAAGCTGTCCTCGGGCAAGAAGAGCCGCGCTGCCGAGATCCTCGGCATCAGCCGCTTCGCGCTGCTGCGCCGGATGGAGAAGTTCGGCTTGTGACCCGTTTGACGAGGGAGCGTGCGACTTCGCACGCCCCCAACCTGAACCACGATGTTCGTTCGATAGCGTCGGAGAGAGATAGATGTCGTTCGATTTGAATGCGTACCTCCACAGCCGGAAGCAAGAGGTCGAGAAGGCTCTGCAGTACCACCTCGAGACGTACACCCCGTCGCCCCCGACGCTGCGCGAGTCGATGTCCTACAGCCTGCTCGCCGGTGGCAAGCGGCTGCGGCCGATCCTCTGCGTCGCGGCCTCCGAGGCCGTGGGTGGCACGGCGGATCTGGCGATGGACGCGGCCTGCGCCGTCGAGTTCATCCACACCTACTCCCTGATCCACGACGATCTGCCAGCGATGGACGACGACGACTTCCGTCGCGGCCGGCCGACCAACCACAAGGTCTACGGAGAGGCGATCGCCATCCTGGCGGGCGACGCGCTGTGCGCCGAGGCCTTCCGCGTCCTCACCAAGCGCCGCCACCGCCACCCGGAGCGCATCGCGGAGGTCGTGTTCGAGCTCGGCTGCGCCGCCGGCGCCAACGGCATGGTCGGCGGGCAGGTGATCGACATCGAGGCGACGGGCAAGCAGATCGATCAGGCGCACCTCGAGAACCTCCACCGCGCCAAGACGGGCGAGCTGCTGCTGTTCGCCGTGCGCTCGGGGGCCATCCTCGGAGGCGCGAATCCCGATCAGCTGGAGCGCCTCACCGCCTATGGGCGCGCCCTCGGCCTCGCCTTCCAGATCGTCGACGACGTCCTCGACATCACCGCCGACCTCGCGACGCTCGGCAAGGATCCGGGTTCGGACAAGGCGGCCGGCAAGACGACCTTCGTCGACCTGCTCGGCGTCGACGGCGCCAGGCAGTACGCCCGCACCGTGATGGCGCGTGGCACCGACGCGCTCGCGCCGCTCGGCAGCGCCGCCGAGGCGCTGCGAGCGCTCGCGCAGTACACGATCGAGCGCGATCGCTAAGCAGGCTCGCGCCGATCCGCTCCGCCCCCAGCCCAGCCGCACAATCGTTCATCATCGTCCCGCCCCGGCTTGACGGCGCCCGTCGAGGGAAAGTACGCTGGCCGGCCATGAATCGACTATCCATTGTTGGCGGGTTGGCACTGTCCACGCTCCTCGGAGCGGGCTGCAACATGCAGGAGATGATGGTCAACATGACCGCTCCTGTGCTCAAGAACGCGTCGCGCTCGACGGCCGCCGAGTTCGATCCGCAGCTGGCGCGCGAAGCGGCGCCCGGTCAGCTCAAGACCGTCGACGGCTTCCTCGAGTCGGCGCCGACCAACCCGATCATCCTCGCGATCCTCGCGCAGGGCTACGCCGAGTATGCCTTCGGCTTCCTCGAGGACGATCTCGAGAGCCTGCCCGACAACGAGAAGCACGCCGCGCAGCGCGCCACGATCGCCGCGCGCGCCACCGCATCCTACGACCGCGCGCTCGGCTTCGCCCTCCGCCACATCGCGCTCCGCGACAAGAAGAAGGAGGTCGAGGCGGCGCTCAAGAAGGACGTCGGCGCCGTCGAGGCCGCGGTCGCCAAGCTCGACAAGAAGTCGCTGCCCGGTCTGTTCTACGGCGGACTCGCCCTCGCCTCGGCGATCAACCTCAACCGCACCGACCTCGGCCGCGTCGCCGATCTCGGCAAGGCGGTGGCGATGATCAAGCGCGCCTACGATCTCGATCCCAACTTCGCCAACGGTGGCCCCGCGATGACGCTCGGCGTGATCAAGGCGTCGCAGGGCAAGGCGATGGGCGGCGATCCCGACGCGGCCAAGAAGTACTTCGAGCAGGCGATCGCGTCGACCGACAACAAGTACCTGCTGTCGCGCGTCATGATGGCGCGCTTTTACTGCGTCATCACCGAGAACCGCGAGCTGTTCGAGAAGACCTTGAAGGCGGTGCTCGCCACGCCCGCCGACGTGTTCCCCGAGCAGCGCCTCGCCAACGAGCTGGCCAAGAAGCGCGCCGCTCGCTATCTGGCGCGCATCGAGGACCTCTTCTAGTCGTTGAACAAAGATCCGAGGCTCGCCGTCCTACGGACTACGAACCCGCAAGGAGACTGATCATGAAGCGCCTTCTGCTCGCCGCGGCCGTCGCCGCCACCGCTCTGATGCCGACTCGACAGGCCGCCGCGCAAGAGGCCGTCGTCTTGAAGTTCGGCTCCCTCGCGCCCGATGGCTCGTCGTGGGCCAACCTCCTCAAGGAGTGGGGCCGCAAGGTCGAGGAGCACACCTCGGGCAAGGTCAAGGTGAAGTTCTACCTGGGCGGCCAGAGCGGCGACGAGCGCGACTACGTCCGCAAGATCAAGCTCGGCAACCTGTCGGGCGCGGTCGTCACGGCGATCGGCCTCGGCCTCATCCAGCCCGAGGTCCGGGCGCTCGAGCTGCCGATGCTCATCCGCACCAACGAGGAGCTCGACTACGTTCGCACCAAGCTCGACGGCGAGATTCGCAAGAAGTTCGAGGAGAAGGGCTTCGTCCTCCTGTCGTGGGGCGACGTCGGCCCGATCCACATCTTCTCGAACATCCCGCTCAAGTCGAAGGCCGACCTCGCGCAGACCAAGCTGTGGGCGTGGACCGACGACCCGATGGTGCGCGCACTCTTCACCAAGCTCGGTACGCCCGGCGTTCCCCTCGGCGTCCCGGACGTCCTCCCGTCGCTGCAGACCGGCATGATCAACGCCTGCTATGGCTCGCCGCTGTCGACCCTGGCGCTGCAGTGGCACACCAAGGTCAAGTACGTCACCGCGCTGCACATCAGCCAGGCGATCGGCGCGACCGTGCTGTCGAAGAAGGACTGGGACAAGATCCCCCCCGATATGCAGAAGATCGTCATGCAGGACGCGGCGGATCTCCAGGTCAAGGTGCTCAAGACGATCCGTCAGGACAACTCCGACGCCCTCAAGAAGCTGCTCGCCCAGGGCATTCAGCAGGTCGAGTCGCCCGCCGCCATGGTGAGCGAGTTCGAGCAGGTCGCCGTCGGGATTCGCAGTGAGCTCGAGGGATCGCTCTACTCGAAGGAGTTCCGCAACCGCGTCGAGGCGCTGGTCAAAGAGTTCCGCGCCGGCAAGAAGTAGGTCTCCAGCCCGAGCCAAAGGACGAGATGAGCGCTGCCCCTCCGCATCGGCCCCATCAGTGGGTGCCGCCGACCTGGCCTCTCCCCATCCGTGCGTTGTCCAAGCTGTCCGGCGCCCTGGCTTTTCTCGAGGGTGCGGGGCTCGGGCTCTGCCTGATCGCGATCATCTTCTTCGCGACCTGGCAGTTCGTCGACCGGAACCTCTCCTCGTCGTTTCAGATCTCGGTGCTGCGCGTGCCGGTCTGGATCGACGGCGTGATCCGCCACTCGGTGTTCTTGATCGGGTTCCTCGGCGGCGCCTACGCGACGTACACGGGACGCAACATCCGCATCGACGCGATCACGCGGCTCGTGCCCGTCAAGGTCCGACTCGCGCTGCGCGTGCTGACGACGGTGATCGCGATCGGCATCGTCTATCTCTTCGTGCGCGGCGCCTGGGACTTCTACAAGGTCACACTCGAGGAGGCGGGGGAGGCGTCACAGCAAGGCCAGATCTTCACCTCGTCGCGCGGCGCCCTCATCATCGTCATCGGCTATGCGGTGATCGCGTTTCACTTCTTCGTGCAGGTTGTCCTCGACATCGGCTGGTTGATCTCGAAGGCGCCACCGCCCGACGAGTGGGTCGCAGAGGCGGCGCAGGCCGAGGGCGCCGAGCTCGCGCATGACGAGGCGGCAGCTGCGGCGGCGGCGGCGGCCGCGGGTGGAGGCGACAAGTGAGCCTCTACCTCTATCCGATCCTCATCCTCGCCATCCTCGGCTTGCCGCTGTTCTGCGTGCTCGGTGCGATCGGCCTCGCCGGCCTCCACGTCGGAGGCACGAACCTCGCGACCGGCCTCGCGGACGTCTATCGCCTGGCCGGCGCCGAGGCGGTGTCACTGTCGACGATCCCGCTGTTCACCTTCGCCGGCTATCTCATGGCCAAGGCGCGCTCCGCCGAGCGGCTCGTCACGATCGGCGAGGCGATGTTCGGTCCGATCCCGGGCGGCCTCGCAATCATGACGGTGTGGACCTGCGCGTTCTTCACCATCTTCACCGGCGCGTCGGGCGTCACCATCGTCGCGCTCGGCGGCCTCCTGCTGCCGCAGCTCGAGAAGGTCGGCAACTCCAAGCGCTTCTCGCTCGAGGTCGTCACCGGCTCGGGCGCCGTCGGCCTGCTCTTTCCGCCGTCGCTGCCGCTGATCGTCTACGGCATCATCTTCGCGCTCACCGCCGGCCACGCCAACGAGGGCGGCGAGACGATCAGCTTCGCGATCGATCGCTTCCTCTTCGCCGGCATCGTCCCCGGCATCATCCTGCTCATCAACCTGTCGATCTACTGCGCGATCGTCGGCCTGAAGCAGCGCGTGCCGCGCACCGCCTTCGACTTCAAGAAGCTCGTCAAGGGCATCTGGGCGGCCAAGTGGGAGCTGCCGATCCCGTTCGTGATCATCGCCCTCCTCGTCACGGGCCGCGCGGTCATCCCGGAGCTGGCGGCGCTCACTGCGCTCTACGTCTTCGTCTGCGAGGTGTTCATCTACCGCGAGGTGAACCTGCGCCGCGACCTCATCACGGTGTCGCGCGAGTCGATGACCCTGGTCGGCGCGATCTTCATGAAGATCGCCGCGGCGACGATCCTCACCGCCTTCTTCGTCGATGAGGGCATCCCGCAGAAGCTGTTCGAGTTCCTCTCGACCTTCGTCCACACGTCGACCGGCTTCCTGCTGGTGCTCAACGTCGTGCTGCTGCTGGTCGGCTGCCTGATGGACATCTTCTCGGCGATCATCGTCGTCGTGCCGCTCATCGTCCCAGCCGCGAAGCAGTACCACATCGATCCGTACCACCTCGGCGTCATCTTCCTGCTCAACCTCGAGATCGGGTACCTCTTGCCACCCGCCGGCCTCAACCTGTTCATCGCGGCCTTCCGCTTCCGCCGGCCGATCGTCGAGCTGTACCGCGCCGTGGTGCCGTTCATCCTGATCATGCTGGCGACGCTGATGCTCGTCACCTACGTGCCCAAGCTCGTCTGGGTCCCCGAGCTCAAGCCGGTCGAGACCAAGGCCGGCACGGCGCCGAAGCCCGCCGCCGACGTCCCCTAGCACCACTCACGCTGCCTCTTCTCGTCGTACGGCGAGCCGAAGGTGCCGCATGCGCCGCACACGCGCGGCCCGATCCGCGCGCAGCCGGATCGCGTCGAAGCGGGTGTGGTGGAGCTCGGCGTGCGCCAGCGCCAGATAGAGGAGCTCGCGCAGGCGCAGCTTGGGCAGGCGCACCTTGGCGGGGCACCTCGGACGCGCGGGGGCGGGGACGAGGTCGCGCTCGCGGCGCAGCGCCATCGCGAGGGCCGGCTCGTCGTCGAGCTGGCGGGCGAGGCGATCGAGGCTGCTGCGGAGCTGTTCGAGGATTCGGGCCTTGAGTTCATCCATGCTTCGCCTGACGTAGCCAACCGCGTGCCATGTCGCTCCACCGGGGCGCGACGCGCCGATCCAAGGGCTTGGCGCGCGCTCCCAACGCCACCGCGCGCCAGCCTGTCCGGACGTCCGGCCAGGCCGGGAAATTTTGTACCCGCCCGTCGCCCGCCGTCGCGCTATGCTCCATTGCCCTCATGCGCGTCGCCCTCGCGGTCCTCTTCCTTGGCAGTGTCGCGGTCGCCGAGCCGCCCTCCCCCACCACCGCGGCTCCGTTCGACGAAGAGCTGCAGCGCCGGGTCCAGCGCTACCGCGACACGCGCGGCGGCGCGGCGGCGATGCCCGCCTTGCTCGGCATCCTCGACCTGTGGGAATCGGTCGAAGACCGGGACGCGTTGGTCAAGTTTATTGACCAAGTGAGCGGGGACACCGCCGCCCATCCCGAGGTGCGCACCAGGGCCCGCTACCTGCGCACCCTGCTCCTCGATCGTCGAGGCGACTACGCCGCCGCCGACAAGGAGCGCGCCGCGCTCGGCGTCATCGATCGCTTCGTCCTCCTCGGCCCGTTCGACAACGAAGGCAAGTTGGGGCACCAGGTCGCCTATCCTCCAGAGGCGAACCGCAAGGCGGCGCTCGACGCGACGCCTGTGCCGGGCAAGCGCGAGACGGTCGCCTGGCGCCCCCTGCCAGCGATCGCGGTCGAGGGCATGATCGGGCTCGAGTCGGTGCAGCGCCCGCCGACCTATGCGACGAGCTACCTGGCGACCGCGATCGTCGCCGAGCGTGCAGGGCCGGCCGTGCTGCGCTTCGGACACCAGGGCGCGCTCAAGATCTGGCTCAACGATCAGCTGGTCTTCGACCGCGATCGCTACCACGTCGCGCGCCTCGATCAGCGCGCCTTGCCGATCGCGCTCGTCGCCGGTCCCAATCGCCTGCTGATCAAGATCAGCGCTGGGGACAAGGCGGCCGCGCTCGTCGTCCGCGTCACCGATGCCCAGGGCGCGCTCCCCGCCGGGGTGCAGATCAAGGCCGACCTGCCGACGATCAACCAGGCGCCGCACCTCGACAAGCCCGCTCCGCTCCGCCCCGGGACGACCGCGACCGAGGAGGCCCTCGCTCGGCTCGCCCAGAGCGGTCAGCCCGCCGCGCTCTACGACCTGGCCACCCTGGTGCACGAGCTCGGGCTCGAGGAGCCCGAGCGACACCGCGCCGAGTCGCTCGTCGAACAAGCGCTGCGCAAGCAGCCCTCTGCCCGCGGCTACTACACGCTCTTCGACGTGAGCAGTGACACCGCGGAGCGCCGTCGCGCCCTCGCCTCGGCCGTGCAGCGCGGCTCGACGAGCAAGGCCGAGCAGGCGCGCTGGCTCACCGAGCTCGGCGATCTACTCGACCAGCTCGGGCTCGAGCGCGACGCCGAGGCGCGCTGGCGCGAAGCGCTGCAGCAGGCGCCAGACTTCGCCCTGCCTCGCCTCCGCCTCGCCGACGCCGCCGCCGACCAGCGCCTGGTCGGCGCGGCGCGCGCCGACGTCGCCAGCCTGTCGAGCAAGGCGCTCTACGTGCTGCGCGAGCGGGCGCGCCTGGCCGCGCGCGCCGGTCGCGCCGACGAGGCGACGCAGCTCCTCGAGCTGCTCCTCGCCCAGTCGCCCGACGATCTCGAGGCGCTGCGCGAGCGGTTCACTCTCGAGCGTCGGCGCGGCAACCTCGCCGAGGCGGCACGCTGGCTCGACCAGATCAGCGCGCGCCGCCCGGATCTCGCCTTCCCGCGCTCGGAGCGCATCGCGCTGCGCCGCGCCGAGCGCGATCTCGAAGGCGCGCTCCGCCTCCTCGAGGCCGAGCTGCAGCGCGCTCCCGGCGACGCGGCGCTCGAGGAGCAGGCCGGCCGGCTGCTCGAGCGGCTCGGGCGTCGGAGCGAGGCGCTGCAGCGCCTGCAGCGCGCGCTCGGGCTGGTGCCCCAGAACCCGGAGCTGCGGACGCTGCTGGCGGCGCTCGACGGCTCGCGCTCGCAGGCGCTCGAGCTGCAGAAGAAGTACGCGCCGACGATCGCGGCCCTGCAGGAGCTGGCGCAGCGCCCCGAGGGCAAGGAGGGCGCCGCGCGCGTCCTCGTCGATCGCGAGGTCGTCCACGTCCTGCCGCAGGGCCTGACCGAGTCGTATCGCGCCCGCGCCGTGCAGCTCCTCGATCGGCGCGCGCTGCGCGAGCGCTCCGCGGTCACCATCCAGTACGCCCCCTCGCACCAGCGCTTCGAGCTGCTCGCCGCGCGCGTCCTCCGCCCGAACGGCGAGCTCGTCGAGGCGAGCCAGGTCGAGGAGCATGACGTCAGCGAGCCGTGGTACGGCCTCTACTACGACATGTCGGGCGTGCGCGTGCGCTTCGATGCCGTCGAGCCTGGCGACACGATCCTCGTCGAGTATCTGCTCGCCGACATCGGCGCGCGCAACGAGCTCGGCGACTACTTCGGCGATCTGCACTCCTTCCAGGAGGACGTGCCGCGCCTCTCGTCCGAGTACGTCGTGCTGCTGCCCGAACAGCGCACGCTCCAGGTCTTCCAGTCCGACCGTCCGTGGCTACAACGCAGCGAGGCCGTCGAGAGCGGCGAGCGCGTCTATCGCTGGACCGCTTCGTTGGTGCCGAAGATCTACGCCGAGCCGAGCATGCCGGGCTGGTCCGAGGTGTCGGGCTACGTGCACGTCTCGACGTACAAGTCGTGGGCCGAGGTGGCCGAGTTCTACGGCACGTTGCTCCGCGGCCAGCAGGAGCCGACGCAGGCGATCCGCGACGCGACGCTCGCCGCGATCCGCGGCAAGAAGACGCCGCGCGAGAAGGTCACCGCGCTCTACAACCTCGTCGTCGACAAAACACGCTACGTCGGCCTGGAGTTCGGGATCCACGGCTACCAGCCGTACCGCGTCTCGCAGATCTTCGCGCGCAAGTATGGTGACTGCAAGGACAAGGCGAGCCTGCTGCAGACGATGCTGAAGCTCGCCGGCATCGAGGCGGAGCTCGTGCTCGCGCGGACCCGCCGCGGCGGCGATCTGCGCGACCCGATCGCCTCGCTGGCGATCTTCGACCACGCCATCGTCTATGTGCCGTCCCTCGATCTCTACCTCGACGGGACGGCCGAGTTCTCGGGCTCGCTCGAGCTGCCCGAGCAGGATCAGGACATCGTCGTGCTGCGGATCGGCAAGCGCCAGCTCGTACGCACCCCGGTCTCGCCGGCCACATCGAGCCAGGCGCTGACGCACTGGAAGGTGCGGCTGCAGCCCAGCGGCGCCGCGCAGGTCGACGAGCGCCTGGTGCTGCGCGGCCAGGCCACGCCCGAGTGGCGTCAGCACTACCAGGTCGCTGGCGAGCAACGCGATCGCTACGAGCGCGCCTGGACCGATCGCCACCCCGGAGCCTCGATCGTGGCGCTCAAGATGGCCGTCTCCGATCGCGAGCAGCCCGTCTCGATCGACGCGACCGTCGAGGCGCCGCGCTGGGCGCGCCAGGAGGGGCCGGCGCTCGTGCAGCGCCTGCTCGGACGCGAGCCCGACATGCTGCGCAGCTACGCTCGCCTGTCCGAGCGCCGCTACGATCTCATCGTCGGCTATCCCTGGACCCAGACCGAGCGCCTCACCATCACGTTGCCCCCCGGGTACCGGCTCTCCGAGGTGCCAAAGCCCGTCGAGCTGCGCTCACCGTTCGGCCGCTTCGCGACCCAGGTCAAGGTGGTGCCCGGTGGCGTCGAGGTCGAGGCGACGATGACCATCGATCGCTATCGCATCCCCACCCAGGACTACGCCGCCTTCCGGGCGTTCTGTCAGCAGATCGACGCCGAGGTCGGTCGGGAGCTGCGCTTCCTGCCATGAACCGAACCCCTTCCCATCCCGTCATCACCCTGCTCCTCCCGTCGCTGGCGCTGGTCGCCTGCGCGACGGTGCCGGTCGCGCCGACCGCGCCACCGCTGCCGCTCGACGGCTTCGCTGCCTTGCTCTCCGGGACGACCGAGGGCCTCGCCAAGAGTCGACAGATCTTCGCCGGCGATGCGAGCTCCCCGGCCGCGGCGCTCGGGCTGGCGCTGGCGCTCGACGAGGCGGGCGAGCGCGACGCGACCCTGCCGGCGTGGCTCTCCGCCATCGAGCGCGCCGCGCCAGCGATCTGCCGCGACACCAGCGGTGGGCGCGATCCCCGAGGCTGCGATCCGTGGGCGGCGCCAACCCTGCGCGTCGCGATCGCAGCCCTGGCGGCGTCGATCGACGATCTGGCGAGCCTGCCGGAGCTGGCCAAGCGCACCCAGGCGCTCACCAAGCTGACCGAGGGCGTGCTCCGCCCGACGGAGGCGGGCGATCTCCACCTCCTCCTCGCCTCGCTGCACGCCCGCCTCGGCGATCGCGCCACCGCCGATCGCCACCTCCAGCGCGCGGGTTGCGGTGGCACCTTCTTCGTCGCCGGCCCGTTCGGGGAGCTGCCCACGCTCGATCTCGATCGCCCCTTCGATCACCAGGCGATGCGCCGCCACACCGCGCTCGGTTGCCGCGTCGGGCTCGACGGACCGCGCGGCCGCTCCGGCGTGCTCTACGCCGGCCGCAAGCTCGTCGCGGCGCGCTCGACCCGGCTCCTCGTCGAGCTCGAGGACACGGGCCCGCTGCGCCTCCTCCTCGACGGCAAGCTGGTCTACGCCAACAACGAGGAGGATCGTCCGCCGCCCGGCAACCGTCGGCTCATGCTCGAGCTCGACGCTGGCGAGCACGAGCTCTGGATCAAGGTCGCAGCCCCCGAGGGCAAGGCCGAGATCGGCCTGGCGCTGCTCGCCGACGATGAGGTCAAGATGCTTGACCAACCGCCGAGCGGCAAGCCGGAGGCAGGCGCCGCCTCGAGGCAGGCGAGCCTGCTCGAGGAGCCGCTGGTGGCTCGCGCCAGCGCGCTGCGCGCCACCGACTCCGTCGACTCGCACGTCGAGCTGCTCTACGGGACCCTGCTGGCGCTCGCGGAGCGGGCCGGCGATCGCGCCGAGGAGCTCGGGCAGGCGCTCGCCAGCGTGCGCCGCACCTCGGCGACCGCGCAGCTCCTCCTCGCGTTGAGCTACCTCGCCGACAACTCGCGCCCCGCCCGCTTCTCGTCCGACCTCGCGCGCCGAGCGCTCGGCAACGCGCTTCGTCAGCGCCCCACCCTGCGGCGTGCCACCGAGGCGCTCGTCGAGCTCGACCTCGCCGAGGACAAGGCCCGCAACGCCGCCAGCCGCGCCGCCGAGGTGCCGACCGGCACCGACTGGCGCATCGACGTGCTCCGCTATCGCGCTCTGCGCGCGCGCAGCCTCGGCGAGCAGGCCGAGCCCATCCTCGATGCCGCCCTCACGGCGCGCCGCCTGGCCTGCCCCGTGCTGTCGGCGGCCGTGCAGCTCTATCGTGAGCGCCGCGAGCTCGGGCGCCTCGCCGACGTCGCCGAGCGCTACGCGCGCTGCTCCGAGGGGCGCGAGCTCAAGGCCGAGCTCGCTGCCGAACGCTTCGACTACGCCACCGCGATCGCCGAGTACCGCCGCATCCTCCAGCGCAACCCACATCGGCAAGCAGCCCGACGGGAGCTGGCCCGCGCGCTGCGCTCGAGCGGCGCCGTCCCCGACGCGGTCAAGGAGCTCGAGCAGCTGGTCGAAGAGGCGCCGCGCAACGTCGTCTTCCGGGTCGAGCTCGCCGATGCCCTCGTCGAGGCCGGCGATCGCCCGCGCGCCATCGCCATCCTGACCGCCGGGCAGAAGGAGCAGCCGGAGAGCGAGGAGCTGTCGCGTGCCCTGTTCTCGCTCGACGGCAAGGCGCGCGCGTTGCGCTGGCTCGAGCCCTATCGAGTCGACGGCCTGCGCCTCATCGACATGTACCGCGCCGATCCCCTGCCAGCCGGCCGGGCGCCGGCGGTGCTGGTGCTCGATCGCACCGTCGCCTACGTGTTCGGCAGCGGCGCGCGCCTGACGCTCACCCACAACATCATCCAGCTCATGTCCAAGGAGGGCATCGCCAAGTTCGCGGAGGTCGAGGTCCCCGAGGGCGCCGAGCTCATCCGCCTGCGCGTCGTCAAGCGTGACGGCTCGGTGCGTGAGGCCGAGCGCGTCTCGGGCAAGCAGACACCGTCCCTTCCCGATCTCGACGTCGGCGACTACATCGAGTTCGAGCACGTCGAGTCGACGGGCGCACCAGCGGCCTTTCCGGGGGGCTTCCTCTCCGAGCGCTTCTACTTCCAGTCGTTCGATGCGCCGCTCGATCGCAGCGAGTACGTCGTCGTCGCCCCGAAGGCGATGGCGCTACAGGTCGACGAGCGCGGCGGCGCGCCGGCGGCGCAGCGCAAGGAGCTCGACGACGTCGCGATCCTCACCTGGCAGGTCCGCCACGCCGCGCAGGCCGTCGGGGAGCCCGAGGCGGTCTCGCACGCCGAGTTCCTTCCGTCGGTGCGCGTCGCCTCCGGCCTGACGCAGACGCAGTGGCAGCGCTTCCTCGTCAATGGTCAAGCAGCTTTACTACGTCCCAACTCGGCGATCCGCGCGCTGGTCGGGGAGCTGGTCCGGGGGGTCTCCGAGCCGCGCGAGCGGCTGCGCGTCCTCGACGCCTGGGTGCGCAACAACATCCAGGGCGGCGGCTCGATCGACGAGCGCGCCTCGTTCATCCTCGAGCGGCGCCAGGGCTCTCGCTCGCAGCTCCTCCTGGCGCTGCTGCGCGCGGCGCACGTCGATGCCGAGATGGTGCTCGGCCGTCCCCTCGGCTCGCCCGATGTCGACGGACCGCTGCCCGATCTCGAGAGCTTCAACGAGCCGCTGCTGCTGGTGCGCGACGGCAAGTCGACGATCGCCGTCGACCCGCGCTATCGCCACGGTCCACCCGGCGTGCTCTCGGCCAAGCTCCGCGGCCAGCCAGCGCTGCGCATCGCGACGAGCGGCCCGACGACGACGACGCTGCCAGAGGCCCACCGCGACAGCCGCAAGATGACGATCGACTGGGAGCTCGACGCCAAGCTCGGCTCTCGCGTCAAGGTGACCGAGCTCCTCGACGGGATGCCGGCGCTCGAGTGGCGCGAGGCGATCGAGACCCTCCCGGTGGATCGCATCCGCCCGGAGTTCGAGCAGCAGACGCTCGGCCAGCACTTCCCTGGCGCCAGCCTCGTGTCGCTGCAGTGGCAGAACGAGAAGGCCGACGAGCAGCCCTTGACCGTGTCGTACGAGTTCCTGCTCCCGACGAGCGGCCGCCAGATCGAGCGCGCCACCCTCCTGTCGGCGCCCTATCCGGCCGCGCTGCTCAGGCGCTACGGCCAGCGCCGAGAGCGCCGCACGACGATGCGCATCGCCTTCGTCGCTCCGACGGAGATCGTCACCACGTACCACGGCGCGGTCGTCCCGGAGGCGATCGCCCCCGTCGAGCTTCAGACGCCCTACGGCACGTTCTCGCTCGCCGGCGACCGCTCTCCGACCGCGCTGCGGCTGACGACCAAGCTGGCGATGCCGGCCTCCCTGGTTCGCCCGGCGGACTATGCGGCGTTCATCCGCTTCGCCGCGACGGTCGATCAGGCCGAGGCGACGGCCGCCAAGATCACTCGTTAGTGACCGGCACGTCGGTCAGCGAGCCCTTGATCACGCAGGCCGTCGTGGTGCCCGAGCGGATGCCGCCGAGCTCGAACGTCCCCGAGAGGCGACTGCTGTCCCCGAGCGACAGCGTGACGTAGCCCGTCTTTCCGTCGGAGACGCAGCCGGAACCGTCGCTGTGCACCTCGATCCGATTACGCCCCGTCGCCGAGAGCACCAGCTCGGCGGAGGTGTTGGCACCGGCGAGCTTCTGCTTGGCGGTCGAGCCGGAGGTCTCCTCGGCGGCCGTCAGCGCGAAGGTCAAGTTGGTTGACTGTCCCTCGACGGTGAACGGCTCCACCTTGTTGCGGCCGAGCCCCGTCGTCGAGCGCTCCGGCCCCGCGTCGATCTGCACCTTGATCGTCCCGCCCGCCTGCTTGGGCGGGTTGAGGATCTCTTCGTAGACGTTGGTGCAGCCCACGACCCAAGCGCCGAGGCAGGCCGCCAGCGAAACCCAAACGACCGTGTGGGAGGTTCTCACACGTCGAATCTACCCGACGTGCAGGAGTGCGCAACAATTGCCGTCGTCGCGCGACGAACGTATGCTCCACCCTGCATGCGTGTATCCCGCGCGATCGTGGCGGTCCTTGGCCTCGCGGGCCTCGTGCTCTCCTCGGCGAGCCTCGGCTGCCAGGGAGACGCCAAGGGGCCGTCGCTCGTCGTCCGCGTCGGCCGCGGCAGCGACGCGATCACGCTCGACCCGGCGCGCGCCACCGAGCAGGATTCCTCCGAGGTCATCGAGCAGATCTTCGAGCCGCTCGTCCGCTACCGCCCCGATACGACGGACATCGAGCCGAGCTTGGCGATGCGCTGGGAGACCAGCGAGCTCGGGCGCACCTGGACCTTTCACCTGCGCCCCAACGTGCTGTTCCACGACGGCACGCCGGTCGATGCCGACGCGGTGGTCTTCTCGTTCGAGCGGCAGCGCGACTCGGATCACCCCTTCCATCGCAACGACTTCACCTACTGGGAGAACACCTTCCGGACCATCATCTCCTCGGTGGAGCGGGTCGATCCGCTGACGGTGCGCATCGTGCTCGAGAAGCCCTACGCGCCGTTCCTGGCGACCTTGGCGATGTTCCCGGTCGCGATCGTCTCGCCGACGGCGGTCAAGCGCTGGAAGGATGACTTCGGTCGCCATCCCGTCGGGTCCGGCCCGTTCCGCTTCGTCGAGTGGTCGCCGGGCGAGCGCATCACGCTCGAGGGCAACCTCCAGTACTGGGGCGGTGTGCCGCACATCAAGAGCCTGGTGTTCGCGACCATCGCCGATGCGCGGCAGCGCCTCGTCGCGCTCGAGGGCGGCGCGATCGAGGTCGCCGAGCGCCTGGCCCCCCAGGATCTGCAGTTCGTCGTCCTCCACCCCGATCTCGTCCTGCACCGCACCGACGGCCTCAACATCGCGTACCTGGCGATGAACGTGAAGAAGCCGCCCTTCGACAACCCGCTGGTCCGCCGCGCGGTCAACCACGCGGTCAACAAGCAGGCGATCGTCAAGTTGGTTTACCAAGGGCTGGCGCGCGCCGCGAGCTCGCCGCTGCCGCCGTCCTTCTTCGGCTACGTCGCTGACGACCCATATCCCGAGTCGCCCAAGCGCGCCGAGCAGCTCCTCACCGAAGCGGGGTGGCAGCGCGACAAGCACCCGCCGGTGAAGCTCTACGTGATGAGCTCGCCCCGCGCCTACATGCCATCCCCGCTGACGGTGGCGCGCATCATCCAGCACAACCTGGCCGACATCGGCATCGAGGTCGAGCTGGTGGTCAGCGAGTTCGACCAGCACCTCCGCGCGGTGCGCAACGGCGAGCACGACCTCTGCCTCCTCGGTTGGAACGCCGACAACGGCGATCCGGACAACGTCCTGTTCACGCTCTTCGACTCGACCCACGTCGAGGAGGGGCGCGCGCGCAACGTCGCCTTCTACACCAACCCGCTCGTGCACGGCCTCCTGCAGTGGGCGCAGGAGTCCCAGGATCGCCGCGAGCGCGAGGACTACTACCGACGGGTGCAGCGGCTCATCCAGCAGGACGCCCCGTGGGTGCCGCTGGCGCACTCGCAGCTCGTCATCGCCAGCAAGCGAAAGCTCGAAGGGCTGAGCGTCCATCCGACCAACACGGTGATCTACCGACTGGTCAGCGAACGGTGAGCCGTTGAGCGAAGCGACGCCACCCGCCAGCCCGAGTCCTCCGGCCACCCCGGCGAGCCCGCCGCGCGATCGCCGCAAGTCGGACGGCCAGCGCGGTCAGCGACGACGCGCGACCGATCGGGTGCGCGCCAAGCCGGACGGAATCTACGGCCGCCTGCGCCTGCGCCACAAGCTGGCGCTGTCGCTGGCGCTCGCGGCGCTGCTGCCCGTCGTCCTCGCCTCGACGGTGGCGCTGCGCCTCGTGCTGGCCGGGCTGCGCTCGGGGGCGCGCGCCCAGACCGAGCGCACGTTGATGGTCGGCGTCAACCTGATGCTCGCGCACGTCAAGGAGGTCTTCGAGCAGACCG
Organism: uncultured Polyangiaceae bacterium; assembly: GCA_964585665.1. Taxonomy (GTDB): domain Bacteria; phylum Myxococcota_A; class Polyangia; order Palsa-1104; family Palsa-1104; genus CAZPEY01. The sequence continues at coordinate 16,004 of CAZPEY010000006.1, read as the reverse complement.
TGCGCGTCTCCGAGCAGAGCGGCCTCGCCGAGACGCTGCTCATCGAGCCGGGCTCGCAAGGCGCGATCGCGCAGCTCCTGTCGCGACGCGACGATCAGCTGTTCCCAGGCCTCGTCGAGGTCGCGATGCCGAACGGCCAGATCGTCGCGCGGCGCACGGTCGGGGGCATCAACGGCAAGCCACTCGAGCTCGCCGACGGCGCCGAGCCGATTTCCCGCGCGCTCCGCTACGAGCGCCACGTCACGATCGCGCGCGTCGGCAATCAGCTGGTGCTGCGCTCGGCCGCGCCCATCGTCGATCGCGGCTTTCAGCTGCGCGGCGCACTCGTCCTCTCGGTCCCGCTCGACGCCGCCTTCGCCGATCGCTTGAAGGCGCAGCTCTCCGTCGACGTCGTGATCTACGTCGGCGGCGAGCCGCGTGCCTCGTCGTTCATCGCCGCCAACGGCGCGCGCCTGCGCGGCCTGCCGCTGCACGAAGAGACGCAGGATCGCGTGCTCAACGAGGGTGAGAGTCGCTTCGAGGAGGTCACGACCCAGGGCCAGCTCTACTCGCTCGGCGTCGCCCCGATCCAGAACGAAGCCGGCACACGGCTCGGCATGCTCGGCGTAGCCGTCGACGAGGCCGACGTCCTGCGGGCGCGCACCCGCGCCTGGCGCTCGGTGCTCCTCGGTGCCGCCGCCGCGGTGCTGTTCGCGCTGCTGCTCGCCGCGGAGCTGTCACGCCGCATCACACGACCGCTCGCCTACCTGCACGCTGGCGCGGTCGCCGTCGCCCAGGGCGATCTCGATCAAGAGATGGTCGCGCACTCGGGCGATGAGCTCGGCGATCTCGCGGTCGCGTTCTCCTACATGATCCAGCGCATCAAGGAGCACCAGGGCCGCCTGGCGTTGCGCATGAAGGAGATCATGACGCTGCACGAGATCGGCCGCGCCGTCTCGTCGGTGCTCGCGCTCAACGAGGTGCTCGGCAAGGTCACCGAGCAGGTGTCCTCGGTGTTCACCGCCGAGCGCGTCGTGCTCTTCCTCTCGGGTGAGGATGGGCTGCTCGAGCCGGGCGCCGCCGTCGGCATCGCCGATCCACGCGAGCTCAACCAGCTGGCCGCCGCCCTCCTCGAGCGCAAGCAGCCGGTCCGTCTCGAGAAGATGCACGAGGACGAGGCGCTCGCCAAGACGGCGCCCTCGCTCTCCGCCACGCTCATCGCCGCGCCGCTCGAGGAGAAGGACCGAGTGCTCGGCCTGCTCGTCGTGCTGCGTACGGAGGAGAACCCGTTTGCCGACACGGATCTGCGGCTGCTGGCGACGATCGCCGGCCAGGCCTCGACCGCGATCTCGAACGCAGGCCTCTACGCCGCCTTGCAGCGCTCGTCCGAAGAGCTCGAGCAGAAGGTCGACGAGCGCACGATGGAGCTGGTCTCGGCCAACCAGGAGCTCGAGAAGGCGATCTCCGATCTCGTCGCCGCGCAGGCCGCGCTCGTCCACTCCGAGCGGATGGCCGGCCTCGGCGTCCTCGTCGCGGGAGTGGCGCACGAGGTCAACTCGCCGGCCGCCGCCATCCGCGGCGCCGTCGATAGCCTGGCCGACAACGTGTCGCGCCTGGCCAGCAAGGCCCGCGAGCTCGGCGAGATCGGCATCTCGCAGCAGAGCCGCCGCACGTTCTTCACCCTCGTCGAGCAGCTCGCCCCGATGCTGGCGACGACCAAGCTCGAGTCCCCGCTCCAGATCCGGCGCCAGTCGCGGCTGCTCGCCGAGCGCCTCGAGCAGCTCGGCCTCCCCGGCCTCGACACCGAGTGCCGCACCCTCGTCGAGATCGGCGCACAAGACGCGGCCTATCAGCTCGCCCAGCTGGCGACGCAGCAGCAGGACGGGCTCTCGGTCGAGCAGCAAGCCGAGTCGCGCCTGCTCTCCTTCTCGGCGATGACCGCCTACCTCGAGCAGTACGCCTACCTGTTCCGCAACACCCACTCCATCCGGACCGCGATCGCCCGCATCGTCCGCATCGTGGGCGCCCTCAAGGGCTACTCGCACCTCGACCAGGCGCACGTCACGCCGAGCGACATCCACGAGGGCATCGAAAACACGCTCATCATTCTCCAATCAGAGCTCAAGTATGGTATTAATATTCAGCGACATTATGGCGAGCTGCCTGCAATCCCGCTGTACGTGGACGAGCTGAATCAGGTCTGGACCAATCTTATCCATAATGCGGTCCAGGCTCTCGGTGGTAAGGGCGATATCGTGATTACGACCGCACAGACGCAAGAGTTCGTGACGGTTGTGATCGAGGACAACGGCCCAGGCATTCCGGCGGAGGTCATGCCCAGGATCTTCGAACCGTTCTTCACGACGAAGCAAAAGGGCGAAGGAACAGGGCTCGGTCTGCCGATCGTGCGCCAGATCATTGACAAGCACGGCGGCCAGATTAGCGTCGAAAGTAGGCCAGGATGCACACGGTTCACCGTCTCACTGCCCATTTCCGGCCCTCCGACCCGAACTGGGGAGGCGGCACGGTGAAGGAGCACATCATCTGCGTCGACGACGAGGAGGGCATCCTGACGGCGCTCAAGCAGCAGCTGTCGGCCCGCTTCGGTGACGAGTGTCAGATCGAGGTGGCCCAGTCTGGGCAAGACGCGCTCGAGCTCATCGAGGAGCTCAACCGCGAGGGGGAGCCGTTGGCGATGGTGATCGTCGACCAGATCATGCCCGGCATGAAGGGCGTCGAGCTGCTCGAGGAGATCCACAAGCGGAGCCCCAAGACGACCAAGGTGCTGCTCACCGGACAGGCAGGCCTCGACGCGGTCATCTACGCGATCAACCGAGCGGGCCTCAACCGCTACATCCACAAGCCCTGGGACGAGCCCGATCTGCGGCTCACCGTCGAGAACCTGCTGGACAACTATCGCCTCGGGCGGACGAACGAGGTGCTCGTCGACGATCTGCGCAAGAAGAACGACGAGCTCGAGGGCAAGGTGCGCGAGCGCACCGCCGAGCTGCAGCAGGCCAACGCGCGCCTCGCGCAGCTGGCGATCACCGACGGTCTGACGGGCCTCTACAACCATCGCCACTTTCAGGAGGAGCTGCGGCAGTTCGCCGAGCGCGCCCAGCGCTCGCAGCAGTCCGCGGCGCTCTTGATGGTCGATGTCGATCACTTCAAGCACTACAACGACAAGCACGGGCATCCCGCCGGGGACGAGGCGCTCCGGATGGTCGCGGCCTGCATCGCCGCGGAGCGCCGGCAGGTCGACGTGGTGGCGCGCTACGGCGGCGAGGAGTTCGCGGTGCTGCTGCACGACACCGACGAGAAGGGCGCGCTCGACGTCGCCGAGCGCATCCGCACGCGGGTCAGCGAGTCGGGCATTCCACACGCCGCGCAGCAGCCGGGCGGCAAGCTCACGGTCTCGATCGGCCTCGCGATCTGCCCGCGGGACGGCACGACGCCGGAGGCCTGGCTCGCCGCCGCCGACGGGGCGCTGTACGTCGCCAAGAAGGGCGGCCGCGATCGCATCGTGATCGCGCCAACCAAGCCCACCACCTAACCACTCGGATCGGGTTCGACCATGGAGCGCATCGCAGTTCTCGGAGGTGGAAGCTGGGGTACCGCGCTGGCTGTGCTGCTGGCGGGTCGGGGGCATGACGTGCTGCTCTGGGGCCGCGGCCACGGGCACATGTACGAGTGCGAGGCGCGGCGCGAGAACCTGAAGTACCTGCCGGGCGCGGCGTTTCCCTCGACGCTGCACGCCACCTCGGATCTCCAGGAGGCGCTCGAGGGTCGCCCGACCGTCGTCTCGGTGGTGCCCTCGCAGTCGACGCGCGCGGTGTGGCAGGAGGCAGCGCCGTTCGTGCGGCCCGACGCACTGGTGGTCTCGGCGAGCAAGGGCATCGAGAACGGCTCGCTGTCGACGATGGACGAGGTGCTGCACGAGGTCGCCCCCCAGGGCACGAAGCTGGCGTTCTTGTCGGGGCCGAGCTTCGCGCGCGAGGTCGGGCAGGCGCTGCCGACCGCGGTCGTGATGGCGTCTGCCGATCATGCCGTCGCCGAGCGGGCGGGCGAGCTGTTCCGCGCCGAGCGCTTCCGCGTCTACACCTCCGACGACGTCGTCGGTGTCGAGATGGGCGGCGCGCTCAAGAACGTCATGGCGATCGCGGCCGGCATGGTCGATGGCATGGGGCTCGGACACAACTCGCGCGCCGCGCTGATCACCCGCGGCCTGGCCGAGATCTCGCGCCTGGCCGTGCGCCGCGGCGCCAACCCGCTGACGCTGGCGGGACTGGCGGGACTCGGTGATCTCATCCTCACTTGCACCGGCGATCAATCGCGCAACCGCACCGTCGGCTTCGAGCTCGGCCGCGGCCGCCACATCGACGAGATCCTCGCCGGGATGTCGCAGGTCGCCGAGGGCGTCAAGACGACCGAGAGCGCCCACCAGCTCGCGCAGAAGCTCGACGTCGACATGCCGATCACGCGCACCGTGTATCGCGTCCTGTTCGACAGGCTGACGCTGATGGAGGCGATCGGCGAGCTGATGGGACGGGCGCCGCGCTTCGAGCGCGACTGACCTCATCGCGTCGAGACCTCGTCGTCAGTCCTTCCAGGCGCGCTGCAGCGGCGTGAACTGCGCCGTCGGGATCGGCCGGTAGTCGTGCACCTCGCGGCGCAAGATCGCGAAGTTGTCCTCGTGCCACAGCGGGATCATCGGTAGGTCGCGCGCCAGGATCTGTTGCACCGCAGCATAGATTCTCTTCCGCTCCTCCATGTCGAGGGTCGTGCGGCCGCGCCGCAGCAGCTCGTCGAGCTCCGGATTGCGGTAGCGCATGCGATTGCCGCCCGCGTCTGGTGCCTCGCGCGTCGGGATGCGGTTCGAGGCGAAGAAGTTGTCATACAGATCGGGATCGACGATCTCCGGGATCTGCATCGAGAAGAGCTGGTAGTTGCCCTTCTTGACGTCGGCGAAGAACGTCGCGAACTCGTTGACCCGCAGATCGACCGCGATGCCGGCCTCGCCGAGCATGTGGGCGATCACGGTCGCCAGCGCGACGCGCCAGCGCACCGACGAGGTCTTGTAGACCAGGGTCAGGCGCGGCCGCGGTCCGTCGCCGTCGGGATCGGGGAAGCCAGCCTCGTCGAGGAGCCGCTTGGCGCGTGCGAGATCGTACGGGCGGGTCTGCAGTGACGCGTCGTACGCCCAGTGGAACGTCGGCAGGAACGACGACGCGACCACGGCGCGCCCGCGCAGCTTCTGCGCGATGATCTGCGGGCGATCGATGGCCAGCGCGATCGCCTCACGGACGCGCGGATCCTTGAGGATCGGATCTTCGCAGTTGAGCCCCATGTACGTGAGCACGGAGGAGCGCCCCGTCTCGAGCCGCAGCCGCGGGTTCTCCGCGACTGCGTCGAGGAGGAGCTGCGAGCCGGTGTTCTGCGTCAGATCGGCCGAGCCACCGACGAGCGCCAGCAGGCGCGAGTTGTCGTCACGGATGGCGCGGATGGTCAGCTTCGGCGACGCCGGCGCGGGGCCGTAATAGTAAACATTCTTGACGAAGTGGTAGGCGTCGCCGTCCTGGCCCGTCAGGACGTAGGGCCCAGCGCCGACGAGCTCACGGCCGCTCTTGAGGATGCCGAAGTCGAAGTCGGTGAGCAGCGTGGCGCGCGGACCATCGAGACGAATCCACAGGGTGCGCGCATCGAGCACCTTGACCTCGACGAGCCCCATGTTGAGGAAGCGCTGGCGCAGGCGGCTGCCGACCTTGGGATCGCGCATCTGCGCGATCGTCTGCTCGACGTCCTGCGCCGTGACCGGGCTGCCGTCCGAGAAGCGCGCCTCGCGCAGGCGGATCGTCGCCTCGCAGCAACCCTGGCGCTCGAACGACTCGGCGAGGTCGAGCTTGGGCAACAGCGTCTGATCCTCGACGGTGACGAGCGGCGCGAACTGGAGCTTGCCAAACTTGAAGTCGTACGCGTCGACGGCGTAGCGCGGATCGCTCGTCTTGGGCGGCGTCTCGATGAGGACGACGAGCTCGTCCTTCGGCGGTCGATGCGCGCCGCAGGCGACGAGAAGTTGACTTCCGACGAGCGTCATCCAGAGTGAAAGCAAAATGCGCGCGCTTGCCCTGGGCCTCGCCCTCCTCGCCTCTGCCGCGACGCCAGTGCGTGGCGACGCACCGCCGGCGCCGGGCGCGCCCGACGGGGGCTGCCCGCCGAACGACGAGAGCTGCGCCCCCGCCTCGCCCATCGCCGCGCCGACGCTGGTCGTGCCGACGGGGACACCGGCGCAGCTCGAGGCCTGGCTGCGCGAGCGGATCAGCGCCGTGCTCGAGGCGCCGGCGCTGCGCTCGGCGCGCCTCGGCGTTTCGGTCATCGACGTCGACTCGGGGCGAGCGATCTTTGCGCGCAACGACAAGGAGCTTCTCAACCCGGCGTCGAACGTCAAGTTGTTTACCACCGCCGCAGCGCTGTCACTGCTCGGCCCGGAGTTCCGCTGGAAGACCACGGTCTACGTCGATGGCAGCGTGTCGAGCGGTGAGATCAAGGGCCGCGTCTACCTCCAGGGGCGCGGCGATCCGACGCTGGTGATCGAGGATCTGTGGAAGATCGCGACCGACTTGTGGGCGCGCGGCGTGCGCAAGATCCAGGGCGATCTCGTCGTCGACGACACCTACTTCGACGAGGTTCGCCTGGGGCCAGGCTTCGATCAGAAGCAGGAGGATCAGCCCTTCCGCGCGCCCAACGGTGCCGTGTCGCTCAACTACAACGCCGTCGCCATCCATATCCTGCCGGGCGCCGCCGACGCCGCGCCGGGTCGCGTGTTGCTCGATCCCGAGACGCCCTACTTCGTCATCCACAACGAGGTGCGCACCGTCGCCAAGGGGCGCACCTCGCTGGCCATCGAGCTGCGCGAGCAGGAGGCCGCGATGGACATCACGGTGCGCGGCCGGATCAGCAAGAGCGACGGCGGGCGCACCGAGCTGCGTCGCATCGCCCATCCCGATCTGTACACCGCGTACGCGTTCCGCGAGCTGCTCGCACGACGCGGCATCAAGCTCACCGGCACCATCGTGCGCGGCGCGGTGCCCACCCAGGCGCGCGCGCTCGTCCAGCACGTCTCGTCGCCGCTCTCGGTGGTGGTGCGCGAGATCAACAAGCGCTCGTCGAACTTCATGGCCGAGCAGCTCGTCAAGACGCTGGGCGCCGAGGTCGGGGGCAAGCCGGGCTCGTGGCCCAAGGGCCTGGCGGCGATCGCGGACTTCCTCGACAAGCTCGGCATCGGCCGCGCCGACTACAAGATGCAGAACGGCTCGGGGCTCTACGACACCAACCGCTTCACGACGGCGCAGGCGACCCAGCTCCTCCGCTCGGTGTCGCGCGACTTCCGCGTCGCGGCGGACTTCGTCGGCTCGCTCGCGGTGGCCGGCGCCGACGGCACGATCTCACACCGGCTCTCCGGCACCGTCGCCGAGCGCCAGGTGCGCGCCAAGACCGGCACGCTGCAGGGCACCTCGTCGCTCGCCGGCTACGCCGGCTGGCCCAACCGCTCGCCGCTCGCGTTCGCCATCTTCGTCAACGGCCTCTCCGACGGCGCGACGAGCCAGGCGCGCGCCGCGCAGGACGAGATCTGTCGGCTGCTCGTGACCTACCTGTCGGCGATCAAGTAGCGGCGGCTCAGCGGCGCGCGGCCAGGTGCGCGAGGTGCTCGGCGAGGCGCCGCAGCCCGATCTCGGTCTTGAGGTCGGCGATCTGTCCGCGCACGCACGCGCTGATCGCGGTCTGCAGCGGCCACCACGAGACGTCGGCGCCCTCCTCGAAGATCGAGCCGTCGCCCTCGTGCTGGGCGGCGCTGTCGTCGGCGAACACCTCGCCAGCGAAGAAGTAGAGGCGCTCGGCGAAGACGCCGGTGGTCGGATAGATGAAGGAGCCGAGCGCGACCATGCGGGACGGAGGCAGCGAGAAGCCCGCCTCCTCCTCGACCTCGGCGCGCGCCCGCGCGGTCAACACCTCGGAGGCCCGCCCCGGCTCGCGCTCGAGGAGCTGCTCCTCGTCGGCCTCGATGAGGCCGGCGACGAGCTCGAGGGTGTATCCCGGCGACGGATCGAGCTCCTGCGCGACGAGCGCCGTCTTGCGCAAGAGCAGCGGGATGCGCAGGCCGCGACGGATCAGCACCTCGACCACGCCGCCGTGGTGCCGCCACAGCACGACGACGACCGCGTCGCGCCCGACCTCGCGATCGAGGTACTCGTAGGTGCCCTCGCCGCTCTCGCTGCCGTCCTCGCGCACCATCTGGACGCGCGCGCGGTTGAGCTGCAGGAACTTGCCGTCGCCCAGGCGATGATGGTCAAGAATCTTGACGGTCTTGATCTTCATGGTGCGATCTCCCCGTTGCGACTACGACGCCGCTTCGTAGAACAGCAGCGCCGGCTGGAGCTCGTACCCACCGGCGAGCTCGAGCGTCGTGCGCAGCTCGGCGAGGGTGCCAAGCACGCGGGCTTGATCGACCTCGCCCGCGGCGAGGCGCTGCTGCGCCCACTCCTCGATCGGCGCGTCGGGTTGGGCCGCCTTGTACCAGGCTTCGAGGAAGCTCCGCTCGAGCGCCTCGAGCCCCTCCCGAGTGATCAGGCGCATGTGGTGGATGAGCCGCGTCGGGTTGAGCACGAAGATCGCCCCTGAGTAGTCCTGTCCCGGCTCGGCCCACGGAGAGAGCGGCCCGAGCTCGTCGTCGCCGAGCTGCGCCATCAGCGCGCCCTCTCCAGAGGGCGGCGCGGCGAACGGCACGACCTCGACGATGGCGTGCCAGAGGCTCTCGGTCGCGTCGAGATCCTCGACGTCCTCGGCGCTGATCTGCGGCGTCGCCACCGACAGCGAGAGCAACGGCAGCACGCGCTCGTCCCAGAACCGGAGCGACTCACCCGTCGCGAAGACGCGCCCGCACGCGAGCGCCACGACCTCGAGCACCCTCGACGAGCACCGCGCGTCCTTCGGCGTGTTGTCGCCGAGCGCCTCGAGCTCGCCGATCACCTCGGGCAGCAGCCCGACCAGCGGGCCGAGCGCCTGCGGTCGCCGCATCAGCCACTCGGCGACGACGCGCCCCGGCTGCTGGAGCGCCGCGCCTGCCTCGCGCCGATCGTAGGCGAACACCGCCATGCGCTCGGTCGCCTCGGGCAACCCGCCGCCGCGGTCATGGAAGCGGAAGCTGTCGAGCCCCGACGGGAACCCCGCCGGCACCTGGCGCGGCGGCAGCCCGTTGATGAAGACGCGCGTCTTTGACGCGGTGAGGCCGAAGCCGCGCCACGTCCCGTCATCGGCCTTGACGATCTCCTCGAGCCCGACGCCGAACGTGCTGCGCAGCCGAGCCTCGAAGTCGGCGCCCGGCTGGCCGACGTAGCTCTCCTGCGGCGCGCCGTTCGCGAACGGGTGCACGAGCGCCTGCCCGACGTAGTGATTGATGTGCACGAACGCCGCCTTGCCACCGACGGAGAGCTGGGCGACGAGCTCGGGATCGACGTTGGGTCGGCCTTCGCCCGCCTCGCACACCTCCACCTGCAAGAGGTTGATCGCGCCGAGCGGCGCGATGCGCAGGTAGAGATCGCCGTAGCCACGGCCGAGCACGAGGCGCTCGATGGCCTCTTCGGGAACTTGCCCCGCGGGGAGAAGGATCGCTGTCAGGTCACGCATGCGCGTCGCTTATATCACGTGGAGGATTTGTCGGAGTCGGTGTAGAGATGCCGGTTCATGCAGACCGAGACCGCCAACCACCTCGTCTGGCAGGGCCAGCCCGGCCACTACGAGGTCTACTATGCGACGTTCTCGCATCCCGAGACGCAGACGGGCTTCTGGATCCGCTACACCCTCGAGTCGCCGCAGCCGGGTCATGGGGAGCCCTACGCGCAGCTCTGGTTCGCGACGTTCTGCCCACACGACTCGACCAAGACGTTCGCCTACAACCGCCGCTTCCCGATCGACGCGCTCAAGAACCAGGGCGGCCCGTTCGAGCTGCGCATCGGCGACGCGGTGCTGCGCCACGACGGCATGAAGGGGCGGCTCGACTCGCCCGATCACAAGGCCGAGTGGGATCTCCACTGGCAGCCCTCAGAGCGCCTCCACCGGCACCTGCCGACGCCGGTCTATGGCGCCTCGTTCGCCGACACGATCGTCTGCTCGCCCAACCTCAACGTGGCCGCGCACGGCGTGGTTACCGTCGACGGACAGCGCTTCGAGTGCGTCGGCGCGCCGCTCGGCCAGACCCACCTCTGGGGGCGCAAGCACGCCTACAGCTGGGCGTGGGCGCACTGCAACGCGTTCGAGGGCGATCGCGGCGTCGCCTTCGAGGCGCTGACCGTGCGCCTGCGGCGCGGCCCGGTGGTGACCCCCCAGCTCACGCTGTTCTCGCTCTATCTCGACGGGGAGTCGCCGAGCTTGATCGAGTTCCGCGAGCCCTGGCAGCTCCCGCTGGCGCGCTCCGAGTACGGCACCGGCCGCTACTGGCTCACCGGGCAGAACGCCACCCACAAGGTCGAGGTCGAGCTGACCTGCCGCCCCGAGGACATGATCCTCACCGAGTACGTCGATCCCGACGGGGAGGCGGCGTTCTGCCACAACACCGAGTGCGCGAGCGCAGCGATCACGATCTCGAAGCGTCGCGGCCTGCTGGGCTGGACCGAGGTGCGGAAGCTGTACTCGAACAAGATGGGCCACTACGAGTGGGGCGCCCGCGCCGGCGATCCGCTCGTCAAGAAGCGGCACGTCCAGCTGCGCTAGATCTACTGCCGACGACCGAGCTCAGCCGAGCAGGTCGACGGGGTACGTCCCGCCGCTCGCCTCCCCGCTCGCGAGCTCGACGGAGAAACGCGCCCAGTCGTCGCTCATCGGGTCGTACGCTTCGCCGACGACTCGATCGCCCTCGACGCACAGGCTCCTCATGCCGTCCCACGACAGGCGACGGGTTCGCCAGAGCAGGCGCTCCCCGTCGGTGGCTTCGAGCCACAGGCCGTTCGAGAAGACGAGGCGATCGGGCAGCTCGACGACCTGCTCGATGCCGCCACCGAGCTCGCGGACGCAGGCCCGCTGCAGAGGATCGACGACGTAGCCCGCGCCGCCCGCGACGACGAGCACCGTCCCGTCCTTCGTCGAGGGGAGCACGCGGTCGAGGCCCGTCGCGCCGCGCTGGAAGTTTCCGACCCAGACGGCGCCGCCCGCCGGGGAGAACTCGACGACCAGCCCCTCCTGGTGCGCGCCCTGGCCGGTCGAAGGAAACGGCTCGGCCGGCGGCCCGTACGGCGGCAGCCCCGCGAGCACGCGGCACGACACGTCTGCCGGTCGAGGCACTAGCCGAACAGCAGGCCGCGGCTCTCTTCGAGCGGCGCCCGGGCGAGGCGATTGATGCCAGCGCGCGCGAAGCGATCTGCGGCCAGCGTGAGCCGCCGATCGACGCCGCGGACCTGCGCGCCGTCGACGGTCTTGCTGTCGGCCTGCTCGAGCACGAGCGCCAGCGCGACGGCGCGTGCCAGGGTGAACGCCATCCGCCGCGCCTCGGCCTCGACGGCGTTGCGATCGTCACCGAGGCCGCGCAGGAACTCGGCGCCGTCGCGCAGCGCCGCGCTGGCGGTGCGCCCGAGCGAGCGCAGGTGCGCATCGTCAAGATTCTTGACGATACGGTCCACATACTTGACCAAGATCTCGAAGGCCGCGCCGTGCGCCATCGTCTTTAGCGCGTCGACCGCCAGGACGTTGGTCGTGCCCTCCCAGATCGCCAGGACCTGCGCGTCGCGGAGCAGCCTCGGGATGCCGCTGTCCTCGCAGTAGCCGGCGCCGCCGAACGACTCGACGACCTCGGAGGCGCAGCCGACCGCCTGCTTGCCCGTGTACAGCTTGCAGAGCGGCAGCAAGAGGCGCAGCAGCGCCAGTTCGTCGGCGTCCGCCTCGCCGCCGTCGGCACGACCCGCGAGCCCGGCGGTCGCCATGACGAGGTGGAAGCAGGCGACGAGCTCGGCCTGCCAGTCGGCGAGCGTGTCGACGTGCAGCGGCAGCTCGGCGAGCGTCTTGCCGAAGGCGCTCCGTCGCTGCGCGTAGTCGGCCGCGAGCTGCAGCGCGCGCTGCATGCCGGCGATCGAGCAGATCGCGTTCCACAGGCGGGTGACGTTGAGGACCGGAGCGATGTTGCGCACACCGTCGGTGAGCCCGGCGACGGGCACGGCGATCGCGCCCTCGAGCTCGAGCTCGGCCGTGGGCAGCTTGCGCGTGCCGAGCTTGTCCTTCATGCGCAGGATCTGCAGGTGGTTCGGGCGCCCATCGGGCTGCCTCGTCTCGACGAGGAACACCGCGAGCGCCCGGCTGCCCTGGCCCGCGCCCTCGGGCCGCGCCAGCGTGAGCGCGACCTCGGAGGTGATCGCAGAGGTGAACCACTTGTTGCCGTAGAGCGCGTAGGTGCCGTCGCCGAGCGGCTTGGCGACGGCCTCGGTTCGGCTGACGTCGGAGCCTCCGGTGCGCTCGGTCATCCACTGCCCCGCGGTCCACGCCAGCGCCGGGTTGCGGGTGGTCAGCCGGAAGATCACCTCGGAGAAGCGCTCGCGGTCGTGCTCGGTGAGCGCCCGCGCGGCCCCATCCGTCATCGCCAAGGGGCACGTATAGACGTCGGAGGACGGGGCGAACAGGTGCAGGTGCGCGGCCTGCACGACGCGCGACCAGGCGCCGTACTTGCGCTCGAACGCCATGCCGACCAGCCCGAAGCGCACGGCGACCTCGCGGCTCTTCTCCCAGACGCGCGTCACGTCGATGCGATCGATCCGGTGTCCAAACGGATCGAACGGCGTCCACACCGGCTCGGCGAGGCGATCGCGCACGACGAGCGGCTCGAGCTCGTCCTTGACCACCTTCGAGAGGAGCCGCAGCGACTCGTCGACCTCGACGAAGAACCGCTCGGGCAGCACGCGCTGGAGGTACCCGCGCAGCAGCCAGTCGTGCTCGTACGGATCGGACAGGACGAAGGGATCTTGGAGGAATGCCATCGGCGACCTACTTCTTGCTGGAGGGATTGGCGGCGCGCTCGCGCTTGTACTCCTCGAGCTCGGCCTTCTTCTGCGTGGCGCGCTTGTCGAGCGTGGCCTCGAACTCGTCGCGGTACGGCCGCAGCGCCTCGACGAGCGCCTTGGTCACGACGTAGTTGCGGTACCACTTCTGGTTGGCCGGGACGACGATCCACGGCGCTCGCTGCGTGGCGGTCTTGGAGAGGGCGTCCTCGTACGCCTCGGTGTAGGACTTCCACAGCTCGCGCTCTTCCCAGTCGCCGCGGTTGAGCTTCCACGCCTTGGTCGGATCGGCCTCGCGCTCGAGGAGGCGGCGCTCCTGCTCCTCCTTCGAGATGTGGAGGAAGCACTTGACGACGATCGTCCCCTCGTCGCTGAGCAGCTCCTCCCAGTCGCGAATATGACGATAGCGACGCTTCCACTGCTTCTCGGGGACGAGCTCGTGGACGCGCACGACCAGCACGTCCTCGTAGTGCGAGCGGTTGAACACCGCGACCTCGCCGCGCCGCGGGGCGACCTGGTGCACGCGCCACAGGTAGTCGTGCTCCATCTCGACCTTGCTCGGCACGCCGAACGAGGTGACGCCGACGCCGCGTGGGTTGAGGAAGCCGACGACCTTCTTGATCGCGCCGTCCTTTCCAGCGGTGTCGCGGCCCTGCAAGACGATCATGAGGCCGCGCGTGCGCGCACCCCACATCAGGTCCTGCAGCTCGGCCAGCTCCTCACCGAGCTTGTCCGTCTTCGGATCCATCTCCTCGCGCTTGGTGCCCTTGGGGGGATCGCTGTCGAACGAACCAAGATCGACCTTGTCCTCTTCACCGACGTAGTAGGCGCTCATGGCGGCAGCGTACCGCGCACGAAAAACCAATCAACACTCGTGTTACTCTGGCGCGATGACGCACGCCGCTCGCCAGGCGATCGCCCTCGTGGCGCTGCCCTTCGTGATGCTCGCCGCCGTCGCCTGCAGCGACGACAAGGAGAAGGCCAAGAAGGAGCGCGCCGCGATCGAGAAGCGCGTCACCGACTCGTTCGCGCTCGTCCCCTACCGCGGGCTCAAGACGATGATGCGCTCGTCGAAGGGCACGCGTCCGCCCGAGGTCGACAAGGTCGCCAAGGATCTCGACGACGCGTTTACCCGCTTCTCGACGGAGCTCGCAGCGAACCAGCTCCCGCTCAAGGCGACGGTCGAGCTGCTCGTCGGTGCGTATCGCGCCCGCGCGGTCTTGAAGAAGCACGATGAGGATCACTTCGCGCTGCTCGCGACGGTCTTCGCCAACGGCCCGCTGCCGCTGCCCGCCTTCTACGACAACGGCGCCGAGCACATGGCCCTCGGCGTCACCTGGATCCTGCTCGGGCTCCTCGATCACACCGGGCAGCTCCCGACGCCGGAGATTCTCTTTTACGAGCTGTCGCGCGTCGAGGCCAAGCCGGCGTGGCCGTGGTTCTTGCGAACGCTCGGGCGGGGGCTGCGCGGCGTGGCGCAGTGCCACGCGGGCTATCACTACGCCGCCGAGGAGGAGCTCAGCGCGCTCGTCGTCGAGGTCGAGAGCGCGACGGCCGCGGATCGCGCGCCGCTCGTCATCCGGCAGCTCGACAACTGGGTCGACGCGGAGCTGCGCGCCGGCGCCCACCTACTGCGCGCGTGGAACCGCTTCGGGCTCGGGCGCAACGACAAGGCGATCGAGGATCTCGAGGCGGCGCTCCAGCAGCTCGATCGGCTCGGCATCGACAACGAGCTGACGCAGTGGGCGTGGGCGATCGTGCACGCGCACCACAAGCGCTACGAAGAGGCGGGCAAGTCGCTCGACAAGCTGGCTGCCAGCCCACACCTCGACGAGGCGGCGCGCACCGAGATCAAGCAGGCCGCGGTCGACGTGCGCAAGGCGGGCAAGGACTTCCTGCCACTGACCGGGCTGCGCTCGAGCTACTACATCGCGCGCGCGCTCGTCGCCCGCGCCGGCGGCCTCGAGCCCCTCCTCGACGCGCTGCTCGGCCCCGAGCTCGCCGCCAAGGTCAAGGCGCCGCTCCTCTGGGTGCGCGCGGTCCAGCACTCGGCGGGCGATCTCCTCGACGAGAAGCAGCTCGACGCCGCAGCCGAGAAGGCCAAGGCAGGCGGACAGAAGCTCCTCGACGCGGGCAAGGGCCTCTTCGAGAAGATCAAGAAGTAGCCCCGTCCCAGCCCGCTCTGGAGCAGCGCGCGCCACCCGCACTTTTTCATTTTTCCCCCTCCCCGTCGCAGCCGCGATCGTTACACTGCGCCCGAAAGCCACTTCCTTTTCCTATTCCGAGGTTCGCACACCATGGCTGACAGCTTCTCCGCAAAGTCCGCGCTCTCCGTCGCTGGCAAGAGCTTCTCCTACTACTCGCTGCAACCCATCTACGCGCGCTTCCCCGAAGCCAAGCGCCTGCCGTTCTCGCTCAAGATCCTGCTCGAGAACCTGGTGCGCAACGAGGACGACCGCACCGTCACCGCCGAGGACATCGAGGCGCTGGCCAAGTGGGACGCCAAGGCGCAGCCCGACAAGGAGATCGCCTTCCGCCCCGGTCGCGTGCTCTTGCAGGACTTCACGGGCGTCCCCGCGGTCTGCGACCTCGCCGGCATGCGCGACGCGGTCGCCAGCCTCGGCGGCGATCCGGATCGCATCAACCCGCTCGAGCCGGTGGATCTGGTCATCGACCACTCGGTACAGGTCGACAAGTTCGGCTCCCAGCAGTCGTTCGGGATCAACGTCGCGCTCGAGCACCAGCGCAACGCCGAGCGCTACCAGCTCCTGCGCTGGGGCCAGAACGCCTTCGCCGGCTTCCGCGCCGTGCCGCCGGGCACCGGCATCTGCCACCAGGTCAACCTCGAGTTCCTCGCCTCGGTCGTCCTGCAGAAGAACGGCGTCGTCTACCCCGACTCCCTCGTCGGCACCGACTCGCACACGACGATGATCAACGGTCTCGGCGTGCTCGGCTGGGGCGTCGGCGGCATCGAGGCCGAGGCGGCGATGCTGG